>JAQSWS010000062.1 GCA_029266495.1 Rariglobus sp. | reverse complement strand
AAGTTCTGCCATAAGGTGGGCCTGACCTACGTCTCCTGCAGCCCCTACCGCGTGCCCGTCGCCCGCCTCGCCGCCGCCCAGGCCGCGATCGAGGAGAAGCGCGCCGCCGCCAAGGCCCCCGCCAAGAAGAAGTAATCCAAGAGCGGCTTTACGGTCGCACTCCAACGTAGGCCGCCTGCTTGCAGGCGGTCCGCCCCAAGCCCCGCGCCCTCACCGGCGCGGGGCTTTTTGTTTCCCCGATCATCGTCTCCTCCGCACCCAAATGCAGGCTGGAAACCTTCGCTACTTGGTCGCCCCCAAAAGATTCGCCCGTCGTCGAACTCCATCAGGAACTCAAAACCCCGGGACTCTATCTTCCAAAATCCAGCCTAATAAACACCGGTTTTCAGTGTCTTGTCATTTGCAGTCTCGCCAAAGTTGATCGCGGACATTTAGTTCCAGTCCAGCTCGCGCAACCCAACCATCATGAAACGACTCTTCGCCTTCGCGTTCTTGTTTGCGGCCGTTCTCCAAGCCGAGCCCCGCACGTTCACCGATCAATTCGGACGCAGCATCACCGCCGAGCTTCTTTCCGTTGAAGGCGACAACGTCCGCATCCGGCGCGAAGACGGACAGCTCTTCACCCTGTCGATCTCGAAGCTCACCGAAGCCGACCAGAAATTCATCAAGGACTGGGCCGCCAAGCCCGCCCCCGCCGAGGAAAAGTCCACCCCCGACCCCAAAAAACTCATCGTGGGCCTGAGCCGCGGCAAATTCTCCTCCCGGACGCTGACCAAGTATGACACTTACACCCACAAGCACGAGGACTGGGGTTTCAGCATTCAGCTCACCAACCAGCACCTGCGCCCCGTCGAAAATTTGCGCGTCGAATACAATCTCTTTGCCCGCACGTATTCGGACATCAGCTCCCCCACGATGATCACGGGCTCCAAGGTGATCAACGCCATCGCCAGCCGCGGCTCCGAGACCTTTCGCACCCGCTCCACCGAGGTCTGCAAAACCAAGGACACCTATTTCGGCTACAACTCCGGCGGCGAAATGCGCGGCATCTGGATCCGCATCTACGCGGACGATCAGTTGCTCATCGAGCAATCCAGCCCCGAGTCCCTCATGACGTCCGATAAATGGACCAAGGTGGGCCGCGAAGAATAATTCCGTCAGGACCGTTCATCCAACAATCAAGCATCGTTCAACACCTCGCTCCCATGGCTTCAATCGCTCCCCTCCTCGTCGGCTTGTTTCAACTCGCGCTCGCCGTCCTCATCATCGCCGCCATCTGGAAAGTCTTCACCAAGGCAGGCCAGCCGGGCTGGGCCGCGATCATTCCGTTCTACAATCTCTACGTCCTCCTGAAGGTTGCCGGCCGGCCAGGCTGGTGGCTCCTCTTGTTTTTGATCCCCATCGTCAACGTCGTCATGGCCATCATTGTCGCAATCGATGTTGCGAAAGCCTTCGGCAAAGGCACCGGCTTCGGCGTGGGCCTGGCCTTTTTGGGCGTGATTTTTTATCCGATCCTCGGCTTCGGTGACGCGACCTACCAAGGCGCGAAGACCGCCTGATCCAAGGCAACAGGTCCCGCAACACCGCCCCGCGCCCTCACCGGCGCGGGGCTTTTTTTTGCCCAGGCGACGCCTCCGTCCTCCGGGCTCTCAACGCTCAACCCTCAACCATCCGCCCTCACTCCCCCAGCGATTTCCTCAACTCCGTCAGCTCCGCCCGCAACTGCCCGACCTCGGCCTCCAACGCGGCGAGCCGGCGCTCGACCTCGGGCGGCAGCGTCATCGTCACGGTCACTGGTTCCGCGCCACCCCCCGCTTCCAACGCCGGTTCACCCGTGAGCAATTGCACCCAGCGCGCCTCCTTCTGCCCCGGCTGACGCGGCAGCTTTCGCATCAGCGCGCCGGACGCCCGCCCGGCCAGCTCCGCGAGCAAGTCCTCGAACTCCGCCGCCGCCGGCATCGCATGCAGCCGCTCGGCATTGGCGCGCAACCCGGCGGCGGTCTGCGGCCCCCGCACCAACAACTCACCCAACACCGCCCGCGCCTCCGTATCCAACGGATGATACACCTCGTCGATCTTCTGCCGGTATTTCGGCACACGCGCGTCCGCCCCGGCAAACACCACCGCCAGCCGCTGCTGGCGCAGCTCGTCGATCGCCACCTCCACCTCGCGGGCCGACACCTCCATCACGGGTTCACGATTACTCTTTTGGTTACACGCATTGACCAGCGCGTTCAGCGTGAGCGGGTAGATGTCGGGCGTGGCGAGCTCCTTTTCGATCAGGCAGCCCAACACCCGCGCAGCCAGCGGAGAAAGCGGGGCAACGCCGGGCATCGGACCTGGGGCAACGGAAGCCATACCATCACGAAATCCACCGTCCGGCGCAGCGCAAGGAAGCACCTGCGCTCGTTTCTCCTCGTTCACCCATCCTCAGGGCTCCGTCCGCTGTCCTCCGTCCTCAGCCCTCCGCTTCACTCCACGCCGCCGGTTTTACCTCCCTGATCTACCCGCTACCCACTACTCGCTACCCGCTACTTTCCGCCCCCAATGCCCCGGCCTCTGGATCTCGACGCCCTCCTCGCCGGGCAGACGCGATAACCCAACCGGAAGACGAGTCGCGCCCGTTACGCCGCCATCGCGTTGTCCTCGTTCTGCGAAGACGCGCGCGTTTTGCGGGCTGACAGGAAGGAGGCGCGCAACTCGGCCCCGATGCGCAGAACGATTGCGCACACCGAAGCAACGACCACGGGATCGAGGGGATCGACCGCATGCCCGCGCCGTTCGCCTTCGAGCCAGGTCTCGTCGTCGATGATTTTTTGAATGGAGCCGAGTTCGAGAAACACGATGGGGTCTATAGCTTTCATGGAGGGGTGGGGCTGCCCCTGCTATCGGCACAAACCATCTCTCGCTTAATCGTCCGACCGATCCCGCTTCTCCAACCCACGCCAACCTCCACCGGGCCACCATCGCCATACGCTGCATCCTCGAAAGCACCCGCTCCCCCTGCGAAAACGTGCAACGCTCGGACACAAACTCAAGAATCCATCGTTTCCACGTCTTCTCATATTCAGTGCAGGATTCCATCTCTGGACTCTAGCCTCTCAGCTCCAGACTCTAGCAGCCACCGCCACCCATGCGCTACCTTCCCCTCCCGCGTCTCGCGACCGATTTCCAACAGCCGCCCACCGCCGCGGAAGTCACCGCTCTGGCCGCCCGTCTGCTCGGCTCTGACATCGCTATCATCGAGGCCCGCGAAATCGGTGGCGGCGCCTTCAACAACGCCTTCCTCCTGACCGCCGCCGACGAACACCGCTCGGTGCTCCGCGTATCGCCGCCACACACGCACCCATTGCTCTTCCACGTCGAGCGTCACTTGCTCCGACGTGAGCATGCACTCACACCCTGGCTCGCCGCCGTGGCACCGCTGCTACCCCGTATCGCCGGCACGGATTTCACCGGCGAGATTTGTCCGCGCGACGCCGTGCTGAGCGAGTTTATCGAGGGAGAAAACTGGGACGCAGTCATGTCGACCCTCACGCCCGCCGAAAACGACGCGCTCTGGCGCGAACTTGCCGCCCTGCTCCGCCGCGTGCACGCCACTCCCGCGCCTCACTTCGGCTGGCCTCACCCCGAGCCGCCGCATGCCCGCTGGAGTGATTTTATTTTGGGTGGCATCCGAGGCCTGTTGAATGACCTGACACGGCTCGGCCTGCCCGACGCAGAAGCCCGCGCTTGGTTCGCCCAAGCCGAATGCGGGGCGTCCGCCCTGGATGAAATCACCACACCCCGCGTCCTCCACGGCGATCCTTGGCCTAAAAACGTCCTCATCCGTCGCGATTCTCCCAACAGCAATCCGCGCATCGTGGCGCTGCTCGACCACGAACGCGGCGGCTTTGGCGACCCGCTGAACGAATGGGTTTTTCACGGCTGTGATTTCCCCCCGGTCTTCTGGGAAGCCTATGGTCCCCGCCCGACCGACCCCGCCACGCAATTCCGAGCCACCGTCTACCACGGCACCATCGCCATCCAGTGCCTCCTGGAAAGCACCCGCTATCCTGACATGGACACCGCCACCCCACGCCACCACCTCACCACGGGCACCGACGATCTGCGCCGCTTGCTGACGGAGGTGTGATGTGCCGAAGAACGATCATGTGGGAGCGAGCTCGCTCGCGATTCTGATCCTCGCAAGCCGAGCCACTGTGGCACCGTCAACCTCCTCTGTCTCAAGGCTCCGGTAACTGCACGATGTCCCGCCCGAAGTCGAACGACCGAGTCGTTTCGTTCTCGCCTGCAATCAACGGCACATCACCTGCGACCCATTTATGACTCATCGTCCATTAACTTTTAAGTCATAAAGCCGGTAATATGACCGGATGCCTAAAGCCAAAGCGCCGGAGCTAATCCGGTTTGGAGAGAACGTAAGAAAACGCCGCGAGGAGCGGGAGTGGACGCAAGAGCAATTGGCCGAAAAGGCCGACCTTGATCAGACCTTCATCAGCGGGATCGAGCGCGGAGCACGCAATCCAACGATCATCACGATCAACAAGCTCTCGAAGGCGCTGAAAACCAGCGTCTCAGCTCTGTGCGAGGGGATCGAACGATGACCAAACGTTCACGTCCTAAAACGCCGCGGGCCGTAGCCGAAGGTCAAGCCCCATACGGCACACCAACACCACTCAGATTCATCGATCTCTTCTGCGGCATCGGAGGCTTTCGAATCGCATTTGAAAACATCGGTGCACGCTGCGTGTTTTCCAGCGACTGGGACAAATACTCGCGCCTCACCTACGCCGCCAACTTTGGCGAGACCCCACACGGGGACATCCACACCGTTGCGGTCGCCGATATTCCAGCGCACGACATCCTCTGCGGCGGCTTCCCCTGCCAGCCCTTCAGCCTCGCTGGTGTATCCAAGAAAAACAGCCTTGGTCGCAAGCATGGCTTCGATGACGAGAAGCAAGGAAACCTATTTTTCTCCATCGCTGACATCATCGACTATCACAAGCCGGCCGCCTTCGTGCTGGAGAACGTCAAAAATCTCAAAAGCCACGATAAGGGCCGCACGTTTCAGGTCATCTATGACACGCTCACTCGCGCTCTCGGATACCAAGTCCACACCAAGATCATCGATGCCCGTAACGTGGTGCCTCAGCATCGCGAACGCATCTTCTTGGTAGGTTTTCGTGAGCCCCGATATTTTGAGTTCCCTGAGTTTCCCAAGACAGAACCCAAGCTGGCCTCCATTCTAGAGCGCGATGTGCCAAGTAAATACACCCTAACCGACAATCTTTGGGCTTATCTACAAGCCTATGCTAAAAAACACCAAGATGCGGGCAACGGCTTCGGATTCGGTATGGTTACGGGCGATAGCACGACTCGCACCCTTAGCGCACGTTACCATAAGGATGGTTCCGAAATTTTAGTATCCCAAGGTCCACGTAAGAATCCTCGGCGCCTCACGCCTCGAGAGTGTGCGCGTCTAATGGGATATCCAGATACATTTAAAATCAACGTATCCGACACCCAAGCATACAGGCAGTTTGGCAACTCTGTTGTTGTGCCGGTGGTGCAAAAAATTGCGACCGCAGTCCTATCGACCTTGAAGTGCCCGATAGGTCATACACCTGAGCTAACTCTCGCAGAAGACCCCACATGCTTTCCCGCACCAAAAAGGAAAAATAAAAAAAACACCCCCCCCACATTTCCTCATGCCTAAAAACAAAACGAGTTCACAGGAAGGCAGGAGAATGACAGCGGGCAAGCTCCGTGATTACTTTTCGTTGGTTGCCTCCAAAAGGGTTATGAATTCAGAAGTTAACCCGAACGCTTCAAACAGCCACGAATTCAACGGAACTACTGTATTGAAAGAATCGCTAGGGCGTCCGCCGTTCGGGCAAGCAAAACGTTATGCTGCTCGATATGTCTATTTTGATGGAAAATCAGAGACTCCCGTATCTAGTGATTCCGAACTGTCTTGGTATAAGTCGCATCGCGATCCCGACCGAACCGAGTGGCGTCTCTACTATAAAGACAACCTAGTGGTGGGCAAAGAAGGATTAGCTCAAAAAGGAGACCTGATAGTATTTCTATTTTCAGAACAAGCGCTCAAAACACCCATCGTTTCAAAAAAGGATTCATCAGTGAATCCGGAAGCATTGGTATCAGTAGTTGTAGCAGCTGCCGGATCTCCGGAAGAATCAGAAATAATCCGCCTGCTCGGAGTTAAAAATGACACCAAAACCCAAATAATACACGAACCCGATCTTCCCTCTTCTGACGTAGACTACGTCGGCAGAGAATTAGTAGAGAACTTGGGCATCGATTTAAACATCACGAATCAAGAATTGGTCGAAGAACTGTTAAAAAAACAGCCCAACCGGCTTCCTTCACCGAGTAGAATTTCGGAATTCTCAAAACGATTAGTGGAAAACTTTAGACCAATAGAAGACCCGGACTACACAATTAGCGAGTGGTGGGACCAAACAGACATGCTATACAGGGCAGTTGATCGCCATCTTCTAAAGGAACAGATATCCACAATTCTCGCCTCGTGCATCAAAGATCAAAAAACAGTCGATTTTGATTCAATTGAGAATCTCAGAAAGTGTTTCATGTCGTTCGCTCAAGCAGGCAAATCACGAGCGGGAAGCACATTTGAATATCAAATCGCAAGCGTCCTTGAAGCTAACAAAGTAATGTTCTCTCAACGTCCAAAATTAAGCACAGGCGACATTCCTGACTTCATCATGCCGAGCGTTAAGTCATATAATACCCAGCCCATCCCAAAAGGACTGGTTCTTACTATGCTCGCCGCGAAAACGACATGCAAAGAGAGATGGCAACAAGCTTTAGCAGAGGCCCCACGAATCCCCAAAAAACATCTGATAACGCTCAGTGGCGCTCTCCCAAAGAATCAGTTTACAAGAATGCGTGAGCTTAATCTCACTTTGGTTATACCGAAAAATCGACATCATTCTCTACCTATGGCCGAAAACTTGCCTGTAATAACATTCGGGGATTTTATAAAAATGGTCATAAGCAGGCAAAAATGTTTTAGCTAAAGTCATCGAATGGGTGATCTTAGCCCTCCCTCAACTTGCGTAAGGTGAGGTTTTCAACAAGTTCGCGGGGCTCTTCTGCGGCAAAAGGCCAATCCATGTCTGATATTCTCACGGTAGTTGAACGCTCCGCGCTCATGTCCCGCATCCGCGGCTCCGGTAATAAGGACACGGAGCTGAAGCTGATGGCGGTTTTCCGGTTACACGGTGTAACTGGCTGGCGGCGGAAAGCCCCGGTCTTCGGCAAACCCGACTTCGTTTTCCCCAAGCTCAAACTCGCCGTCTTCGTGGACGGCTGTTTCTGGCACGGCTGTCCGATCCACGCCACGCAGCCCAAGCAAAACGCTGAGTTCTGGCGGACCAAGATTGCTCGCAACCTCGCTCGCGACCGGCTCGTCACCCGCACTCTCCTCGCTCGGGGCTGGCATGTGCTGCGCATCTGGGAGCATGAGCTGACGCGGAAGTATGAGCGTCGTCTGCTCGCCCGGCTGCGGAGAGCGGGGCTGTTAGTCTGATCTGGAATTCCACATTGACTGGTTAAAGCATACGAACGTATGCTTAAAACATACGATATGAGCTTGCTTAACGTTCTCTTTCCCCAAGTCCGGGCCGAGGTGCTGAGGCTTTTGTTCGCCGACGAGAGCCGCGAGCTGCACCTTCGCGAACTCACTCGGCAAAGTGGCCTCACCCTCGGAACCCTTCAAAGCGAGGTGGAGAAGCTGTGCGCCGCAGATCTCCTTCTGAGCCGACGCGACGGTAACCGGCGCTATTTCAAAGCCAACACCACGCACCCGCTTTTCCCGGATCTGCATCAGCTCGTGCTCAAGACCGCCGGCTTGCGCGAGGTGCTGGCGGAGGCATTGCAAGATATCGACGGAGTCGAGTTGGCGTTTGTCTTCGGCTCGCTCGCCTCTGGAACCGGCAAGGCGGGAAGCGATGTGGACTTCCTGGTGATCGGCGATGTCGGGCTCCGCACGCTCGCCCCGCGTCTCCGCAAGGCCGCCGAGTGGTTGGGGCGCGAAATCAACCCCGTAACCATGACCGCCAGCGACTTTGTTCGTGATCGAAACGACAAGCCCTTCCTCCTCGACGTGCTTGCCAGGGAAAAACTCTGGGTTAAGGGAAATGCCGATGAGCTTGCACGACTGGGCTAAAGCCGGGTGGCTGCGGCCACATCAAACCTCCAAGCGGCAGGTTGCCGACCTCTTCGGCATCGTGGATCGCGATCTGGAGGACGCCGCGCGCGGACTGTCGCCCGATTGGCAATTCGGCATCGCCTACAATGCCGCGCTTAAATTGTGCACCATCCTCGTTTTCGCCGAGGGATGGCGACCGGAGAAAAATCTCGCGCACTATCGCACGCTGCAAGCGCTCCCCTTGATCCTCGGAACGGAGCGTCAGGCCGATGCCGATTATCTGGATACGTGCCGTTCAAAACGAAATACCGCTGAATACGATGCACCCGGGCAGGTCAGCGCCAAAGAAGCCCGGGAGCTCGCCGACTTCGCCCGCGAACTACGCGAGGCGGTGATTGTGTGGCTGGAAAAGCACCATCCCGAGCTTTCCCCGTGGTCGGGCTGAGCGGTTCTACACAGCCCAAACAGGACGCGAAGTTCCGGCGGACTAAGATCGCCCGCAATCAAGCCCTCGATCGGCTCGTTACCCGCACCCAAGGCTGGCGCGTGCTGCGCATCTGGGAGCACGAGCTGACTCGAAAATATGAGCGTCGTCTGCTCGCCCGTTTCCGCCGCCACGGGCTGATTTCATAATTCCCCTCCCTTCTTTTGCACCTTTTGCGTCTTTTGCGGCGAACTCTCAACTCTCAGCCTTCAACTCTCACCGCGCCCCTCACCTCACCCCGTAGCGCCCGCCCCCGAGCCGGCCAGTGTCGTGCGACGGTTAAGACGTCCGATCGGCAGCACGCCCGCCGCCGCGATCACGCAGAGTGCGCCCGCGCCGAGGAAGGCCAGCGTGTAGCTGCCCGTCGTCGTCCGCAGCACGCCTGCCGCCGAGGCCGCGAACGCCGCTCCCAATTGATGCGCCGCCACGATCCAGCCAAACACGATGCCGGCTTTTTCGCGTCCAAACACATCCGCCGTCAATCGCACCGTCGGCGGCACCGTGGCGATCCAGTCGAGCCCGTAGAAAATCGCAAAGATCAACAGCCCCGTCGCCGGCCCCACCAGCGCCACCGGCAGGAAAAACAGCGAAAGCCCGCGCAGTCCGTAGTAGGTGAAAAGCAAATACCGCGTGTTATAACGGTCCGACAACCACCCCGAGAGCGTCGTGCCCGCGAGGTCAAAGACCCCCATCATCGCCAGCAATCCCGCCGCCTTCACCTCGGGGATTCCGCAATCGAACGCCGCCGGCAGCAGGTGGGTGCCCACCAGGCCGTTGGTCGTCGCGCCACAAATGAAGAACGACCCCGCCAGCAGCCAGAAATCCCGCGAACGCGCCGCCTCCAGCAGAACCACCACCGCGTGCCGCGCCGGGTTGCCCGCCACCGGTCTCGCCGCGGTGATCGCGCCCGTTTCGCCGTAAGGACGCAGGCCGACATCGGCCGGATCGTCGCGCATAAAAAACCAGATCAACGGCAGCACCGCCGCGGAGGCCCCCGCCACCACCCACGGGACGCCACGCCAGCCGTGCTCCGTCGCGATCGCGGCCATCCAGGGCAAAAAGACAAGTTGTCCCGTCGCCGTGCTCGCCGTGAGCACACCCACCACCAATCCGCGCCGGGCCGTGAACCAGCGGTTGGCCACCGCCGCCCCGAGCACGATCGCCACCATGCCCGCCCCCAGCCCCACCATGACGCCCCACGAAAGCAGGAATTGCCAGTAATGCGCCGCCCGCGTCGACAAGGCATACCCGCCACCGATCAGCGTCATCCCCAGCAGCATCGTCCGCCGCAGCCCGATCCGCTGGTAAAGCGCGGCTGCAAACGGCCCGACCAGTCCAAAGAGCAGGATGTTGAGCGACACGATCGACGACACGGTGGCCCGGCTCCATTGAAACTCGTTGCCCAGCGGCAGAATCAAGACCCCCGAGGCGGACCGGCTGGCCGACGCCGCCAGCAGCGTCAGGAACGTGACACCTCCCACCACCCAGGCGTAATGCAGGCGGCCGGCGGACGTCGGGGAGGAAGGCGGATTCATGAAAGCCGCCACCGTAATCGAGAGAGCCCGGCGCGCAACCGGCCGCGCGATATCCCACTTGCGGGAGGTCCTGAATTCATCCGCGATTCCGAATACAGGGCTGCCACTTGCGGCCTGCCTGCTTGAGGCGGACATCTCCGCGCTTTAAAAAAAGTTGGCCGGTCGCCTACCCCTAAGCGACCGGCCATTTGCTTTCTAGGTTACCCCAAAATGTCCCCGCTAAGCGGGAACGAGATGAGTAGTAGCATGGCTCGGGCCAACGTCAAGCCGCGGAATGCCACAAAGTGAAAAAACTTTCCGCTCCGTCTGCTAAGCTGACCCAAGCATTTGATTAACAATGCCGTGATCCCGGTATCGGGAATTCCCCCAAATGTGCACTTTCATCATTTGCACCATCTTGCGAGGCAAGCCGACGTCGCTCAGGCATCGTTCCACACCACATGATCCCCCAACGCATGACGCGACGGGGGTGGCGGCGTTTTCCCGGGCACGGGATGTCCCAGGTAGACGAGGCCGAGCATGCGATGCGTCGCATCAAGCCCCAACCAGGCTGCAAACTCAGGCGTCATCGCCACCGGCGGCGTGCTCCAATAAGAGCCGAGGCTTTTTTCATGTGCGGACAACATCAAGTTCTCCACTGCGCAGGCCGTCGCGAGGAGTTCCTCGACCTCGGGAATTTTTCCGTTGGGAACGACGCGGGCGGCCACCGCGATGACCACGGGCGCGAGTCGCGGCGTCGCACCGAGCTTGGAGCGCTTCTCCTCGTTGCGCGCAGACGCCGGCGTGACGCGGTCATAGATCGCCTGCAATCCATCGCCCAGTCTCGCCCGTGCCGCCCCCGTGAACACGTGAAAGCGCCAGGGCTGGGTCAACCCATGCGTCGGTGCGCAATGCGCATCCCCCAAAATCTCCACCAACGCCTCCCGCGACACCTCGCGGTGCGAATCCATCACGGCAGGTTTGATCGAGCGGCGTGTGCTGAAAAGAGACATGGGGTGGGAAAAGTAGCGAGTAGCGAGTGGTGAGTAGCGAGTAGATCGGACTGGGGGATTCGAAGGTTCGAAGGCCCATTGTCCACTACTCACTGCCCGCTACTGTCCCTTTCCTCCTCAGGCAAAGGCAAGCGTGGGCGTGCCAGCATCGACCGCCGCCAGTTGGTAGGTGTGCTGCACCAAACCATCAGGATACGACCGCACCTCGTTAAGCTGGAGCGGCGTCAGCCAGCTTGTCTCCGGAAACAACCGGATTCCCTCGCCGAGCAGCACCGGCACGGTCGTCAGGATAATCTCGTCGACCACCTCGCCCGCCAGACACGCGGCGATAATCTCCGCGCCGCCCACCAGCCAGATCACGCCGTCGCCGGGCTCCGCCTTCAGCTCGCGCACGCAGGCCGCGATGTCGCAGTCGACAAACTCCGCGTGCCCGTCCCGCTCCCCGTCACGCGAGGCGCTGAAGACCAGGCAGCGCCGTCCGGCATAAGGCCAGGGGCCCAGCGTCAGGACCTGCTCGTAGGTCCGCCGGCCCATCAGCAGCGTGTCCACGGTTTCAATGAATGCGGCATAACCGTAGTCCTCCGCGGCCGAAGGCACGGGCAGCCAGTCGATCGCCCCGTTTTTTCGCGCGATGAATCCGTCGAGACTCGCCGCAATGTAGAGGGAAACTGTTTTCATCGTTCAACCGTGGGCGGGGACGTTGCGTTTATGGATTGCGAGGGAATTGCCATCCGGATCGAGGATCACCGCGATCCGGCAAACCGGGCTTTGAAACGGCTCCACCGTGAACCGCACGCTCCGCTCCTTCAACGCCGCGATCGTCGCGTCGAAATCCTCCACCTCCAGCGCGATGGCGGGGCCGCTGGCGCTGGGTTTCCATTCCTTCGAGCTGTTGTTGATCGCGAGCGTGTGGCCGCCGGCGTCGTATTCGATCCAGGCATGATCGGCCTCCTCCCACACCATGCCCGTCTTCAGCCCCAGCACGCCTTCATAAAAAGCCCTCGCCCGGGCCACGTCGGTCACCGGATAACCGGTAAACGCAAATTCAAGCACACGAATGGGAGATGACGCGGTGGCGTTGGTGGAGGTGTTCATGGCGGGCGCAGGTTAGCAGCCGCCACTGACAACCCTGTGTCAGGAGCGTTCCGTCCGCACCCCATGCCTCCGCGCCACCGCCTCCGCCTGCGTGCGCACCTGCTCGCGCAACGCCGCCGGCTCCAGCGCCTCGGCCTTGTCGCCGAAGGACAGGATCCATCGCGCCAGCCAGTCATACGACCACGTCAGCAGGGAAAACTCCGTCCCGCCCTCGCGGTCCCCACCGGCCACCAGGGTCGCGTAGCTCTCCCCCCTCGCCCGCTCCTGCACCTCGCGCGCCAGCCACACCTTCGCGGGGAACGTCTCTCCCTGCCGTGCGTAATCCTCGATGTGCCGGCTCAATGAAAAATCCTCGCGCGTGCCAAAGGTCTCCACGCGCATATCCAGATTCTGGATACGGTCCACGCGGAAGTGCCGCAGGTCCTTTCGCAGCCGGCACCAGGCCACCAGATACCAGTTGCCGCCATAGAACACGACGCCGAGCGGCTCGACCTCGCGCGCCGTGTCCGCCTGCTGTTCGCGGGCGCGATACGCCAGCGCCAGCACGCGCCGCCGGGCGACCGCCTGCTGCACCGATGCGAGGCAGGCCGGGCCGCCGCCGTTCCCGCCCGCGGCTCCGGGCGCGCCGGCGATGATCGTGCCGCGCGCAAGATGTTCGAGGTGGTCCCGGCGGTCGCCCGGCAGAATCGCGCGCAGTTTATTGAGCGCACCGTCCACCGCCGCGTTGAGCGAACCATCGGTGAATTTCTTCGCAAGTTCGCCCCCCGTGAACAACGCCCCCGCCTCCTCGGCCGTCAGCATGACCGGGGGCAGGTGGTAGCCCTTCACCAGCGCATAGCCCACACCAGCCTCACCCACCACCGGCACGCCGGCCTCCCCGAGCGCGGCGATGTCGCGATAGACCGTGCGCACGCTGATGCCATAATGCTCCGCCAGCTCCTCGGCGCGCACTACGCGGCGCCCCTGGAGGTGCATGACCATCGCGACAAGCCGGTCCGTTCTGTTCATGGGACGGGGAAGTAGCGAGTAGCGGGTAGTGGGTAGCGAGTAGGTCGGAGGCGGATCGAATGCCCGCCACCCGCTGCTACTTCAAAGCCTCCAGCTCCTCCCAGCGGGCAAAGGCGACGGCGTGTTCGGCCTCGATGGCGTCGAGTCGGATTTTCGCCGCCGCAGCCGCGGCCGGATCCTTGCGGTAGATCGAGACATCGCCGAGTTTGGCGGTCAGCACCGCCTGCTCCTTCTCCAGCTTCTCGATCAAGGCGGGCAGCTCCGCGAGTTCACGTTGCTCCTTGTTGGTCAGCTTGCGGGTGGCAGGCGCCGCGGCTCTCACCGGGCCCGAGGTCCTGGCCGGGCCGCCCTTCGGCGCGGCGGCGGCGAGGGCGCGTTTGGCAATCTCGTCTTTCCAATCGGTGTAGCCGCCGTCGTAGTCGCCGATTTTCCCATCGCCCTCGAAGACCAGCGTGCTGGTGACGACTTCATCGAGGAACGAGCGGTCGTGGCTCACGACCAGAAGCGTGCCCTGATATTCCACGAGCAGATTCTCCAGCAGGTCGAGCGTCTCGGCATCGAGGTCGTTCGTCGGTTCGTCCATCACAAGGACGTTGGCGGGCTTGGTGAAGAGGCGCGCGAGCAGCAGGCGGTTGCGTTCGCCGCCGGAGAGCACGCGCGCGGGCGTGCGGGCGCGGTCGGGCGTGAAGAGGAAGTCCTGCAGGTAGCTGATGACGTGGCGCGAGCGGCCGTCGATCGTGAGGCTGTCGCTCCCGAGGTTGAGGTTGTCGGCGACGGTTTTGTTGTCGTCGATCAACGAACGCATCTGGTCGAAGTAAGTCACTTCCATGCGCGTGCCGTGCGTGATGGTGCCCGTCGTAGGCTGGATCTGGCCGAGGAGGAGCTTGATCAGCGTGGTCTTGCCGGCGCCGTTCGGGCCGATGAGGCCGATTTTGTCGCCGCGCATGATCGTGGTGGTGAAATCCTTCACGAGCACGCGACCGTCGGGATACGAGAAGCTCATGTTCTCGACCTCGACGACCTTCGCGCCGGAGCGCTCGGCGTCGACGAGCTTGAGATTGGCATTGCCGACCTTGCTGCGGCGGGCGGCGCGTTCCGCGCGCATCGCCATGAGTTGATGCACACGGCCCTGGGCGCGGGAGCGCTGGGCCTTCACGCCGCGGCGGATCCACTCCTCTTCCTGGGCGAGGCGCTTGTCGAAGGCGGCCTGCTGGCGCTCCTCGGCCTCAAGGCGGTCGGCGCGGCGCTGGAGGTAGGTGTCGTAGTCGCAGTCCCAGTTGGTGAGGATGCCACGATCGAGTTCGACGATGCGGGTCGCGAGTTTCTTCAGGAAGGCGCGGTCGTGCGTGACGAAGAACAGGCTGGGTCTCTCGGTGAGGAGAAACTCCTCGAGCCAGAGGATGCTCTCGATATCGAGATGGTTGGTCGGCTCGTCGAGGAGCAGCAGGTCGGGCTGGCCGGCGAGCGCGCGGGCGAGGAGCACGCGGCGTTTCAAGCCGCCCGAGAGCGCGCCAAACGCGGCGGAGGGCGCGAGTTGAAGTTTCTCGATCAGATTATCGACGCGCACGTCGCGCTCCCAGTCCTCCTCGTGCTCGCCCTGCGGGCGCAGGCCGGAGGTGACGATCTCGGTGACCGAGCCTTCGAGATCGGTCGGAACCTCCTGGGTGAGCCGCGTGAACAGCGCGCCGGGCTGGCGGAAGACTGCGCCGGTGTCGGGCTTGATCTCGCCGGCGATGACTTTCATGAGCGTGGACTTGCCCGCGCCGTTGCGGCCAACCAGGCACAGGCGCTCGCCTGGATCGACCTGAAAGTTGACCTTATCAAGGACGGCCGGACCACCAAAGCAGAGATTAACATCAAGGAGACTGAACAAAGCCATAAGCGCCCCAACGTGGAAGCCGCGCGGCTTGCATGCAACCCTCCTGTCCGCAAACCTCTCGCTTCCCCACTTTTGCCCCATGCGTTCACTCCTGATTTTCTCGCTCCTTACCATGACCACCGCCCTCAGCTCCGCTCGCGAACTCCTTGTCTATGTCGGGACCTACACGAAAACGTCCAGCAAGGGCATTTACGTGGGGCGCTTCGATGCCGAGACCGGCCGGCTCGGTGAACTCACCCTCGCCGCCGACGTGGTCAACCCGTCCTTTCTCGCGCTCTCGCCGGACCGGCGCCACCTCTACGCCGTTTCCGAAGGGGCGGGGGCGACTTACAACGGCAAACCCAGCGGCACCGTCAGCGCCTACGCCATCAATCCCGCCGACGGCGTGCTCGCGTTGATCAACACCACCGTTTCCGCGGGACGCGGCCCCTGTCACGTTTCAGTGACGCCCGACGGCAGAAACGTGCTCGTGGCCAACTACAGCAGCGGCACCGTCACCCTCCTGCCCGTGCGCGCCGATGGCGGCCTCGACGGCCCGGCTTACGTCGATCAGCACGAGGGCAAGAGCATCCATCCTTCGCGTCAGAAAAGCCCGTATGCCCACTCGATCAATCCCTCGGCCGACGGTCGCTTCGCCTTCGCCGCCGATCTCGGCACCGACAAGATCTACGCCTACCGCGTCGACTCGACCACCCACACCCTCGCCCCGGCCGAGCCCGCGTCCGTTTCGCTGGAGCCCGGCAGCGGCCCGCGTCACCTCGCCCTGTCTCCCGATGGCCGTCGCGCCTATGTCATCAACGAGCTCTCCAACACCGTGACGACCTTCGCCCTCGACGCGGGCACCGGCACGTTGAAAGCGTTGCAAACCGTCCCCACCCTGCCCCCTGACTTCACCGGCAACAGCACCACCGCCGAGGTCGCGGTGCACCCCACCGGACGCTTCGTCTACGGTTCCAATCGCGGCCATGACAGCATCACGGTGTTCGGCGTCGATCCCGCCTCCGGCACCCTTACGGTGGTCGAGCAGGTGGCGACGCAAGGCCGCAACCCGCGGAATTTTTCCCTCGACCCCTCCGGACGCTGGTTGATCGCCGCCAACCAGGACGGCGATTCACTGGTGGTGTTCTCAATCGATCCGAAAAGCGGCCGGCTCACCCCGACCGGCCAGACCGTCACCGTCGGCATTCCGGTGTGCGTGCGGTTTTATTGAGCAAGGTGGCGGGAGCGGACACCCGCCGCCCCGGTCCCCTTATCAAACGTTTCAGCGCGCTTTGAGATTGCTGGCGCCGGGATGAATCCGGCGCAGCAACTCCTGCAATTGCCGCAAGTTTTTCACGCTCAATGCGGTCACCCGGAACGGCACCGTCCCGGAAGGCGGCGAATACACGCATAATCGTCCGTTATAGACGAACGCCACCGCTGCGCCGCGCCGGGTTGCACCGTCCTGCGGATAAGTAAACTCCACCAGCGCCACCGGACGTTTTCTGGCCAGGCGTGCCGCCACCAGCCCCGCATCGCTCAAATCCAGCTCTTCCACCTGGCCAAAGGGAGCCGGTGACCGCGCTTCCGGCACTTGGGGGAAATCCTCGCGATAAACCGGATAACGCGGCGTGATCTTGCCGACGTAGGGCGCGGTGGCCTGCTCTGCCACCGCGGCAACGTCGTCCCGCTGTTCGGCCGGCACCTTGAGCACGGTGAACCCGTGATTGATGTCATAGGACCATAACCGTGCACCGTGCTGAAATATAACCACGGCATGCCCGGCCACCACCTCGTCCGCCTCCTTTGCGCCCCATTGAAGCAGGCGATACCACACGTCGGCGCCGAACCGCGTGCCCAGTTCGTCGCCGAAGGCCACGGACTCCACAAAACAACCGTTGGCCACGCCGATGCGTGCATACGGAAACGGGCCGGATTCCGCCCGCAGAACCGACGGCAGCAAGAGCGCCACCACGAGCGGGAGCACACCCGCGCAGCAGATCCATCTTTTAATCCGGAGCCCGCATAAGCGCGTCATGATATGCAAAAATAAAGTGGCCAGGCACTCCACGGCACTAGGAGAACGTCGTTACCGTTGCTACCTTCCGGTCCTGGCGGGGTTCACGCGTCTGCCCATGCATGGCGCCTGGCCGAGGCGAACAGTGCCCCGGTCGGCGCGCGGTTCAACGAGAATCTTTCCCTGATTTTTTGAGGGGGATTCCGCCCCTTTCGACCGCCCTCCCCGTCACGATGATCGCGTCAGCTTTTTTGGAAGGCCTGAACCAACTCCTTGATGTAAACGGCCGGCAAACGGCTTTCCTTGGCCCCCGCCAGCAATGCCTCCAGCCGCTCCAACGACCCGCCCTGTTCCGGAGCCGTTGACACATAGACGGTCGCCTCGGTGCGCGGACCGGCCGGCGAAACAATGCGACGCGTGGTGCGTTCGTATCCCTCGGGCGCGCTGGCATCGAGCGCGGGAAGCGACGACGCCGGCACCAGCCACAACGAGCCCCAGACCGTCGCGCCCGCCTCGACACGCACGTTGGCGCGCCCGGCGGTATCAGCAACGAGCCGATGCCCCTCCATCCGCGCGGGGCCGAACCACTCGGCGCCCGGACACACCTCCTTAAGCACGGCGTGAGGCAAATCTTCGCCATAGGCGAAATACAACATGTGTCCTGTAAGCGCTGGCATGGACCACCTGTCAGTCAGACGAAGCCCCGCGGCAAGTGCGCAGACAGGCTCCCGTCGTAAAAATCACGGCGCAGGAGGAGGCCCCGGGGGACGCGGGCCGGGTTCCCCCGGTCCATCAAACGGACGGGCCTCATTGCGCTTGGCCCGTTCGGCGCGTTCGATCGTCCACTGCTTGCGACGCTCCTCTTCCTTGGCGCGGATTTCCTTGAGGCGCACGCGCTGCTCGTCGGTCAGATCCTTCGACAGCTCCGCATCCATGCTGGCGACGACGGAGGCCATCTGTCCGAACGCCTCGCGGCGCACTTTTCTCAATTCCTCGGACGTCCGGGTGATGATGGGACGGATTTTTTCCTTCTGTTCGGGCGTCAGTTGAAGTTGCTCGGCCAGGCGGGCGCCGATCTCGGTCGGTCCGGTGCGCTCCTGGGCGCGTTTTTGCCGGGCCAGGTGATCGGCCACCCGGAGGCTGGCAAAGCCGCCCGTGACCGCTCCGGCGACAAAAATGCCGCTGACCGCGAGGATGATTTTAAGGGTGGCGGCCACGGTCAGGAAGCGGCGTTGAGCCATTCGGCCACGGGATCGCTGACCGCCACGGAATCGGTCGACGAGTCACTTTCGATCGCATTCAGCACCGAGCTCAGGTTCAACGACACGCCGAGAACCATCAGGAGGCCGCACACCCCGAGTGCACGCATCGAGAACCGGGCAAACAACGCCGAGAACGTGGGCTCGACGGCGGCCAGGCCCAGCGCGCTGACGCGGGTGGCGAAACCAAGCGGCGCGGACGCGTCCCGCTGGTCGGCCGGGGCGAGGCGGGCGGCCGTCACGAGGCGGCTCCAGGGTGAAGAGTGGGTTTTCATGCGCGTTCCTTTTTCTTTAAGTCTTCAAACAGCTTTTGCAATTTCCGCCGTGCACGAAAGGCGCGGACTTTGATCAGCGTGATATTCCAGCCGGTGAGGACGTTCACCTCGGCGAGGGTTTTTTGTTCGAGGTCGAGCAGTTGCAGCACCATGCGATCGTCAGGCTTGAGCTGGTCCAGCAGCTTGTGAACCAGTTCATGGGCGGCAAGCGCGTCGCCGGCGGTCACATCGTTTTCACTCGTCAGCACCGCATCGAGCACGTCGGCCTCGTTTTCCGAAAGGTCGGCCCAGCGGAACTCCGGACGCCGTTTCTGCGCACGCAGGTGGTCGATGCAGGTCGTCACCGCGATGCGCGACACCCAGTGGGAGAACGGCACGTTGCCCTGATATTGTGCAATGCGGGTGAACATCTTCAGAAAAATCTCCTGGGTAAGGTCTTCCTCGGCCACCCGGCGAGGCAGGCGGGCGCGGACGATCCGGACGACCATGGGGTGCAGGTGCTCCACGAGTTCACGCGCGGCGAGCTGGTCGCGCTGGCGCACGCGGTCAAGGCAACCTGCCAGATCGAAGGTCTCCTCAAGCATGGAAAACTGGGGACTGCATCATACACCAAAACCGAGACGCCGGGAATCGGGGCGGGTTACGTCAGGGTGGCAAAACACAGACAGGGACCTTAGACGGCGCCGGAGCTTCTACAAGCCGGCTCTCCGTAGCAGGGCCGGCGCCCCCTGCAACGCGCAATCCCCTGGCTAAGCGCCCAGGTAAGCCTCGCGCACGCGTGCGTCCTGCAACAGTGCGGCACTTTCACCCGCCAGCGTGATCACCCCGGTCTCAAGCACCGCCGCCCGATCCGCAAGACGCAGGGCCAGATTCGCGTTCTGCTCGACCAGCAGGAGCGTGACCCCCTCCCGGTTGATCTCACGCAACACCGCGTAAATTTCCTTCACCAGCTTGGGAGCAAGCCCCATCGAGGGTTCGTCCAGCACCAGCAGCCGTGCCTGGCTCATCAACGCGCGGGCCACGGCCAGCATCTGTTGCTCGCCGCCCGAAAGCGTGCCGGCGAGCTGGTCGCGACGCTCGTGCAGACGCGGGAAAAACGTGAACATCCGCTCCAAATCCGCCGCCACCGCCGCGCGCTGGCTGCGGCGGATCCACGCCCCGAGCTTCAGGTTCTCCAACACCGTGAGCGGCCCGAACACCCTCCGCCCCTCCGGCACATGGGCGAGGCCGGCCGTCACGATCTCCTCGGCCGCCAGTCCGCGCAGGTCACGTCCGTTGAGGCACACCGTGCCACCGTAACGCAGCATGCCGGAGAGCGCCCGGAGCGTGGAGGTTTTGCCTGCGCCATTGGCGCCAATCAGCGTAAAAATCTCCCCCGCCTGCACCTCGAAGGAGATGCCCTTGACCGCCCGGATGTCGCCGTAGCCAACGGTGAGGTTCCCGACCGATAACACGACCTCGCTCATGCCTCCACCTCCTCGCCCAGATAGGCGTCGATCACCCGGCGGTTGCCTTGGATTTCGGCCGGCGTGCCGTCCGCGATGGTCACGCCGAAATCGAGCACGGTGATGTGATCGCACAGCCCCATCACGAGTTTCATGTGATGCTCGATGAGCACCAGGGTCACATCGAAATGCTCGCGCACCCAGCGAAGAAATTCCATCAGGCGCAATGTCTCGGCCGAGTTCATGCCCGCGGCCGGCTCATCAAGGAGGAGCAGGCGCGGCTTGAGCGCGAGCGCCCGGGCGATTTCCAGCCTGCGCTGCAGGCCATACGGCAGACCGCCCGCCAGTTGACCGGCCATCGCATCCATGCCGAAAGCCTTTAACAGCTCAAAGCTGCCCTCGATGGAGCGTTGCTCCTCGCGCCGGTGCGAAGGGAGGTTGAGCAAGGCGGACCAGGTCGAGGACGTGAGCCGCACATCATAGGCCATGCGGACATTGTCCAGGACCGTGAGATCGCGACACAGGCGGATGTTTTGAAACGTGCGCCCGATGCCTCGCGCGGCGATCTGGTTCGGACGAAACCCGGCGATGTTCGTTCCTTCGAAACGAATCGCACCTTCATCCGGCGTGTAGATGCCGGTGATCAGATTAAAAAGCGTGGTCTTGCCCGCGCCGTTGGGGCCGATGATGCCATGCGTGTGCCCCGCCTGCACCTCGAGGCGCGCCGCCGACACGGCACAGAGGCCGCCGAAGCGCTTAGTCACCGCATCCAGCTGGAGCAACGGCGTCACGGCGACTTCTCCTTTATGCGCTGGAGCAGTTCGCGGCCGGGCAAAAGCCAGGCGAACTCCCGCAGGCCGAGCAACCCGCGCGGACGGAAAAGCATGAGAAAAACCAGCGTGAGCGGCATCACCACCGCGCGCCACGTGCCGAGCGGCTGGAGCAGCTGCGCCAGCACGGTCACGAGCACGGCGCCGAGGAGCGAACCCGTGAGCGACGCCACCCCTCCGATGTAAACCATGACCAGGATGTCCGTGGACCGGATGATGTCGAAGGTCGCCGGATTGATGAACTGGAGCTGGTGCGCGAAGAGCGACCCGGCCACGCCGCCGAAAAACGACGACACCACAAAGGCAAGGATCTTGGCCTCGCGCGTGCGCACGCCCATCGCGCCGGCCGCCAGCTCGTCCTCCCGGATCGCGGTGATGCCACGTCCAAATTTTGAATACACCAGGTTGCGGATCACCCAGAGCGTCACGATCACCCAGGCGACTGTCTGCGGCAGCGTGGTGAGCCGCTCGATGCCGAGGAGCCCGCGCGGCCCGCCGGTGAACGGGATGTTTTCCAGCGCGGATTTCACGATCATCAGAAACGCCAGCGTGATGATCGCGAGGTAGTCGCCACGGGTCTTGAATGAAAGCAATGCGAGCAGAAACCCGATCGCCGCCGCGATCACCCCGCCGAAGGCGACCACCAGCGGAAACGCCCAGACGGGCGTGGCCCCCGGGAGAATTTTCACCGCCAGCAGGCCGGCCGCATAGGCGCCGACCGCCATGAAGCCGGCGTGGCCCACGGAGAACTCGCCCATGTAACCATTCACCAAGTTAAGACTGGCGCAGAGGATGATGTTGATGCCGGCGGTGATCAGCACGAACTCGGTGTAGCCGTTGAACAAAGCCCATTGCTGATGCAGCAGTGCCGCCAGAAAGGCCGAGGCCGCCAGCACCGGCAGCGCCCAGCGGCAGCCGGCGACGGAGGAACCAAGGGTGCGGGGCGTGGGCATGGCTTAGACTTTTTGCTGCGCGGCGCTTCCGAGCAGGCCGTTGGGTTTGAAGATCAAGATCACCAGCAGCAGCGAATAGGCGATCAGGTCGCGCCACGTCGAAGGCAGCACGACCACCGTCGTCACCTCGACCACGCCAAGGATGTAGCCGCCCAGCACCGCCCCGCGAATGCTGCCGATGCCCCCGATCACCGCCGCAACGAAGGCCTTCCAGCCAATGAGCGCGCCCATGGCGGCGCCCACCACCGGATACGCCTGGCTGTAGAGCACGCCGGCCGCCCCGGCGAGCGCACCGCCCACCGCAAAGGTGAGCGAGATCACGCGATTGACCGGCACCCCCATGAGAGGAACCGTCGCGCGGTCACTCGCGGTCGCCCGCAACGCGATTCCCCAGTCGGTTTTTCGAATGACAAAATCGAGCCCGAGCATGAGCACTCCCGACACCCCGATGATGAAAAGCTGGAGCGAGTTCAGGGTGACGCCTGCAAACTCAAACGTCCTTGACTCGAACAACCGCGGCATCGGGCGCGCGTAGGGACTGAGGCTCAGCGTGGTGTTTTGAATGACCAGCCCGCAGCCAAGCGCCGTGATGATCGCGGAAACGCGCGGCGCCTGCCGCAGCGGACGATAAGCCACGCGCTCGATCAACGCACCGAGCACCGCGGTGATCACCATGACCGCGAGCAGCGCAACGATGAAAGGCAGCGGCACGAGCGAGACCAGGAGAAGGCAGGCAAACGCACCCACCATGAACACATCGCCGTGGGAGCTGGATCGCGTTGATGGCCTGCTGCGCGAAATATTCCATGCGTTATTCGGAGAGCGTTTCCTTGGCGGAAAGCCGTGGAATGACCGTGAACCGCTCAGGGCGCGGCGTTGGCCACCCAGATGAACTGGCCGTCCTTGATCTGGAGGATGACCGCGCTCTTCACCGGGTCGCCGCTGCCCTCGGCAAAACGCATCACGCCGGTCACGCCCTCGTAGCTGGGGATGGACGCGAGCGCGGCACGCACGGCCTGGCGGTCGGTCACGCCGGCGGCCTCGATCGCCTTCATCATGAAACCGATCGAATCATAGGAAAGCGCGGCGATGTCATCGGGGGCCTGTCCATATTTGGCCTGGTAATCGTCCATGAACTTCTTCGCGGCGGGGGTGGCGATCTGCGTCGAGTAGTGATTGCAGAAATACGCGCCTTCGAGCGCGGCGCCGCCGAGCTTGACGATCTCGGGCGAGCTCCAGGCATCGCTGCCGACAAAACGCGCGGTGATGCCAAGCTGGCGGGCCTGCTGGGTGATGAGCGGAACGTCGGTGTAGTAAACGGGAAGAAAGATCACGTCGGGGTTGGAGGCGCGGATCTTCGTGAGTTGCGCGGAAAAATCGCGGTCCCCGGTCGTGTAGGTTTCGAAGGCGGTGATGACACCGCCGAGCTTGGTGAAGGTTTCCTTGTAGAGGTTGGCCTGGCCGTTGGGCGCTTCGGAAGCGACGTCGAACAGGACGGCGGCGCGTTTCGCCTCGAGATCCTTGAGGGTGAACTTCGCGAGCACGCCGGCCTGGAAGAGATCGGTGAAGCAGCCGCGCAATACATAAGCCTTATGTTTGCCGGTCTGCGCGTCGACCGTGGTCTTCGGGTTGGTCGACCACGGGGAAATCATCGGGGTCTTGAGCGACTCGGCGATCTCGGAGGCGGGGATCGCGCATGAGCTGGCGTTGGGGCCGATCATCACGAGGACGTTTTCCTGCGAGATGAGACGCTGGGTGGTCGCGGCGGCCTGGTCGGCCTTGGCTCCGTTGTCACCGATCACGAGTTCGATCGGGACCCTTTTGCCGCCGAGCATCAGGCCGCCCGCGGCGTTGATCTGGGCGACATGCAGTTCGACCGCGTTTTTCGAAGAGGCGCCGACCGAGGGCAATTCGCCCGTGAGTTCAACGTTGAGTCCGATGCGAACAGCCGGTTCGGCCGATTTTTTGCTGCAACCGACGAGAGCCAGAACAGCGAGAGTCGAGGCGAGGAGAAGGGAGAATTTCATGCGCTGCTGCCGGAAGTGCCGCAATCGCCATCACGTAGCAAGCCTGCCCTCGGGCTTTCTGCGGCGGGAAACAGGCAAGGACCGGCCTGGACGCAAATCTTGACTTTTCCACCGGCCGGCCGGATAGGTGGCCGCGTTCAATGAACGCTTTTCGTCAGGCCCTTCGACTTAGTCACGCGCACGATCTCTAATCGCTGCCTAGCAGCTGATCGTGCGTCCGCCTGTTCGTGTCGTTCCGCCGCCAGTAAACGCGACGTTGCGATCCCCGTCTGTTCAACGTTATCACGACTAAGTCCACGCCCATGCAATCCGCTCCTGTTACGAAATACCGTCCCTTTCCCCCGGTCCAATTGACCGGCCGCCAATGGCCCAACCGCGTTCTCGAACGCGCCCCCGTCTGGTGCAGCGTCGACCTGCGCGACGGCAACCAGTCCCTCGCCCAGCCCATGAGCGTCGAGGAGAAACTCGAATTCTTCGACCTGTTGGTGAAAATCGGCTTCAAGGAAATCGAAGTCGGCTTCCCCTCCGCCTCGCAAATCGAATTCGATTTCTGCCGCCGCCTCATCGAGGAAAAACGCATTCCCGACGACGTCTCCATCCAGATTCTCTGCCAGTGCCGCGAGGAGCTCATCACGCGCTCCCTCGAGGCCTTGAAGGGTGCGAAAAACGTCATCTTCCACCTCTACAACTCCACCTCGCCCAAGCAGCGCGAATATGTCTTCGGCGCGTCCAAGGCCGACATCGTCGCCATCGCGGTCAAGGGCGTGTCGTTGCTCAAGAAGCACGGCCAGGCGTTGATCGACGCCGGCACGCACTTGCGCCTGGAATATTCGCCCGAGAGCTTCACGAGCACGGAGCTCGAGTTTGCCCTGGAGATCTGTGAAGCCGTCACCGACGTCTGGCAGCCCACGGCCGGCAACAAGATCATCCTCAACCTGCCCGCCACCGTCGAGTATGCGACGCCCAACGTCCACGCCGATCAGATCGAGTGGATGTGCAGGCATCTCACGCGTCGCGACCGCACGATCGTGTCGTTGCACACGCACAACGACCGCGGCACCGGCGTGGCCGCCACCGAGCTCGCCTTGCTGGCCGGGGCCGACCGCGTCGAAGGCACGCTCTTCGGCAACGGAGAACGCACCGGCAACCTCGACCTGGTCGTGGTCGCGTTGAACCTCTACACGCACGGCATCGACCCGAAGCTCGACTTCAGCGACATCAACTCGATCCGCGACACCTACGAGCGTTGCACGCGCATGGAGGTCCACCCGCGCCATCCTTATGCCGGCGAACTGGTGTTCACCGCCTTCAGCGGCTCCCACCAGGACGCCATCAAAAAGTCATGGCCGTATCAGAAGCCCGGCCGCCCGTGGGACGTGATCTACATTCCCATCGATCCGGCCGACATCGGCCGCAGCTACAAGGCCATCATCCGGATCAACTCGCAGTCCGGCAAGGGCGGGGTCGCCTACGTTCTCGAAAACGAGTTCGGCTACCAGTTGCCCA
The DNA here is from genome assembly GCA_029266495.1 of Rariglobus sp. Lineage (GTDB taxonomy): Bacteria > Verrucomicrobiota > Verrucomicrobiia > Opitutales > Opitutaceae > Rariglobus. Next base: position 15,452 of record JAQSWS010000062.1, on the reverse strand, counting down.
AGCTCATGCACAAGGAAATCGGCAAGGTGGTCAACGATCTCGCCGACACCAAGGGCGCCGAGCTCTCGCCGCAGGACATCCATGCTGTGTTCATCAGCGAATACATCGATCGCGTGACGCCGGTCACGTTGAAGGAATTCCGCACGATCGAACGCGCCAGCGCGGTCACCTGCCAGGCCGACCTGCTCGCCTACGGCCAGGAGAAGATCATCACCGGCTCCGGCAACGGCCCGATCGACGCCTTCGTGCAGGCATTGCGCGCCGCCGGCCTGCCCAGGTTCGAACTCGTCAGCTACTCCGAGCACTCGCTCGGCAGTGGCGCCGAGGCCCGCGCCGTCAGCTACATCCAGATAAAGACCGAGCGTAACACCACGTTCTTCGGGGCCGGTATCGACACCAACATCGAGCTCGCCTCGATCAAGGCCGTCGTCAGCGCGCTCAACCGCTCGCTGGCGAAAGACTAAACGCTGCGCAAACAGCCCCATCATCGACCAGCCCGACCCAAACCCGGGCTGGTCATCCTGGCCGGCAAGGCTCAAATCCGCTCCACCCGGCGGAACAGCCACACGCCCAGACCAATGAAAAGCACCGGAGGCAGCCACAGCCACAGGTCCGGCCGGAGCGCGGGCGAGCGATCCAGCCAGCTCACCATCACGTTCAGGAAATAATACAAAAGCGTCAGCAACAGCGCGACCCCCAGGTTGGCCGTGGTTTCCTTGCGCGAGACCTTGATCCCGAGCGGAATCGCCAGCAACGCAAACGCCAGGATCGTCAGCGAGCCGGCCGCCTTCTCGTTGAGCGCAACCGAAACCTTCATGCGCTCCGCCAGCGGGGCATTCTCGAGTCCGAGCTGTTTCCGCCGGTTCCACAATTCGTCGAACGTAAGCAAACCCAGCTTGCGCGAAGTTCCGCGTGCACCGAACAGGTTGCCCATGGGAATATCCACGGCCACTTCTCCCATGGATACCTGCGTGTCCGTATTGGCGAAGTTCTCGGGGTTCTTCGGGTTGCGCCGGTCTGAAAACGTATCCAGCAAAGCCACTTTCATCACATTGTTCTCTTCGTCGTAATCCACGCGCCCCGTCCTCGCCCTCAAAAACTCCGTCACGCGTTTTTCCTTGTCGAGTCTCCAGAACCAGACGTCCGCCAGCTCCCCGCCCTTCTTCTCCCCCGCATAAATCACCACGCCCGGAAACTCCCGGATGAACGTCTTCTCCACGATCATGCTCAACGGGTTCTGCCGCACGGCTTCATTGACGGTTTTGCGATAAAGCGTCCGCGCCTGCGGCATATAATAAAAGTTCAGCCCCAACGAAACGACCACCCCCGCCACCGCGATCAGCAGGATCGGTTTTGCCAGGTAGCCCAGTCCCAGCCCCGCCGCACGCATCGCGGTGATCTCCTGCTGGGCCGACATGCGCCCCAACACCAGCAACACGCCCGTCAGCATGCCGACCGGCAGCGCATGCACCCCCACATACGGCACCAGCAGGACGGTTAACTTGATAAAGGTCTCCACCGTCAGTTGCCCGGCGAGGAGGTAACCCAGCAGGTCCTTCAACGCGTTGCCCACGATCAGCACAAACGAGAATATCCCCGCCGCCACCAGACAGCTGAAAAACACACTCGCAAAGATGTGGCGCTGAAGAAGGTTCATTTGAACAGTTGAGGGTTGAGCGTTGAGGGTTGATAGTCTGACAGCAACGTCCGACTCAATTCGGTTCCTTCAATTTCGCCCGTAACGCCCGACCCTCCCTCTCCTCCCGCTTCCGCATGAAGTTCACGCCCGCCAAACCGCCGCTCACCGGCGAAACCCTTGACTCCCTCACCGCGCGTCTGCGCGAAAAGGGCGAGCCGGCCTTCCGCGCGAAACAAATCCTCGAGTGGGTCTACAAAAAACGCGCCCGCACCTGGGACGACATGACCAACCTCTCGAAGCCTCTCCGCGCCTGGCTCGACGAGACGTTCGAACTCATGCCCGCGTCCCTCGTCTCCGGCAAACAATCCCTCGACGTCACCGACAAGCTGCTCCTCGAAATGGGCGACAAATCGCTCATCGAAACCGTCATCATCCGCGTGCCCCAGGAGGGCGTCGGCCTCGACCTCTCCCGCAAGACCATCTGCATCTCCACCCAGGTCGGCTGCGCCATGGCCTGCGCCTTTTGCGCCTCCGGTCTCGCCGGACTCAAGCGCGACCTCAGCGCCGGCGAAATCGTCGCCCAGCTCCTTCAGGTCTGCTACCGCGAGGACGCCCGCACCCCGCGCGCCCGCATGGAACTCGCCTCCTTCGACAACATCGTGGTCATGGGCATGGGCGAACCACTCGCCAACTACGACGCCATCATCCGCGCCCTCACCATCGTCAACGCCGAGTGGGGCCTCGGTGTCGGCGCCCGCCGCATCACCCTTTCAACCAGCGGACTCGTCCCCAAGATCCTCAAGCTCGCCGAGGAACCCCTCGGCATCCGCCTCGCCATCTCGCTCCACGGCGCGACCAACGAGGTCCGTGAAAAAATCATGCCCGTCAACAAGGCCTACCCGCTGGAAAAACTCCTCCCCGCGATCAAGGCCTTCAACGAAAAGCACGGACGCATGGTCACCCTCGAATTCATCCTGATCGAGGAAATCAACGACTCGCTCGACCAGGCCGAGAAACTCCGCGACATCGCGATCGATCTTCACGCCCACGTGAACCTCATCCCCTACAACACCGTCGAGGGCCTGCCGTGGAAGCGCCCGTCGAACACGCGCCAGGAACGCTTCGCCGACATCCTTCGCGACGCCCGCGTCTCGGTCACCCTGCGACGCGAAAAAGGCCACGACATCGACGCCGCCTGCGGCCAGCTCCGCCTCAAGACCGAGAAGGACCGCGAACTCGCGTCCGCCTGAAACAGCCCGCCACCCGCGCGGCTTTTTTGTTTCCGCGCCCGGTGCAACCCTGCAACGTCATCGCCGTGTCGTCCGCCTCGTCCGCCTTTCTTCCCCCTGGCTTCAACCCGCAAAAACCCGTCGCGCTCATCGCCGGCCAGGGCATCTACCCCGTGCTGGTGGCGCAGGCGGTCCGTCGCGCCGGCGTCCCCCTTCGCCTGATCGCCTTCGACGAGGAAACCCGGCCCGACTTGATCGAGTCGTTTCCCGCCTCCGACCGCCGCGTCATCCAGGTCGGCCAGCTCGGCAAGATGCTCGCCACCCTCAAGGACTACGAGGCCGGTTGCGCCCTGATGGCCGGGCAGATCACCCCGCGCCGTCTCTTCAAGGGCCTCCACCCCGACTTCAAGGCCGCCCGCATCCTCATGTCGCTCAAGCGTCGCAACGCCGAGACGATCTTCGGCGCCATCGCCCGCGAGATCGAAGCCCTCGGCATCCATCTCCTCGACGCTCGCAGCTTCCTCGACGACCAGCTCGCGTCCGCCGGCTGCATGACCGGCCGCAGTTTTCCGATCGACGACGACTACGTTGCCCACGGCGTCCAGATCGCCCGCGAATGCGCCCGCCTCGACATCGGCCAGGGTTGCGTCGTCCGCAAGGGCACCGTCCTCGCCGTCGAAGCCTTTGAAGGCACCGACGCCATGCTCCGCCGTGCCGGCGAGTTCAAGACCGACGAAGCCATCTTCGTCAAAACCGTCAAGGCCCGCCAGGATTACCGCTTCGACGTCCCCTGCTTCGGCCTGAAGACCCTCGAAACCATGCGCGAAGCCGGCCTCACCGCCGCCGCCGTCGAAACCGGCCGCGTCATCCTCCTCGACAAGCCCGCCGTCCTCGCCCAGGCGAAAGCCTGGGGCATCCACCTCCTCGGTTTCGAATAGACAACCTTTTGGGAGAACGAAGGTCCGCCCCGCGGCCGTCTTTTCGTTTCCTTCGCCCGCACTTGCGCCCCGCCCCTCCCCCGCCCACTTTTCGCCCATGAAGAATGATGTCGTGCCCGTGATCGTCAAAGGAGTGATGCCCACCTCCAATGGCTGCGCCGTGTTCCTCGGCGACGACAACAAAACCTTCGTCATCTACGTCGACCACTCGGTCGGCAATGCCATCCAGATGACCATGGACGGCGTCAAAAAAGAGCGCCCCCTCACCCACGACTTGATCGGGCACATCCTCACCGGACTGGGCGCATCCATCGACCATGTCGTCATCAACGACGTCAACGAAGGCACGTTTTTCGCCCGCATCCTCCTCCGCATGGAGAACGAACTCGGCAAAAAAATCGTCGAGCTCGACGCGCGCCCCAGCGACTCGACCGTCCTCGCGCTCCAGCACCAGCGCCCCTTGTTCGTCGCCCGCAAAGTCTACGATACCGTCGAGGACATGACCGAGATCCTTGAGCGCGTCCTCCGCCAGCAAAGCGAGGAAAACGACGCCCCCGACGAGGAAGACGACAAGTAATCCGCATGGCCCTGGGCGTGAGCTCAGGGATGCCCGTTCCGCATCCTCCGTGACCTCCTCCGTCCCTGCGTCCTCCGTCCTCGGTCCTCTGCCTTCCGCGCTTCCGGCTTCCATCCTGCCCGGCCAGCCCCTCACTGCGCTCGCGCCCATGCAGGACGTCACCGACCTGGCGTTCATGGGAGTGATCTCCCACTACGGCGCGCCCGATTATTTTTTCACTGAGTTCTTTCGCGTCCACGCCCAGTCCAAACTCGAAAAGCACATCCTCCGTTCGATCGACGAAAATGCCACCGGCCGGCCCGTGTTCTCCCAGCTCATCGGCGAAGACCTCCATCACCTCGCCCGCTCCGCCGCCGAACTGCTTCACCATCCCGTCGCCGGGGTGGACCTCAACATGGGCTGCCCCGCGCCCAAGGTTTATAAGAAAAACGTCGGCGGCGGCCTCCTCCGCGATCCCGCCAAAATCGACGAAATCCTCGGCGTCCTCCGGCAAACCGTCCCCGGCCTGTTCACGGTCAAGATGCGCATCGGTTTTGAAACGACCGATCACTTCGAACGCATCCTCGATCTGATCAACAAACACGGCGTCGACCTGCTCAGCCTGCACGGTCGCACCGTGAAGGAGATGTATCGCAGCGAGGTCCACTATGATTACATCGCCCGCGCGGTCGAACGGGTGAAATGCCCCGTTCTGGCCAACGGCAACATCACTTCCGCCGCAACCGCCGTCCGCGTGCTCGCACAAACCAAGGCCGCCGGCGTCATGATCGGCCGCCATGCGATCCGGAATCCCTGGATCTTCCGCCAGTGCCGCGAGGCCTTCGCCGGTCAAGCCGTGACGCCGGTCACCCTCGCCCAGGTGCGCGACTACATCGCGCGCCTCTACACCGCGACCGACCATGCCGGCCTTCCCGAGCGCGACCACGTGAACAAGATGAAGAAATACCTCAACTTCGTCGGCCAGAGCGTCGACGGCACCGGAGCATTTCTTCACGACATGCGCCGCACCGAAACCGAGGCCCAGCTCTTTGCCGTCTGCGACCGCCACCTGCTCGCCGAGCCGGAAAAAATCTTCGCCGACGAACCCTACCCGGGCGTCATCGCCCGTCCCAATTGCGAAACCCCATCCGCCGGCGCCGATGGCTGCTCACTCGAAACCGTGACGGCCTGAACAAAGTGGACGCGGCGTCCCCGCCCACGCCTACATCCCCGGCATCAGCGGAAACACCGGCCGGCCCAGACGCGCAGAACTGATTTTTTCCAACTGCAGCGCCACATGATGATTGTGGGTCATGAAGCGCAGGAAACTCGTCCGGTCGATTTGCAAGCACCGCACCGTCCCATGCGCGACGACATCGGCAACCGTCACGCTGTTTTGAAGCAAGCTGATCTCGCCAAAAAAATCCCCCGCCTTGAGCCGGGATTTTAATTTCCCGCGACTGCGCACATGGGCGATCCCTTCATAAAGAATGTAGAACCAGCGCGCGTCATCCTGCTCGCGCAGGATAAAATCACCGTCTGAATAACTCGTGATCTGCGAAAGCCGCGCGAAACGCGCCACCGCATGCATGTGCCAGTAGGCGCAGACCGGCAGCCGCTGCAGAAAGGCGTATTTATGCGTCAGATCATAGATGGCCTCCGGATCCAGCCGGGTCATCACCACGTCCTTGAACACCGGCATCGGCAGCAGCATCGCGGCGATCGGCGTGCGGCTCCTCACTCCCAGCAGCGCATCCCCGCCCGGCTTCAGATGCGGCAGTCCAAAAAAATCGCCCTCCGCCAGCGACAGCGCCCGCACCTGCCGCCCGCTCCGGCCGGTCCGGCTGGCGGTCGCCCGTCCCGAAAGAATGAGTCCCACGTGGGAACCCTCCGCCTCCGCATCGGCGAGCGGTGTCCACGCCTTGCGCGTCACCGGACGCCAGGCCCGCACGATGACCGCCTGGTCGTAGGGACTGAGTTGCCCGAGCAAAGGATGCGCCGCCGCCACCCGCAGCAACGCCGCCTCGGTGTCGGGGAAGGTATAATCGTGCCGCCAGTGTCGCAGCGTGCGCGCCCAGTGCTGGCGCAACCTGCGCCCCGCCTGGCGCAAGCCGTCCCGCCATCGGCGCACCATGATCACCGCGATGCTGAGCAACAGCGCACACCCGACCAACGGCAGCGCCGAAGACCAATGATCCCAGTCACTCGCCGCCTCAACGAACGACAGCTCGAAGGCATCGAGAACGATACGGGCCACCAGCAGCGACCACCCGGCCGCCCAGACCAGCTCCAGCGCGCATACCCGCCAGTCCCACCGCCGCCACCAGGCGCGCCAGTGCAGTTGTGGCCGCTGGTTGGGCAGAAAAAGGAACCGGGTGTCCGTATCGAGATGCGGATACCGGTTGAGCAGACCCGCCAGCCGCCGGAACAGGCCCGCCCCCCAGGGACGCCACGCCAGCAGCCAGACCGCCGCCAGCGAAGGCGCCGCCGCGGGGAATTTCATCAATGCGACCAGCAACGCGGCCGACAGCGGCAGATTGGCCGCCAGCTTGATCAACGCCTGCTCGAACGGACGCAAAAGCTTGCGATCTCCCAAGTCGAACCGCACGTGCAACCACACCAGCGACGCCACGAATTTTCGCGGATACACCTCCCCGCCGGCACCCGCCAGGAGGGAGGCCGCCAATATTTGTCCGGCACTCAGCGCCACCAGCGCCACGACCAGCCCCGCCATCAATTGCGTCCATTCCCACACGTCTGGAAATCCCGGCCAACCCGCCACCAGCCAGGCAAGCGCCAGCACCGCCACCAAGGCCGAGGGCCAAAGCATAAATCCCGCCTTCAATGCCGGCCATCGGATCGGCTCGCGCACTGGTTTTCGGGACTGGCCGGAACACAGGACCCCCGCCTGATGCGCCTTGACCACCAGCTCGTAAAATTCCCGCAGCGGCAGGCAGACGCGCTCGCGCAGCACCGTCGCGAGCACCTTCGGCACGGTCTCTCCGTGCGCGAAGGCATCCAGCACCCGCGCCTGGTCGCTGCTCACGACAAGATAAGTCTGCGCCGGCACGTTTTTGATGACAAAAGTCTGATGCGCGATCCATCCCCGCTGCAGATGCGGATTCAACGTAAGCTTTTCAACCGTGAGCAAAAGGTTCTGGTCCATGGTGCGCGCAGTTACGAGGGCGTGCCCGAACCCTCATCCCCCAGCATCTCCGCGATCACGTCGCGAAGCTGGGGCAGGCTGAACGGCTTGGGTAGAAACCGAAACCCTTCTTCGCTCACAATCCAGCGCGATTCATCGTTGAGCTGACCGCTCATCACCACGATCGCGAGCTGCGGATACAGGCCGCGCAACCTCCGGGCCAGGCTCATCCCGTCAGTGTCCGGCAGGATCACGTCCACCAAGGCCATTCCCACGGTCGCATGGCAGCCGGCCAAGACCGTCAGCGCCTCCTCTCCGGAGGCTGCTCCCTGCGCCGTCCACCCCAGCCGCTCCAGGATCAGGGCAACCATTTTCCGGGCGTCGGCATGATCGTCGATCACCAATATCTCCCGTCGTGCCGCACTGGCAGGCACAGGAGACGAACCGACGATACGTTCATACCAGGACTTCGGCATGTGGGTGTTGGATAAAAACCAAAAAATAAGGTAATCACCCTATAAGCTAGTTCCACGCCAGCCGCTCCCCGCACCTGCGAATCACGTCACCCGGCCCCCCGCCCGGCCCGGCTTTAAACGTAGTCGCGTCTCGCTTCCAGGGCGCTCTTCAGCGTCACCGAATCCGCATACAACACCCCGCCGCCGCTCGGCAGTCCGAAGCCGATGCGCGTCACTTTCACGTCCGCGCCGGCCGGCAGGTGTTCGGTCAGGTAATGGCACGTTGCCTCGCCTTCGACATCGTTGGACAAGGCCAGAATCAGTTCACGCACCTCACCCGCCTGCGCGCGCGCCAGCAACGCGGAGAGATTCAAATCGCCTGGTGCCACGCCATGGATGGGCGAAAGCTTGCCGTGCAACACATGATACACCCCGCGATACGCCCCCGAACGCTCCAACGCCACGAGATCGGGCACATTCTCGACCACGCACACGATGCGCTGGTCACGGCGTTCGTCGGCGCAGAGTGCGCACAGATCGCCTTCCGCCAGATTGCCGCACCGCGTGCAACGACGCACGCTGCGCGCGGCCTCTTCGAGCGCGTTGATCAACACCGGAAGGTCGGCCGGCTTGCCCACGAGCAGATGCAATGCAATCCGCTCCGCCGACCGGAAACCCAGTCCCGGCAGTTGCTTCAACTGCTGCTGCAGACGCTCAAAGGCGGGGGTCATGGATCGGAATGGTTGAGAGCTGAAAGTTGAGAGTTGAGTGACCCAAATTCGAAGTCCGGAACTCTCAACTCTCATCACTCAACTCTCAACCGGAGCGACGACCGTCGCTCCTCAGAACATCCCCGGCATCTGGAAGGCCGAGGTGACCTTCTGCATCTCGGCGTCGTTGAATTCCTTCGCCTGCTTGGCGGCGTCCTGGATCGCGGCGAGGAGCGTGTCGGAGACGAGCTTGGCGTCTTCCTTGAGGAACTCGGGGTCGAGCTGGAGCGAGAGAAATTTGCCCGCGCCGTTGATCTTCAGCTTCACTGCGCCGCCACCCGTGGTGACGTCGATTTCCTTGGCTTCCATCTGAGTCTGGAGGGACTCGATGGATTTCTGCATTTTCTGGGCTTGTTTGAGGAGTTTGCCTACGCCGGCCATGGTATGAAAGGTTGGAGGTTGATCGCTGAGGGTTCTGAAAGAGGGTTTAGTGCCTCGCAACCGGCGCAAATCTTCAAGCCCCAAGTATCGCCGCGTAACCTTCGCGGTAAGTCGGATAAACCGGACGCCAGCCCAGCACCCGCTTGATCTTGTCGTTGGTAATCACGCGATCCGGCGTCACGCGACGCCGCCCCTGCGCCGGCTCACCCGTGAAACGCGGCACAGGCAGGCTTAGCTTTCCTGCAATAAACGCCGCGATCTCCGCCTTCGGCGCCGCCCCGTCGTCGGCGACGTTAAAGATCCCGCCCGCCACCTCTGCCGGCGCGTTAAACGCCGCCCAGATCGCACTGACGATATCGTCCCGGTGAATGAGATTGAGCCGATGGTCGCCGCGTCCCGCGACCTCCCCGCTTCCGTCCCGAAGCTGATCAACCAGATAGTGCCGTCCCGGTCCGTAAATGCCCGCAAGCCGCAGCACAAAACGCCGTGCGCCCCCCGTCCACGCCAGCAGCAAATCCTCCGAGTCCACGATCGCGCTCCCCGCCGCCCGCGTTTCGTCAACCGGCGCCTCCTCGTCGACGCGCACGCCCCCATCCTGCGGATAAACCGACGTGCTGCTTGTATAGACCAACGTCCCCACGGGAATGCGGCCGGCCCAAGCGAGGATCGAACGCATGCCGCCCACATAACTGTGCCGGTAACCCTCGGGGCCGCCGCCGCCCGAACTCACGCAGTTCAGCACCAAGTCAGCGCCCTCCGGCAACCGCGCATGCCAGGTCTCCGCCGCGAGATCATCCACGATCACGTCAACGCCCGCGTCCACCAGCACCCGCGCCTTGTCCGCGTTACGCGTCAACGCAGTCACTCGCAACCCGCGGGCCAGCGCCTGCCGCGCCACCGCGCCACCGGCATAGCCGGCGCCAAAAACGACGAGATGAGGTGGGTGGGATGACATTAAAACAAAAGAAAAGCCCCGCTTCCTTGTTAGGAAAGAGGGGCCGGAAAGTGGTGCAAGCGCCGGGAGTCGAACCCGGATCGACGGCTTCGGAGACCGCTACACTATCCATTGTGCTACGCCTGCAAAAACAGAGCGGAAACTCTTCCGACCGCCCGACGCTGTCCAGTGTAAAGACAACGCGAGCGGGGCTTTTGCTGCAGGGAGGGCGCGGACTCCGTTCCGCGCCTCCGCACCTCAGATATGAATCGCCTCGCCCAGCGACGCCGCCGCGGCCTCCATGACGGCTTCGCTGAGCGTCGGGTGCGCGTGGATCGTCTGGTGAATCTCGTCGACCGTCGCCTCGAGCTCGATCGCCAGTCCATACTCGGCGATCAACTCGGTGGCTTCGCTGCCGATGATGTGCGCACCGTAGATCTCGCCGGTCTTCGCATCGGTGATGACCTTCACGAAACCTTCGCTGTCCGCCGACGCCACCGCCTTGCCGGACGCGGTGAACGGAAACTTGCCCACCTTGTAATCGAGCTTCTTTTCCTTCGCCTGCTTCTCGGTGAGGCCGGTGCTGGACACCTGCGGCTGGCAGTAGGTGCAGCCCGGGAACTTCGTCACGCGCTTCGCCTTGCCGTGGCCGAACATGCCGTTGACCGCGCTGACCGCCTCGAAGGTCGCGACGTGGGCGAGCCAGGGCGGCCCGATGATGTCACCGGCGGCATAAATGCCCTTCACGTTGGTCTGATAATCGTCGCCCACCTTCACGTAATTGCGGTCGAGTTCGATCTTCACCGCATCGGCGATCACGCCTTCGATGTTGGCAACCACGCCGATGGCGGAGAGCACCACCTCGGCTTCGACTTCCTGCTTCTTGTCACCGGTGACGAAGTCCACCTTGACCGAGTCCTTGCCGACGCGGAAGTTCTCGCACCTGGTGCCGGTGAGGATGGTGATGCCCTGCTTCTCGAGCGAGCGCTGGAGAACCTTGGCCACCTCTTCGTCCTCGACCGGGAGGACCTGGTTGAGCATCTCGACCAGCGTCACCTTCGTGCCGAAGGCGTTGTAGAAATAGGCAAACTCCACGCCGATCGCGCCGGCGCCAACGATCACGATGGACTTGGGCAGCTTGGTGTTGGCGAGGGCCTCGCGGGAGGTCATCACCCGCACGCCGTCGACCGCGAGGTCGGGAATGCGGCGCATTTTGCAGCCCGTGGCGATGAGGGTGTTCTTCGTCTTGAAAAACTTCCCCTTATGCTCGCCTTCAGTGATCTCGATCATGCCCGCGGCGATGATGCGCGCCTTGCCGGTGAAATAATCGACCTTGTTCTTCTTAAAGAGAAACTCGATGCCCTTGGCCATCTGGCCGGCAACGCCGCGCGAACGCTCCATGACCTTGGCAAAGTCGAAGGTCACGTCCTTGACGGAGATGCCGAACGTCTCGGACTTTTTGATCTTTTGATAAAGCTCGGCGCTCTTGAGCAAGGCCTTCGTGGGAATGCAGCCCCAGTTGAGGCACGTGCCGCCGGCTTTCTCCAGCTCGATGCAGGCGACTTTCTTGCCCAGTTGACCGGCGCGAATCGCGCCCGCGTAGCCCGCCGGGCCGCCGCCGATGACAATCAGATCGTATTCAGGTGTGTCTGCCATGATGGAAAGAGGGAAAGGTTATGCCGACGAAAGGCCCCAACGTCACGCCCGCCGCTCCGCCGGTCAAATTGAAACTCTGCCGCCCTATATGCGGTTAAATGTCGATAACGTCGTCCGCTTTGATCTTGCGCGGCCCCGACGATACCGGACCGCCGCGCCCCGCCCCCGGTCCGGGCGGACCCGGCTTTTTACCGATCAACGTGCTGACCACGATGTTCGTCAGGCTCACAATCAACGCGCCTCCCAGCGCATGCCAGAACCCGTCAACGACGAAACCTTGCACGATCTTGCCCACGAGCATGAACAACAGCGCGTTGATCAACAAAATCCCCAGCCCGAGCGTCAGCACGATGAAGGGCAGGCTGAACAGCACCAGCAACGGCTTGAGCACCGCGTTGAACAAGCTCAGCAACACCACCACGACCATGAGCGTTCCCAGCGTATCGTAATGGATCCCGGGAATGATCTTCGTTGCGATGGTCACGCCAAGGGCCAGCACCGACCACCGCACCAGCAGTGCGAAGAAAGACTTGTTCATCGCGCCACTTTCAACCCGTCGTCCCGTCCCGCAACGAAAAATTCCCCGCCTCGACCTTTGCCCGTCAACGCCTACAAACCCATGCCATGACGAACAAGCAGCGGCTCGACCTCATCGAGAAACACATCCGTGAGCACAAATACGCCGACCTGCACACCCTCGCCACGCTCTTCAGCAGCTCCCTCTCCACTGTGCGCCGCGCGCTCGACGAACTGGAATTGCGCGGCGTCCTCCGCCGCCACCACGGCGGCGCCTCGCTGATCGAAACCGACGAACTCGCCAAGGAATACGACTTCATTTCCCGCGACCAGCGCCAGTCCGAGGAAAAATTCTCCATCGCCCGCCTCGTCGCCGACCAGGTCCAGCCCGGCATGACCGTCATCCTGGACGGAGGCACCTCCACCTACGCAGTCGCCCGCCTGCTCGCCGCCAAACGCCTGCAAGTCATCACCAACTCCCTCCCCATCGCCGGCCTCTTCAGCGAAATCGGCTCCCTCGAAACCATCGTCACCGGTGGCAGCATTCACAACCGTCTCGGCGTCCTCGTCGGCCCGCTCTGCGAACAATCCCTCGAGCAAATCCATGCCGACATCGCGATCCTCGGCGGCGCCGGCATCACCGAGGCCGGGGTCTGGAATCACAACGCCCTCATCGTCGCCACCCAGCGCAAGATGATCGCCGCCTCCGAACGCGTCCTCTTTGCCTTGGACAGCTCCAAATTCGGACGCAAGGCCATGAGCCTCACCTCCCCGTTCAATCCAAAGTTCTCCATCATCACCAACCAGAAGCCCGCCCCGGCCATCTCCACCGCAATCAAGAACGCCGGCGCCACCCTCACCCTCGCCCCCAAGTCCAAGGCCTGAACGGTAGGGCGGGGACTCCGCTCCCCGCCGTTCGTAGGAGCGGCTTTACGCCGCGATCACGCGCAACGTCTGTCCTCCGTCCTCCGCCCTCCGTTCTCCGACCGTCCGTTCTCCGTCCGTCCTGACACCCCTATGTCAGCAGCCGTTCGCTTCCCGCACGTTCCCGATTTGCTTTCCGCTCATCCCCGCGCATCCGTTTGCAGGTGGTCCGTCCCGCCTCCTCCCTCCCCGTCTCAAAGTCCAAAGCCGCCCCCGAATGCATCCGCCTGCGCGGCGTGCGTCAGAACAACCTGAAGGGCTTCGACCTCGACCTGCCCCTCGGCAAATACGTCGTCGTCACCGGCCTCTCCGGCGCGGGCAAAAGCTCCCTGGTTTTCGACACCCTTCACGCCGAGGGCCAGCGCCGCTACGTCGAGACGTTCTCCGCCTACACGCGCCAATTCCTCGACCTCCTCGACAAGCCCAAGGTCGACTCCATCGAGAACATCCGCCCGTCCATCGCCATCGAGCAGACCAACACCGTCAAAACCTCCCGCTCGACCGTCGGCACGATGACCGAGCTCACCGACTTCTTTAAAGTCTGGTTCAGCCACGTCGCCACCTGCTTCGACCCCGCCACCGGCAAACCCGTCGAAGACGACACCCCCGCCTCCATCTGGGAAAAGACCCGCACCGCCACGCCCAACGCCCAGGTCGTCATCGCCTTCAAGGTCACCAAACCCGAAAAGCTCACCTGGCCCGAAATCCTCACCAACTTAAAAGGCCAGTCCTACGTCCGCGTCCTCATCCCCGCAGGCGACACGCTCTCCGTCGCCCGCATCGACGACCTCCTCGCTCCGGACTCTCAACTCTCAGCACTCAACTCTCAACTGAGCGCCGGCACGGCGCTCTACGTCGCCCAAGACCGCCTCGCCGTCACCCCCGACGCCCGCCCCCGTTTCCTCGAAGCCGTCGAAACCGCAATGCACTTCGGCCAAGGCCAGATCTACATTTTCCCCGCCGATCTTTCCTCCGTCCCTTCCGGCTCCGGACTCTCAGCTCTCAACTCTCAGCTCTCAACTCCCTCCGTCGTCGGCCACTACTCCCGCGGACTCCACTCGCCCGAAACCGGCCGCACCTTCCGCGCCGCATCCCCCGCGCTCTTCTCTTTCAACTCCCCGCTCGGCGCCTGCCCGCAGTGCCGCGGATTCGGTCGCATCATCGAAATCGACTACCGCCTCGCGATCCCCGACCAGTCCGTCTCCATCGCCGACGGCGCCATCAAGGCGTGGGAAGGCGAAGTTTACAGCGCCTCCAAGGACGACCTGATCTCCGTCGCCAAAAAGAAAAAGATTCCCGTCAACGTCCCCATCGCCTCCCTCACGCCCGAGCAGCGCGACTTCGTCATCAACGGCGAACCCGGCTACGGCGAAAACGGACTCGAGTGGCCCAAGGCCTGGTATGGCGTGAAAGGTTTCTTCACCTGGCTCGAGAAGAACACCTACAAGATGCACGTCCGCGTCTTCCTCTCTCGCTTCCGCGCCTACAACGAGTGCCCGTCCTGCCACGGCACGCGTCTCCAGCCCGAATCCCTCTGCTGGAAATGGGAAGGTCGAACTCTCCCCGAACTCTACCAGCTCCCCGTCTCCGACCTGCTGTCCCGGCTGACCGGCTCTCAACTCTCAGCTCTCAACTCTCAACTCCCCGACAACCGCAGCGCCACCATCGCCTACGAGAGCATTCTCACGCGCCTCCGTTATCTCCAGCAAGTCGGCCTCGGCTACCTCACCCTCGACCGCACTTCGAAAACCCTCTCCGGCGGCGAGGTCCAGCGCGTCAACCTCACGTCCTGCCTCGGCACGTCCCTCGTGGACACGCTCTTCGTCCTCGATGAACCCAGCGTCGGCCTGCACCCGCGCGACATCGACCGCCTCATCGCGATCATCCGCACGCTCACCGACGCCGGCAACACGGTCGTCGTCGTCGAACACGACGAGGCCATGATCCGCGCCGCCGACCACCTCATCGAAGTCGGACCCGAGCCCGGCGCCCGCGGCGGCCACATCGTCTTCGAAGGCAACCTCCCCGGCCTCCTCAAATCAAAGGCCAGCATCACCGGCCGCTACCTCTCCGGACGCGACAGCATCGAAGTCCCCACTCGTCGCCGCCCCATTGGTCATTGGTCATTGGTCACTGGTCATTCCGGACAAAGCCACTGGTTGACGTTCACAAACGCCTCCAAACACAACCTTCGCGACGTAACCCTCCGAATCCCCCTGCACCGTCTGGTGGCTTTGTCCGGCGTCTCCGGCTCCGGCAAATCCACGCTCCTCGACAACGTCATCCATCAAGGCCTGCTCTCGAAGCGC
>JAQSWS010000061.1 GCA_029266495.1 Rariglobus sp. | reverse complement strand
GTCAAGAGATGCGATAGGCGCCGATGCCGCGAATAGGTCGTTCAGCACGCGACCAGGCACGGTGAGCAGCCGGGCGGCAGCGGTCTTTTCGAGTGCGGTGCCATCGTCGGTGACACCCGCGACGATGAGGTGGTCCTCGGCTTGATCCATCGACTCGACGGTGAACTGCGAAACCGTGAGCCAGCCCGATTGCCCAACCAATGGCTCCAGCGCACTAATGATACCCTCGTGATCGCCGTAGGAAAAGGCGACCTCGGCGACGGTAAGCGGGCGGGCCTTGGACTGCGCGACGATGGCCTCGGCTAAAGGGTGATTTAGGCGGTAAAAATGAGCATCACCGGAGCGACGCGGCAGTTCGTAGCGGCCCAAAGGAATGTCGCCGGAAAAAGGCGTGGAATTGAGGATGAAGCCTGAGTCGTTCTCAAACTCAGCATGGCCGGCGAGTTCGTGCCGCGTGAGCTGCATGAGCAGGCGTTCGTAGCGGTTGAGATACGCCTTGGCTGCTTCATCGCGGACCTTGAGTTTTTCGCGCACCTCGTCGTCGAAGTTTTCCAGCAGCTTGCGGCTCGTCTGCGTCATCGACTCGTTGATCTCAAAGCTGAGTTCGAGTTGGAGCTGATCGAAAGCGGCTTTGATTTCGTCGGGTTGGCGGCAACTTTGGTAAATGGCGGCGATGCGTTTTTCGAAATCGACGCCCGATTCGATGGCGCCGAGCACTTCATCGCTGGCACCGAATACGCCTTCGAAGAGTTGGAACTTTTCGGAGAGGAGTTCGAAGACGCGTTTGTCGGCGGCGTTCTTGCGATTGAGGAAATTGACTACGACGACGTCGTGTTTCTGTCCGTAGCGATGGCAGCGACCTATGCGCTGCTCAATGCGCTGGGGATTCCACGGAAGATCGTAGTTTACCACGAGGGAGCAGAACTGGAGATTGATGCCTTCCGCGCCGGCTTCGGTGGCGATCATGATGCTGCCCTCTTCGCGGAAGTAATCCACGAGGGCGGACCGCGTGTCGGCGGTTTTCGAACCGCTGATGCGATCGGTGCCTTCGTGACGCTCCAACCAGCGGGCATAAATCTGCTTGGAACGATCGTCGGTGTTGGAACCGTTGAAAAGGACAACGCCGGCTGCCCAAGGGCTTTCGGAGAGCACGCGAAGGAGGTAGCTTTGCGTGCGTCGTGATTCGGTGAAGATGATGGCCTTCTGTGGAGCGGGTGGAGTCATGCCCGCCATGCGGGTAAAGCCGACTTCAAGTGCCTTCAGGAGGGCCTTACCCTTGGCATTGGACGTGATCGACGTGGCGAGCGCGGCGAACGACTCAAGATCCGCGATTTCCTGACTGAGCGCGGTGCGGTCAGCATCGGACAACTGGTTGGCCGCGTCATCATCGCCCCATTCCTCGGCAGTTTCTTCGAGTGCTTCGTAATCCTTATCGAGTTCCTCTCCCAGTTCAGTCGGAGGCTCTTTGTGGCCCAGCTGGGTTTTGAGGCGTGTGGTGATCGAATCGAGTGCCCCCGCGATGGCAAAGGTTGAGGACGCCAGCAGCTTTCGCAGGACGAGTGTCATCAGCGAACGTTGGCTGGCGGGAAGCGCGACGAGGTTGTCACGGCGAAGGTAATCGGAAACGAGCGCGTAGAGCCGATCCTCGCTTTCGTCTGGCGTGAACTCTTCTACGAGTGGCAGTCGCTTTGTGTATGGAACGTAGGCGGTGACTTGGCGCCGGAGTGTGCGATGGCAGATGGGTTTCAGGCGCTCTTTAAGGGCCTTGAAAACCTGTTCTTGGGTGAGGTTGGCGAACTGATCGCGAAAGCTCTTCAGGTCTCCGAACGCATGTTCGTCGATGAAGCTGATGAGTCCGAACAGTTCGAGGAGCGAATTCTGCAGCGGAGTGGCTGTGAGCAGGAGTTTGTGCTTCTCGGCAAGGGCCTGCTTGAGGACGTTGGCGATGATGTTGGATGGCTTGTAGACGTTACGCAGGCGGTGGGCCTCATCGATCACGACCAGATCCCAGGGCGTGCTATGGACATCGGAGGCCTTGTTGCGCGCAAACTGGTAGGAGCAAATGACGATGGAATCGGTCAGCTCGAACGGGCGGAAGCGTCCTGAACGGACGGCGGCGTTATAGGACTTGGCTTCGAGGATGGTGGCAGGCAGGAAAAACTTCTCGGAAAGCTCTTGGTGCCACTGCTTGCGGAGATTGGACGGCGTGATGATCAGGATGCGCCGTTTGCGCTCCGCCCACTTCTGGGAAATGACGAGGCCCGCCTCGATGGTTTTGCCGAGGCCCACTTCGTCAGCGAGGAGAGCTCCTTTAGATAGAGGAGAGTGAAATGCGAACAGGGCGGCATCGACTTGATGGGGGTTCAGATCTACCTGCGCACCGGCGACCGCTCCGGCGAGTTTTTCCGCACTGTCTGAGGGACAGCGCTTGGTCAGCTCGTAGGCGAAGTATTTCGCGTGGTAGTCGGTGAGCAACATGCGGGCGTCCGAGGTTGTGGGGTGTGCAACGCGCTAGCGCAACGCTGGCTTCCGGAAATTATAGGGGAATCTCCGGTGGGGCGCGCGGAGCGCGAATGATGAGTAAGTGGATGAGAATGAAGTAGCGAGTAGCGGGTAGGAGGGGGGCTGCCTGAAGTAGCGAGTAGTGAGTAGCGGGTAGCGAGTAGACGGATGGCGGAGGGGGCTGCCTGAAGTAGCGAGTAGCGGGTAGTGGGTAGCGAGTAGACGGATGGCGGACGCGACCGGAAGGCCGGAGGGTCGGAGGGTCGGTGGACCGGAGGGCGGAAGACGGAGGATGGAGGACGGTGGTCGGAGGGGCGCTATACGGGCATGAAAAAGCCCCGGGCCGGGAGGGCGCGGGGCTGGTGACAAGAGAGAACAGGTGGTGTTTACGCTACGTTGCGGCGACGGCGGAGGAGGCTGGCGCCGAGGGCGGTGGCACCGATTAGCGTGGCGGCGGTGGCAGGCTCGGGGATCGCGCTGATCGCACCATAGACGCCCGTGATGTCCGGCTCGTCCTCTTGACTCGTGGGCACCTCGTCGATGAAGACGACATACGCGAACTGCGGAACAAAAGAGGGTGAGAACGCCAGGTAGTCGCCCTCACCATTGATGAATTCGGCCGAGGCGTTGTAGACACCGGACGGAGCGCCCGTGAACTGGAAGGTCTCTCCGATCACATAGATCGATACGTCGCTCAGGTCGTTCACGAGATCCGCTTCGGTAAACAGACCCAGCTCGGTGAAAAAGGGATGGAAAACAAAGTCGAAGGTGAGGTTGGTGAAGCTTGTGGCGGCATAGATGGCGTCGCCGCCCAGTTCACCGTCGAAGTTCATCGTGCCCATGCCGACGGGCTCACTTAAGTCGTCCTGAAAATAGAACAGCGATTGCAGGGTGCCGGCGGAGGCCAACGTGGACGTCAGCGCGGCGGCGACAAGAGCAAGACAGGTTTTAATGAAACGCATATAAGGTGCGGTTGAAATACGTCCATGTGAACCTAGGTAAAGCTAAATTATATGCGTCGCCGACGGAGGCGGAGGGGGCGCGCGCAGCGCGCGAATGACCAATGATGGAAGGACGAAAGTAGCGAGTAGCGGGTAGTGGGTAGGAGGGGGGCTGCCTGAAGTAGCGAGTAGTGAGTAGCGGGTAGCGAGTAGACGGAGGGAGCGCGCGAGGCGCGAATGACCAATGATGGAAGGACGAAAGTAGCGAGTAGCGGGTAGTGGGTAGCGAGTAGACGGAGGGGGCGCGCGGAGCGCGCGAATGACAATGACCAATGGGGACGGAATGTCGGAGGGCGGAGTTGGAAGTTGAGGGTTGAGAGCCGGAGGGCGGAGTCTGCAGTCTGAGGATGGCAGCGAGGCTGTGGAGAACGGGTGGGAATAAAAAAGCCCCGGCTGTGAGGCCGGGGCGAGAAGGGGAGACGCTTTTTTAAGCGACCGAGCGGCGGCGGCGGTAAAGTGTGGCCGATCCAGCGAGGAGCGCGGTGATCAAGCCGGCGGTGGAGGGTTCGGGGATGGGACCGGCGGTGATTCCTTGGCCGGCGATGGATTCGTAAGCGAATCCGTTTACCGTCAGCGACAGATCAAGGCCGTAGGTGAGGTCGATCCATCCGTAATGGGTCTCGGCAATATTATCTTGGAAAGTGACTCCCAGGTAACCGGAGTCGCCTGCCACCCAGTGCGAGGTGCCCCAGCCGTTGCCGTCGTGAATGGCGGCAGATGCAGCGTTGGTGGTTGTGGCATCAACAAGCGCTCCTGCTGATAGCTGGTAGGCAAAGCTCCATGAGGTGATGTCAGCGAGGATGTTGGCCGAGGTGCCGGTAATCACCGGCTTCGTGAGCGTAGCCGACGCATCCGGATAGCTGTAGCTGTAACTTAGGGAAAAGTCTGCACCCGTCACCGCTGCGGTATTTGAAATCGAGCCGGTGCCACCCAAGCCATCACCCATGTCAAGCGACAGGATTTCAGTGGTGCCCGTGATCGTGGCGCTCACATCTGTGTAGATGATGGCGGCTTCGGCGTTCGAGCCGATCAGGGCGGCGGAGGCGGGAACGGCTACGCGGGCCAAAGAGGAAAGGCGACTGGCTGGAGTGGTGGAAAATTTCACTGGCTGCACGCAGGCAACTTATAGGAAGAAAACAAGGCCATTATCGAAGGAGCCCGCATGTATCGGTCAAAGGGCGAGGCGAAAACGCAGGTTTTTGCGCAGGCTGATTCCGTCGCAGCGGCGTGCGAAGGCGACCGCTTCGCGGCGCGTGTCATCGGTCGTGAAAATAATTTCCTTGATACCTGCGAGGTGCAGGGAGAGCGGGCCGCGCATCATCAGCGGTTCAATCCCGCCGCCGACAGCGCGGACTTCGTCGGAGACCACCAGCAGATTAAGGACGGCGACCCGATCGATACGCTTGATCAGGACAAGTCCGGCGGGTTGCCCCTCTTTCTCCACTGCTACGCTGAGGTCGGGGGCGAACTCGACATCGGGAGAAAGGAGCGCACGTGTTTCCGGGCGCACAAGCCAACGGGCGATATCCGCCGGGGTCACCGGGCGCCACGTCCAGCGACCCGTGGCAGGTTTCATCCGGCGGGCGCGACGGAGCATGGCCGCGACTGGCAGTTTCCAGAGGGTTACTTCACCGAAGACTTGAAAGCCCGCGGAGTGCAGTGCCGCCTCGCGAGGATCGCCCGAAGGAATCTCATTGAGGTTGATCAGCGTGGTGAGAGCACGCGAACGGGCGCGCTCAATCAAGGAGCCCAGCACCGGCAGGGCGGCCGGGCTGCCGTGGTTGGCGAGGAGGAAGGTGAGGCCTCCCTTAGCGTTGACGGAGGCGGCGGCAAGAAGCCGGGTTTCCGACGAGTCGGAGAAGCCGAGGAAGCCGTCGGTATTGTCGGGCCAGTGATTGGCGGGAAACGTGGCGTTAATCCGCAGGCGGTCGCTTGGCCGGGCGGGGCGCACATGGATACGGGATTCGTCAGTCGTGGTGGGTGCCGGGTCAAGCCGGGAGGCGGGTGGAATTTGAGGCTGCAGCCAGGTGGCGCCGAGTGGAGCATCCGAAGCGCCAGTCGGGGAGAGGACCGACGGGGCAATGCCCAACAACGTGGCGATTAATACGGGGAGCGCGCCTTCAGCTGGCATCGCGGGCTGACGGGCCGATGCGGATGAGGATGAGTGGAACGCGCAGGTGCCAGGCTCCGCGGCGGGTCCGGACGAGCGAAAGTAAACGGCAGTGGTGGAGCCGGCGCAGTGGCGTAGATCTCCGAAAAGCAGATCGAGCAGCCGGAAGGCGGCCAGGCGCGCCTCGGGCAGACAAGGTGATCGCTCATACGCTCGGGCAACGTCGCCAGGCAGCGTATAGCACACATCAAAGATACGTGCGCCCGGTCGTTCATCGAGGGCGGCGATGACGGCGTTGTGATTTGTGTAGAGACGGGTCAACGCCTCCATGAGAAGGGGGCGAGCCGTTTCATCCGGAGGAAAAAACTGAAAGATGCGCGGATCGATTTCCTCCGCGCTGATCCCGGGCACGGCGGTGGCGAATCGACCGTGAGTGTTGAACTCAAAACCGGCGGTGCGGAGGTTGGCGGCGACACGGAAGAGATCCCACGCTTCACCATGGCCTGGTGCGATGGGGCGCATGGCACCTGACGCGAAAAGTCGTGCGGTGGCCGGCAACTGGCCCGCAAGCAGGCGTGGCGATAGATCGAACCACGATACATCAGTCCACTCGATGGAGAGTAGGCGAGTGGAGGAAGTAACGGTCGGCGACATGCTAGATGGCTAAAAGCATGAGTTGGGGCTGAGAGTCCAGAGTCTCCGTTGAAGATGAAAGTTTAAGATTAAAAGCGGAGCGGATGACGAAGCTCGGGCGGGTCGGGCCTGGTCATCAATGCCACCCCGTGGAGCGGAACGTGGAAGCCCGACGCCGCGAGCGGGTGGTGAGGGGGAGTTGAGAGCCGGAGGGTCGGGGAATGACCAATGACCAATGTCCAATGGGGACGGAGAACAGAGGACGGGCGGACGTGGACGGAGGACGGAATGCCGGAGGGCGGAGTTGGAAGTTGAGTGTTGAGGGTTGAGAGTTGAGAGCCGGAGGGGGGGTGAGAAGTAGCGGGTAGTGGGTAGCGGGTAGCGAGTAGACGGATGGAGCGCGCGGAGCACGAATGTCCAATGCCCAATGGGGACGGAATGTCGGAGGGCGGAGTTGGAAGTTGAGGGTTGAGAGTTGAGAGCCGGAGGGGAGGGGACGGAGAACAGAGGACGGTAGACGGAGGACGGGGTCGGAGGAACGGAGCGGGCGCACGCAAGGTGCGCCCCTACACGACCGGGTGGGTTTCGTGGTCTTTTAGACGGTATGGGTTTTGAGGGTGGCGAGGTTCCACTCGGGTTGACCGCATTCGCGGGCGACTTCGTTGAAGGCTTCGACTTCGGCTTTGGTGAAGAGGAGTCCTCCCGCCGCCGTCGTGGCCTTGGCGAAGTTGGCTTCGATCTGACCCGGAATAATCGCACCGTCGTTGCCGTGGCCGAGGACGTCGGCGAGGACGGCTTTGACGTTCTCCGTCTGACTGCGGCCTTTGGCGAAGAGTCCGCCGTTGAGCGCCTCGGGGTGGATCACCTGGAAGAAGAAGGCACAGGTGCCTTTCTCGCCTTCAGGGACCTTGTCCCAGCGGTTGCGGATGGTGGGAAGCGAGCCGCCGATGAAGGCGCCGACGACTTCGTTCAGAAGCGAGAGGCCGTAGCCTTTGTGCGCGCCGAAGGGGAGCAATGCGGAGACATCGTCGGGGTTGGTGGTGGGCTGGCCGTTCTTGTCGACGGCGGCCATGGGGGGGAGCTGCTTGCCTTCGCGCTTGAGCTGCTGGACGCGGCCCATGGCGATGACGGAGGTGGCCCAGTCGATCACGAGCGGGAAGCCGACGGCATCGGTCGTGGGAAAACCCCAGGAGTGGGGGTTGGTGCCGAGGGTCGGGAATTTGCCGCCAAAGGGGACGACTTCGGCGAGGGCGGCGGTGCAGTTGGTGTAGGCGATGTAGCCGCGGCGGGCGGCGTCCATCACGTAGCCGGCGCCCCAGAGGTAGTGGAAGGCGTTGTCCACGGAGACGGTGCCGACGCCGTAGATGTCGGCGAGGCGGATGGCTTCGTCGATCGCGCGGTAGGCGGTGGCCTGGCCGAGCTTTTTGTTGGCGTTCCAGATTTTGGCGGAGGGGAAGCGGGAGGGGCGCTCCTCGATCTGCGCGCCGGGGACGCAACCCTTCGAGCCGGAGCCGAAGAGGTGGTCGAGGTGGAGGGCCTTCAGGCCGTTGTGGGTGCGGATGCCGTGGCGGGAGGCCTCGGCGCAGAAGCGGGCGCCTTCGGCGGCTTCGTCGGCGAGGTATCCGCGGTGTTGATACGCGGCGGCGACAAGGGCGTTGTGGGCGGATTCGGGGACGACGTGGTAGGAGTCGGGCATGGGGATGGGATGAAGTAGTGAGTAGCGGATTTTAAAGTAGTGAGTAGCGAGTAGCGGGTAGCGAGTAGGTGGACCGGAGACGGAGAGGCGGAGAGTAGGGGAAGTGGGAAGTGCCGGGATGCTCGCTACTCGCTACCCACTACTGGCTACTTCGCACGGGCGGTCAGACCGCCCTTGCGATCGGTTCTTTGCCTGACAGGAAGCGGGTGAGGTTTTCGACGGCGCAGCTGGCCTGGCGCTGGACGCTTTCGTGGGTGCGGCTGCCGATGTGGGGGGTGAGCACCGTGCCGGGGAGGCCGAGAAGCGGGTGGTCGGCGGGGGGCGGCTCCTGGTCGAGGACGTCGGCGGCGTAACGGACTTTGCCGGCCTTGATCGCTTCGACGAGGGGGGCGAGGTCGAGCAGCTCGCCGCGGCCGGTGTTGACGATGACGACGCCGGGCTTGAGGAGGGCGAGGCGGCGGACGTCGATCAGGCCCTTGGTCTTTTCGGTGAGCTTGGTGTGGAGGGAGACGAAGTCGGCCTGCGCGAGGGCGTCGTCGAGGTTTTCCACGCGTTCGATGCCGTGCCAGCGGGCGAAGTCTTCCTCCCAGTAGTTGGCGAACACGATGACGCGGAGGCCGAAGGCGCGGGCGCGGATGGCGACCTCCTTGGAGATGCGGCCGAGGCCGACGAGGAGGAGGGTTTTGCCGCACACTTCGTTGCCGGTGATGCGGGTCCAGCGGCCGGCGGCGACGTGGTTGGCCTCGACGACGAGGTTGCGCACGGTGGCGAGAAGGAGGGCGAAGGTGTGCTCGGCGACGGTGGTGTGGTTGACGCCGGGGGTGAAGAGGACGGGGAGCTTCAGGTCGCCGGCGGCCTTGAGGTCGATCTTGTCGAGACCGATGCCGTATTTGGAGATGACCTTGAGGCGGGGGAGGGATTTTTCCATGACGGCGCGGGTCATGGCGTCGTCACCGCAGAGGTAGGCGTCGAACTGGCCGGCGAGTTCCAGCATGCGGGACTCGGGGAGGGGCCCGCGTTCGCGGACGATCTCGAAACCGGCGGCGGCGAGCATGTCGTGATGGATGCCGGGGGTGTCTTGAAAGGACGTGGTGGTCAGGAGGACGCGGGTCATGGGTGGCGAATGGGAAAAAGAGCTTTATCGGGTTGAAGCGGGGGGACTACCGCGGGAATGTGAAAACACTTCCATGCCATCCTTCGGACCAGCGACTCGGAAACTCAAAGGCAAACTCGGCCATCGTGTATCGACCGACCATGACGCGCTTTTCGCGAAGTCGTTTGACGGCAGCAAACTGTCGTTTTTGCCGGAGGCGGTGATCAAGCCGAAGACGAAGGCGGACATCGCGACGGTGCTGGTGCTGGCGAATAAATTTAAAGTGCCGGTGACGGCGCGCGGGGCAGGCTCGTCGCTGACCGGTTCCGGTTCGCCGATCGCGGGAGGCTGGGTGCTCGATCTGTCGGGCTGGAACAAGATCGCGGTGGATGCAGACGCGGGTTTTGCGCAAGTGCAGGCCGGCGCGGTGGTCGGCGACATCCACAAGGCGGTCGAGGCGCTTGGCTGGTTTTACCCGCCCGATCCGGCCTCGAAGAAATATTGCACGATCGGCGGCAACATCGCGTGCAACGCCGGCGGCATGCATGGCGGCCGGTATGGGGTGACGCGTGATTTTGTCGTGGCGTTGAAGGGGTTTCTGCCGACGGGCGAATACGTGGAGTGGGGCGTGGCGACGAAGAAGTTTTCGTCGGGTTTCAACCTGCGCGACCTGTGGATTGGCGCCGAGGGCATGCTTGGCGTGGTGACGGAGGCGACGTTGAAGTTGATCCCCTTGCCGGCGGTGCGCTGGACGTTGCTCACCGCGTTTGACGACGAAGCGGCGGCGTTTCGCGCGGTGCGGACGTTGTTTGCGCAACGCGTGCAGCCGGCGATCTGTGAATTTTTGGATCGTTACGCCGTGCAATGCGCGGAGGCGAAGACCGGCAAGACGGTCTTCGCGGGCCAGGCGGGGCGTCCGGTGGTGTTGCTCGAGCTCGCCGGTTCGGCCAGCGAGATCAGCGAGCAAAAGGAGGTCGTGCTGGCCTGGGCAAAGGCGAACACGCTGGCTTTCCGCGAGGCGCGCGATCGCGCGGAGGCGGAGGAGTTGTGGGACGTGCGCCGCAAGTGCTCGGGCGCGATGTTTGCTCTGGGCGACTCGAAGCTGAACGAGGACATCGTCGTGCCGATGCGCAGCTACGAGAAGTTCGTCACGTTTCTCGACCGGCTGCGCAAGTCGTCGCGGCTGGCGATTCCGACCTTCGGGCATCTGGGGGACGGAAACCTGCACGTGAACATCATGTATCATCGGGACAATCGCGCGGAGTATTTGAGGGCGGAGAAGGCGGTCGGGCAACTGATGGCCCAGGTGGTGAAGCTGGGCGGAGCGATCTCGGGCGAACACGGAATCGGGCTGGCGAAGTCGCCGTTCCTCGCGCTTCAGCATTCGCCCGCGCAGATCAAGGCGATGAAGGCCGTTAAAGATGCGCTTGATCCCAATGGCATTTTGAATCCCGGGAAGATGTTCACGCTCTTCAAGGTCGCGGAGCATCCGCGGCTGAAGATCTCGCTGCCGTGGGACCACAAGTGAGCGGCTTGAATAAGGATACGGCCGGTTTCTATTCGGTGGGTTGAAAACGATCCACTGGGCCACAGAAGGCACAGAAAGCGCAAAAGTCGGATTTCATTTTGTGTCTTCTGTGCGTTTTGTGGCTCTAGACGCTATTCCCGGCCATCAGCATGTGGAGGCGCGCCGCGAGCGGCGGCCCTACATGGGAGTGAGGAAGCCGCGCTGGCGGAGCCAATAAAGGCAGTCGGCGTCCCAGGGCGGGGCGTTTTTATTGGTGCTCGGGAGGCCGAGACCGTGGCCGCCTTTTTCGTAGACGTGGAGATCGAAGGGCACGCCGGCGGCGCGCAAGGCGGAGGCGAAGAGGAAGGCGTTTTCAACCGGGACCGTGGGGTCGGCGGCGGTGTGCCAGATGAAGGTGGGCGGTGTTTGGGCGGTGACGTGCAGTTCGTTCGAAAGGTGGCGCACCAAGTCCGCCGGGGGATTTTCGCCAAGCAGGTTTATGAAACTGCCCTGATGGGGAAACGTCACGCCGCTGATGACGGGATAACACAGGATGCCCAGGTCGGGGCGGGAGCTTTCGTGTTCGATGGGATCGCTGGAGCCGGGTTGGCCGGCGTCGAAATGGGTCAGCAATGTCGAGGCGAGGTGTCCGCCGGCGGAGGAGCCGATGATGCCGATGCGAGCAGGGTCGAGTCCGTCACGACGGGCGAAGGCGCGCACCACGCGAAGACCCCGGGCGGCGTCGTTGAGCATGCATGGGTGGTGGTAGCCGTGGGAGCCGAGCCGGTATTGCAGCACGTAACAGGTGATGCCGTGGGAGGCCAACCACCCGGCGAAATCCTTGCCTTCATGCGAAGCCAGCCCGCCGTAGCCGCCGCCGGGGAGGACGAGCATGGACGCACCGTTGCGTTTTTCGGGGGCGGGGAGATACGCGGTGAGCGTGGGGATGTCGTTGGGCGAGGTGCCGAGTGCGCCGGGGGCGCCTTCGGGCCAAAGCGAAATGACCGGGGGCAAGGACGAGGTGTGGCTCATGAAAGGGGATCGGAGGCGGGGTCGTAGAGGGTGACGATGTCGTCGCGCGGTGAGGACATATGAACGAGCGTGGAGGAGGGAGGAGCGGGGAGCCAAGTGAGTTTTATCGCGGCTTGCGTGGGGCCACGGACAACTTTTGCGTAGCCGGCTCCATGACGCCGCGCGAATTGCCGATCTACGAACTCGAGAATGCCCTCGTGGCCTCGCTTCGCGCGCAGGGCCGGCTGATCGTCCAGGCGCCGACCGGTTCGGGCAAGTCGACGCAACTGCCCCAGATGTTGAAGGCGCACGGTTTTCTCGCACAAGGCGAAGTCGTGGTGCTCCAGCCGCGGCGGCTGGCGGCGCGCATGCTCGCCAAGCGCGTGGCGGAGGAGATGCGTTGCGAGCTGGGCGGGGAGGTGGGTTATCAGATCCGCCTGGAATCGCGCGTGTCGGCGAAAACGAAGATACGTTTTGTGACCGAGGGAATCCTGCTGCGGCAGATGTCGTTCGACCCGGCGTTGAAAGGCATCGCCGCGCTGGTGTTCGACGAATTCCACGAGCGTCATCTTTATGGCGACATCTCGCTGGCGCGCGCGTTGCAGATCCAGCAAACGACGCGGCCGGACCTGAAGATTGTCGTGATGTCGGCGACGCTGGATGCGGTGGTCTTGAAGGACTACCTCGCGCCTTGCGACGTGCTCACTTCGCAGGGCCGCAGTTTCCCGGTGACGGTGGAATACCTGCCGAAGCCGGTGAGTTTCGACAAGGAGAACGTGTGGGACGTGGCGGCCCGCGAATGCGCGCGGGTGGCGGCGCGGACGACGACCGGGGATTTTTTGGTGTTTATGCCGGGTGCCTACGAGATCAGCCGGACGCTGCAGGCTTTGCAGTTCGAGCGGGACCTGCGCGATTTCGTGATTTTTCCGCTGCACGGGGAGTTGCCGCCCGAGCAGCAGGATCGCGCGGTGTCGCGCTACGATCAGCGGAAAATCATCGTGTCGACCAACGTGGCGGAGACCTCGTTGACGATCGACGGGGTGACGGTGGTCGTCGATTGCGGGCTGGCGCGCGTGGCGCGGTTCGATCCCAACCGCGGCATCAACACGTTGCTCATCGAGAAAATCTCCATCGCGAGCGCGGACCAGCGGGCCGGTCGCGCGGGTCGCACCGCGCCGGGCATATGCGTGCGGCTCTGGACGGAACGGGAGCATTCGCAACGGGCCTTGCAGGAGCTGCCCGAGGTGAAACGTCTCGATTTGTCGGAGGTTGTGCTGACCTTGAAGGCGAGCGGCATCGACGACATCGCGGCGTTTCCCTGGCTGGAGAAACCGGAGCCGAAGGCGCTGGAGCGCGCGGAGGTCTTGCTGACGGATCTGGGGGCGGTGGCGGGTAAACGCAGATCCATCACGGACACCGGGCGGCGGATGCTGCGGTTCCCGGTGCATCCGCGTTATGCGCGCATGTTGCTGGAGGCGGATGCGCGCGGTTGCGTGCGTCCGGTGGCGTTGATGGCCTCGCTCACCCAAGGACGCTCATTCCTGATGCGCGGCGTGGGCCGTGACGTGGAGGACGCCCGTGACGACGTGCTCGGCGAGGAGACGGAAAGCGATTTCTTCCTGCTGATGCGGGCGTGGCAGTATGCGGAGAAAAACAGCTACTCGGTGGATGCCTGCCGGCGGCTGGGCATTCATGCGCAAGGGGCGCGTCAGGTGGGGCCATTGTTCAAGCAATTCCTGGAGATCGCGCAGAAAGAAGGACTCGATACGGGCGAAACATCCGTCGATGGCCCGGCGGTGAGCAAGTGCGTGCTTGCGGGGTTCTCCGATCAACTCGCGAAACGGCTCGATGGCGGCACGCTGCGTTGCGAGCTGGTGCACAACCGTCGCGGCGTGCTTGCGCGCGAGAGTGCGATGCAGAAGGCGACCCTGCTGGTGGCGGCGGAGGTGAGCGAGGTTGAGGGACGCGGAGGCGAGGTAAGCGTGCTGCTTTCCCTGGCCACGGCCATCGAGGAACCGTGGTTGAAGGAACTCTTCCCTGAGGATTACCGGGATGCGGTCGGGGTGGTTTACGACGAGGCGGCGCGGCGGGTGATCGCGCGCAGGGAGCGGCGGTTTCGCGATCTGGTGCTGGAGGCGAAGCTCACGGCGGAGACTCCGCCCGAGAGCGCGGCGGCGTCGCTGCTGGCGCGGGAGGTGATGGCGGGGAACATCACGTTGACCGAGTGGAACGAAAACGTGGACCAGTGGATCGTGCGCGTGAACCGCCTGGCGGAATGGTTTCCGGAGCTCGAGGTCACGCCGATCACCGAGGGGGACCGGGCGACGTTGATCGAGCAGATCTGTTACGGCAGCTACGGGGCGCGGGAGTTGAAGGACAAGCCGGTCATGCCGGTGCTGCGCGACTGGCTGCGGCCGGAGCAACTCGCGGTGCTCGACGATTATTTGCCCGAGCGGCTCGTCATGGGCAACGGACGCAAGGCGCGGCTCACTTATAACAAGGAGGGCCCGCCTGTCATGAGCGCGCGGATACAGGAGCTCTACGGCGTGGACGGGCGTTTTACCATCGGTCACGGACGCGTGCCGGTGAAGTTCGAGGTGCTCGCGCCCAATCAGCGGCCGATTCAGGTGACGGATGACCTTACGAGTTTCTGGCGCGACATGTATCCGAAAGTGAAGGCGGAGTTGTCGCGCCGGTATCCGCGCCACGAGTGGCGGTGATCATTTGCCGCGCTTTGACTCTTTTTGGGTGCCTCCAAAGTCCGATTCGCTCCCGGACGGCCGGGAGGTGCGGGGCGCGAACGGCTGACGCTGCGGCGGGGGTGGCTGGACGAACCCGTTGTTGCGTTGCTGATTTTGGAATCGGGACGGTTGTTTATCCGGCGGATCGCGGAAGGGCGAGGCCGGGGTGGGCGGAGGCGAGTAGAAGGGGGCGTTGGTCCGGATGTCCGTTTGTGGCGGTGAAAGCCGTCTCACGTGGCCGGGCGGGCGGGTCCAGCCGGCCGGTGGTGCGGTTCCGACGGGAGGACGGGAGTGCAGGTGGGGATGGCGATGAGACGGTGGAACCCAGACATAGCCGGAGGAACGCCGGGGCGGATAACGGTAGCCTTGCGACCAGCCATAGGGGTAGCTGATCACGCGCAGGTGGTGATGTCGCCAATTGGGGGTGTAGCAGAGCCAAGGGCCGGCGGGATAGGCCGAGTGGAAATAGATATAGGTATGGCCGATGCGCGTGGGGCGGGACACGTAGACGACGGCAGGATCGTAGACAGGCACGTAAATGGTGTCGGACCGGGCAGGCACGATGACCAACGAATCGCCCTCGGTGACCACCTGTTGTTGCGGGGTGTCCACGAGGGTGCCGGCGGCGCGGGCCTGCTGGCGGAGGCGTTGCACCGTGTTCATGACATCGGCGGGTTGCGCGGCGAAGGCCTGGCCCAAGGCCTGTGTCCAGGAGAGGTTCTGGTCGAGCCAGCGGAGCAAATCGGGGTAATGAGTCAGGGCCTTGACGCTATCATCCCACGGTTGGGCGGCGAGGGACTCGGGGGAGGTGTTCGTTCCGAGGGAACGCGCCGCCATCACAACATCGGCGGGTGTGGTCGATGCCGGAAGGATCAGGCCGATCAAGGCATCCGGGTAGAGGGCGATTGGGCCGAGCAAGGTATTGAGGTCGGCCTCGCTGCGGAGGGCTTGCGCGGACCCGGCGGGGGCCGGGGGCACGGGAGAAGGGGGCGGTGCATCGGGAACTTGCGCGTGCAGGGAAAGCGCGACGCCGAGGCCGATTAGAAACACGGTTTTCATGGGGGGCTCGAAGGGAGCAACCTATTATGACACCCGTCGGATGGCGAAAGTGCCCTTATCTTAAAGGCGGAGGATGGGAGCGGCCGGGATATGCAAGTGGGCGAATCCCAGAAAGGACCGCGGCACCCGCTTCCGTAAGTCGCTTACAAACCCGCCAGCAGGCCGCGCAACTCGGCTTCGGGATCCTGATGATCCTGGTCGACGGCGAGCTGAAGTGCCTCTTCGAGCCAAGGCTTCGCTTCGGCCCGGCGACCGAGTGCGAGCAGCGTTTTGCCGAGCATGATGCGGGGCATCATCCAGTCGCTTTTTTTCCGGGCGCAATGTTCGAGGTGCTCAAGCGCCTCGGAGCCGCGATCCTCGGCGAGGAGCGCTTGCGCGAGGCTGAAACGAAACAGTTCGTTCTCCGGCTGTTTCGCGACCAGGACGGCAAAATGAGCGGAGCGGCCGGGCGCGGTCATCAGGCTTCGTCGACGAACACGAGCACCGCGGTGAGGTTGTCATGGCCGCCGCGTTTGAGGGCCAGATCGATGACGAGCTTGAGCATCTCCGCCGGGCTCTCGGGGCCGGCGAGAATCTCGGCCAGTTCCTCGTCGGAAATCATCCGGCAGATGCCGTCGGTCGTGAAAAAATAACGGTCGCCCTTGGTGACGATGAACTCCTGGAAATCCACCTCGGGAAGGCCGGGCTGGCCGATGCAACGGGTGAGGGCGTTGCGATTTTCGGCGGTCACGCTCACGTATTCGCCGCGCGCGCGCAGGTGGCGGGCTTCATTTTCGACGGTGTGATCCTCGGTGAGGCCCAGGAAGTCGCCCTTTTGCAGGACGTAGGCCCGGGAATCGCCGACATGGGCGAGCTGGAGCTGGCCATTCTTGAGGAGACCAAAGGTAAGGGTGGTGCCGATACCGTAGGGCGGGTTGATTTCCTGGCCGAGTTCCTGCACGGACCGGCTGACAGTCTGGGTCAATGCCACCAAATCGATTTCACCGCCCTGCTGAAGAATGCGGGTGACTTCCTGGACGGTGCGTTCGGCGGCTTCGCCACCACCGGGAAGTCCGCCGATGCCGTCGGCCACGCCAAAGAGTCCGAGCTCATCATTGCAAAGAAAACGATCTTCGTTTTCAGAGCGGGTTTTTCCGATGTCGGTGAGGGCGGCGGAGCGGAATTTCATACAAAAGGGCGAAGGACCAACGTAAGCACAGGAGGTTCAAATAAAAGGCTGAAATCGCTCCAGGCGATTTTGACGGTTCATTCGCACGGCATTTTTTTGAGGGATGCAGTCGAGGAAGAGGCGTCCGTAGGCTTTTTGGGTAACACGGGAATCGAGAATCGTAACAACGCCGCGATCCCGATGGGTGCGGATGAGCCGTCCGATGCCCTGGCGGAAGGTGATGAGTGCGTCCGGCAACGTGAGTTCGTTGAACGGGTTGCCTCCGCGTTCACGGATCCACTCGGTGCGCGCCTCGAGCACGGGGTGGGTGGGCACCTCGAAAGGCAGGCGGGTGATGATCACCTGCGACAAGGCGTCGCCGGGCACGTCGATGCCGGTCCAGAAACTGTCGGTGCCGAAGAGAATGCCGTTGCCGGCTTCGCGAAGTTTGCGGGCAAGCTCGGTGCGCGAGTAGTCGCGGCCCTGCATGAAGAACGGGCGCCGGGCGCCGTCGTAAACCGGTTCCAGGGTCTCGGCCACGCGCTTCATGTCGAAGTAACTCGTGAAGAGGACGAGCGAGCCGCCCTTGGTGCGGCGGGTGCAGAAATCGATGTAGTCGGTGAGCACGTCGAGCGCGAGGCGGGCCTCCTTTGGCGAGGGCAGGGGCACGTCGGCGGCGACGAACACGCGCATGCGCCGCTCGAAATCGAACGGCGAGTGCTCGACCGCGGTCTTCACCTCCTGCGCGCCGATGCGGACTTGAAAAGGTTCGATGCGTCCGCCCATCGCGAGCGTGGCGCTGGTGAAGACGACGGAGGTGCCGCGTTTGAGCAACTCGTCGCGGATGAACGGCGCGACATCGACCGGCGCGGTGCGGAGGGCGACGATCGTCTGGCGTTTGCCCATGCGCTCGACCCAGTAGACGGTCTTGTCCGCGTCCGCCACGTCGAGAAACTGTCGCAGGCTGGTCTGGAGGGTTTTGATTTTGCCGGCTTGTTCGAGGAGTTCGTCCCGGTCCTTGCCGTCGTCCATCTTGTCGGCGCGGGTGCGCACGGCTTTGTGCAGGGCGAGCAGGGGTCCATCCATCCAGGCCTCGGCGAAGCCCTCTTCGCGGATGCGGGCGATGGGTTGCTGCGCGAGCAGTCGTTCGTCGATGTGGGCGAAGAACTGATGGGCCGCCTCGAGCGCGTCGACCACGAGCTGTTGCATGGTGGCGTCGCCATGCCGCACGAGCAGGCCGCGGCCTTTCTTCGGGTTGAAGAGATACTTCAGCATCCGGTCGACGCCGTAGCTGGAGAGGCGCAGGCCGCAGTGATCGGTGGCGACCTCGGGAACGGTGTGGGCTTCGTCGAGCACCACGAAGTCGTCGGGAAACAACACGCCGCGGGCGCCGCCTTTTTCGGCCGCGCCGCCGGCGTTGATATGGGAAAACAGGAGCGAGTGATTGACGATGATGACGTGGGCCGAACGGATGCGCGCACGGGCGCGCTGGTAGGGGCACTTGTCGCAATCGCAGAACTTGCGCGAGCACCCGGAGGAGTCCGCGTTGACCATCTCCCAGATCTCGGGGAGCGGGGTGGGATTGAGTTCGTGGCGCAGGCCCTCGGCGGTGGTTTCGGCCCAGGTGGCGATGCGTTGCAACTCCTCGTGCTCGGGCGTGGCGAACAACTCGTTTTTGTCGCGCAACGAGGTGGCGAGGCGCGACGTGCACAGGTAGTTGCTTTTCCCTACAAGCACCGCGGACTTGAACGCCGCGTAGGGCCTGGTGTCCTCGGTGGCGGAGAACACGCGCCGGCACAACGGCAGGTCCTTCTGGTCAAGCTGCTCCTGGAGGGCGATGGTGTGGGTGGACACGATCATCTGGCGCGACTGGTCCATCGCATGGATGATGCCGGGGAGAAGATAGGCGAGGGACTTGCCGACGCCGGTGCCGGCCTCGAAGAGCAGGGATTCGTCGCCTTTCATGGCGGCGGCCACGGCGCGGGCCATTTTTTCCTGCTGGGGGCGGTGTTCGAGCTTGAGGCTTTCCTGCAACCAGCCGCCCTCGGAAAACAACTTTGCGGCAAACTCCGGCGCACGCGAAGGAGGCGGCGGGGGCGGGAGGGCGTCAGAGGTGTCGTCGCGAAGACCGATCATGCAAAGGGTCAGAAGAGGCGCGGAGGTTCATGAGCGCAAGTCGGCAGGCGTGGAAACAGATCTAATATGTAACCCGCACGGGCTGCTGGGGGAGCGCGCCGGTGGATTGTGGCGCGATCCCGCGAGGTCGTGCGTTGCAACGCGGGCGAAAAGGTTTTGCCTGTGTGACTCGTATGCAGCCCTCGTGGACGGACACTCTGGCGGATTTCCTCAAACAAGAGCCCGGCGTGGAAGCCGTGCGGCTCGATCCCGGTTCGCGCAAGGTCGCGATTGCCACGCTGGGGGAAGTCAATCTGAAGGAATTGGAGAAGCACCTCGCCGAAACGCTGGCGGCGATCGAGTCGCAGCTTGGACGAAGCGCGAAGGCGCCGATCGGGTTTACCTTGAAACGCGACGGGGCGGTCTCCGAGCTGGCCGAGGTAAGCTGTGCCACGGCACCGAAGTTTTGGAAGTGGCGCGAGTTCACCTGGCCGCCCGACGAGCACGAAGAGCATGAACACGCGGACGCGCATGACCACGGCCACGGTCACGGACCTGGCGAGGAGTCGGAGTGGAAGGAACTCACGGTGTTGGCCGCCGTTTGCGGCGTGGCGGGCATCGCGGGAGTGGTGGTGGAAAAACTCGGTGCGGGCCCTGCGTGGCTGCCGGTGAGCCTTTATGTTGTCGCCTTGATCGCGGGTGGTTGGGACGCGGCGGTGGACTCCTGGGAGAACATCAAGAAGGCGAAGGCGGACATTCACTTTCTCATGCTGGCCGTCGCCGTGGGTGCGGTGTGCATCGGCGCCTACAAAGAGGCGGTTCTGTTGCTGTTCCTATTTTCGGCCTCGGGCGCGATGGAGGCCTTCGCGCTCGATCGCACGCATCGCGAGGTGAATGCATTGCTCAAGTCGGCGCCGAAGAAGGCGACGTTGCTCGTGGCGGGCGATGCCGAGCGCGAGATATCAGTGGAGGAAATCGGGATTGGCGACCGGTTGCTGGTGCGGCCGGGCGAGGCCTTTCCGGCGGACGGCGGAGTGGTGAAAGGCAAGAGCGCGAGTGACGAGTCGGCGCTTACGGGCGAGGCCGTGCCGGTTGAGAAGGACATCGGCGACGCGGTGTTCAGCGGCACGCTCAACCTGTGGGGTGCGGTGGAGTTCCAGGTGACGCGGCTGCCGAGCGAAAGCACGCTGCAGAAGATCATCCGGTTGATCCAGACCGCGCAGAAATTGCGGGCGCCGAGCGAGCGGTTCACGGATAAATTCGGCGGGGGTTACACGCTGGTCGTGCTCGGGGTCTGCGCGCTGATGTTTTGCGTGTGGTGGCTCGGCTTCGATCTGCCGCCATTTAGCAACCGGGGTGAAGAGACGTCGGCATTCTACCGGGCGATGACGCTGCTCGTGGTGATGAGCCCCTGCGCGCTGGTGCTGTCGATTCCCTCGGCGATCCTGGCGGCGATCGCGTGGGGTGCGCGCCATGGCGTGTTGTTTCGCGGGGGCGCCGCGATCGAGAAACTCGCGGGCATCAACGTGGTCGCGATGGACAAGACCGGCACGCTTACGACGGGTGAACTTGCGGTGGAGGCCTACGAAAGTTTTCCACCGGGCCGCGAGACGGAGATCAGGGAGCTGGCGTTCGCCCTGGAGGCCAATTCGCAGCATCCGCTGGCCCGGGCCATCGTGCGCGATGCGAAGGCGCGGGGCGTGCGCGAACTGGGGCTGGAGGATTTTCAATCGATCACGGGGCAGGGCGTGCGTGGCAGCCTGGCCGGTGCGCAGGTGCTGCTGGGACGTCGCGAGCTCCTGGAAAAAGGTCCGCTGGCGCAGTGGGCGAAAAACCTGCCGCCTGCGCTGGCGGAGTTCGCCGAGGTATGGGTGGTTGGGAAGGACGTGATCGGCCGCGTGTTGTTGCGCGATCAGATCCGCGCGGAATCAAAGGGTGTGCTGGCGAAACTGAAGCGTGCCGGCATCCGCACGGTGATGTTGACGGGCGATCGTCGTCAGGCGGCGGAAGCGGTGGCGCGCGAAATCGGCCTGGATGAAGTGCGCGCGGGTTTGTCACCCGAGGAGAAGGTGGAGGCGATCCAGTCGTTGCGCGCCAAGGGGAGGATGAAAATCGCGATGGTGGGTGATGGCGTGAACGATGCGCCGAGCCTGGCGGCGGCGGATGTGAGCGTGGCGATGGGGGCGCGAGGCAGTGATGCGGCGCTGGAACAGGCCGAGGTGATCTTGATGCACGACCGCATCGAAAATTTTCTCGCGGCGCTCAAGCTCAGCCAGCGCGCGGTGGCAATCATCCGCCAGAACCTCGCGATCTCGCTTGGCGTGGTCGTGTTGATGGCGGTTGCGTCGGTCGTCGGCGTGGTGCCGCTGGCGGTGGGTGTCGCGGCGCACGAAGGCAGCACGGTGATCGTGTGCTTGAATTCGTTGCGGCTGCTGTTCGGGAAGAACCGGTGAGGGGACGGGGAAGTAGCGAGTAGTGAGTAGCGGGTAGCGAGTGGACTGGAAGGAAATGGAACGCCCCGAAGCTGATGCCGCCGGAAATCCGGATGTTTGCTACTCGCTACTCACTACCCGCTACTCGCTACGGATTACTCGATCCAGACCAGGTCGCCGGTGCGGACTTCTTCGAAGAGCTCGACGATGTCGAGGTTGCCCATGACGATGCAGCCGGCGCTTTGCGGGGCGCCGAGGCGGTCTTCGTGGTTGGTCCCGTGGATATAGACGTAGCGTGCGTGGGTGTCGACGTCACCGCCTTGGTTCACGCCCGGCTCCAGGCCGTTCAGCCAGAGAATGCGGCTAGTGATGAGATTGGGATGGGTTTCGGAATCGGGCACTTCGGAGTAATGGCGGCCGGTGGCGACCCGGCTTGAGAAAACCATTCCGGGCGGCTGTCCGGCACCGATGCGCTCGGCGATCGCATGGAGCCCGCGCGGGGTGCCGAGGGAGCCTTTCACGTTGGAGGGCGGGCGTTTGGACGTGGAGATCACGTAGCTGCGGACCAGTTCGGGACCGCGAAAGAACTGCATCGTCTGCGTGGCGATGTGCACGGCGAGCAACCGCTCTGCGGACTTGATGCCGAGGCGGGTGCATGTTTCAGTGACCGACTCCCAAGGAGATTTCATCGTGAATACGCGTAACAACTACGTCATCGGCATCGTCGGCGCCACGGGTGCCGTCGGTCAAGAGCTCGTGCGACTTTTGCATGAGCGCAACTTCCCCATGTCCTCGCTGCGGCTCTTCGCCTCGGCGCGGTCGGCGGGCAAGGTCGTGGAGCGTTACGGCAAGAAATTCACCATTGAGGAAGCCAGGCCGGGCGCCTTCGAAGGCGTGGACCTTGCGTTTTTCGCCGCCGGCGGCTCCGTCACCCGCGCCCTCGCGGCCGATGCCGTGAAGTCGGGCTGTGTCGTGATCGACAAGAGTTCCGCCCTCCGCATGGAGCCGAACATCCCTCTGGTCATTCCGGAGATCAATCCGGAGAAACTGCGCAATCACGGTGGCATTATCGCCAATCCCAATTGTTCGACGGCGGTGATGTTGATGGGCCTGTGGCCCCTCCATCAGGCGTTCGGCCTGAAGCGCATCATTGTTTCCACTTATCAATCGGTCTCCGGCACCGGTGCCGAGGCGGTGCGCGAACTCGCCGACCAGATCCAGGCCCATGTCGCCGGTCAGCCGATCACGCACAAGGTCTATCCTTACCAGATCGCGTTTAACTGTATTCCGCAGATCGATACGTTTGGCGAAAATGGCTACACGGGCGAGGAGACCAAGATGGCCGACGAGTCCCGCAAGATCATGGGTCTGCCGAATCTCAAGGTCTCCGCCACGACGGTGCGCGTGCCGGTGGTGCGCGCCCATTCGGTTTCGGTCAGCGCCGAGTTCGAGCGGCCGGTCGATCTCGCCAGGGCGCGCGCCGCCATCGCGGCATTCCCCGGCGCCGAACTGGTCGATGACACGGTCAACAAGAAGTATCCGACGCCGCTCGATTTCGCCGAAAAGGTGAAGTGCGGCGTGGGCCGCCTGCGCATCGACACGGCGTGGGACAACGGCCTCTCGTTCTGGGTGAGCGGCGACAACCTTTGGAAGGGCGCCGCACTCAACGCCGTGCAGAACGCGGAGCTGATGATCCGTGAAGGCATCCTCAAGCCGAAGCCTGCGCTGGCAGGCGTTTGATGTGGCCCCGGGCGTGAGCCCGGGGGTGGGTGGCTGGATTCCCTGGGCTCCCGCTCAAGGCCACTGTTGCGTTCGCCCGGAATAAATCCTTGTCACCCACCGCCCCCGCCCGCTTATCTCTCAACTTTGGCTCGGACGCTTAGCTCAGTTGGTTAGAGCACCTCGCTTACACCGAGGGTGTCGGGGGTTCGAGTCCCTCAGCGTCCACCATAATTTCCTCCATCCTTAATAACCCGCAATGCGACACACGATCTCCGTCCTCGTTGAGAACAAGTTCGGCGTTCTAGCCCGCGTGGCCGGCATGTTTTCCGGCCGCGGCTTCAACATCGATTCGCT
>JAQSWS010000005.1 GCA_029266495.1 Rariglobus sp. | reverse complement strand
AACCCGAACCTGGCGTCCGGCGTTTATGGAAAGGTCGGTCAACTGGCCAACCCCGACACCCAGTTCCACACCTACGGCGTGGCTTGGAGCCCGGGCAAGCTGGAGTTCTACGTCGATGGCGACTTGATCGGCACCAAGTATGGACGCACCACCATTGGCAGCTGTCCGCACTACCTGATCCTCAACTGCGCGATCTCCACGGACGACTGGTCCGGCACCCCGGTGCCGCTCGCCGACATCGACGCCGGTCTGGCCACCCCCGATCAGATGGTCATCGATAGTGTTCGCGTTTACTCGGGCAGCCCCGCTCCGGTGGCCGTCGTGAACGGCGTGTATGAGATGGAGGCGATCGTTTCGGGCACTTCTTCGGACACGCAAGAAGTGGTTTATGATGCTTCGGCCAGCAACGGCGCCATCGAGAACCTGATGGCGGACGCCGCCGGCGACTACCTCGAATACTCCGTGCCGGTTCCTCAGACCGGCACCTACACCGTCGAGATCCGCTCCAAACACGGTAACACTTCGACGTCGAAGCGTGGCATTTTCCAACTCGCCATCGACGGGGTCAACCAAGGCTCGGCCCAGGACCTGTTCACCTCGCCTGGCTATAAAACGATGAATGTGGGGACCAAGACGTTCAGCACCTCCGGCAACAAGCTGTTCCGCTTCACGGTGACCGGCAAGGCCGCGTCCAGCCCGGGCTACCACATCAACTTTGACTACATCAAGCTGACGCCGGTCGCCACGGCCTTGCCTACGCCGTGGGTGAATGGAGACATCGGCTCAGTGGGTGCGGCCGGCAGCGCCACTCATGCGAGCGGCACCTTCACCGTCAACGGTGCGGGCACCGATATCTACGGCACCGCGGACGCCTTCCAGTATGTTTACCAAGCGGCCAGCGGCGATTGCAGCATCACCGCGCGTGTCGCTTCGCAGACGAACACCCACAGCGGCGCCAAGGCGGGCGTAATGATTCGCGAATCCCTCGCGGCCAACTCGCCCAACATGCTCATGGAGGTGTCTCCTTCGTTCGGGCTCTACTACCAATACCGCACGACCGCCGGGGGCACGACCACATCGGTCTCCTCCGGCACCGGAACCGCTCCGTATTGGGTGCGCGTGACGCGTGTCGGCAATACGCTCACCGCGGCGCGTTCGACCAATGGCACCACTTGGGTGACGGTGGGTTCGTCCAGCATCCCGATGGGCACCACGGTCTACATCGGCCTCGCGAAAAACAGCCGCGTGAATGCGACGATTGGCACCGCCACGTTTGATAACGTGACCGCCGTGCCCTGAGTCCGGAGCACGCATTCGTGCCTCATGATGGTCACAGGGGTGAGTCGAGAGACTCACCCCTCCTTTCGCTTATAACTTAAGCTCTTTGGATTATGCGCGCCTCTTCCATTCTCATTCCCGTCGCCGGGCTCATGATCACCGGCGTTGCGCTCACCGCCTTTTTCTTTCGAAACGATTACGCGGCTCACTCACCCGCCGTCTCCGAATCGAATCGGCAGCCCTTCTCCCAAAAAAACCGGCCTCAGATCGAAACCGAACGCGACCCTGCACGTCGCGGACAATTGCTGCGCGATTGGACAGACACGATCAACACGGAGGACATCGGCGCGGCGCTCGCGGAGATCGAGCGGGAAGTAAGTGCCGACCTTCGCTCCGAGCTGCGGCGGGAACTGTTGGCGAGCTGGGCCCGCCGCGACCGGGCGGACTTGGCGAAGTGGTTCGAAGCACGCGGTGCCGCGGATGAATTACATCAGGACGCCCTGCAAACCCTCGTGACCTCGCTGGTCTCCGAAGGCGGCGATCACGGATTTCAGTGGATGGAGAAATTTCTTTCGCCCTCGGGCCGCGCCGAACTTCACGGACCGTTTTTCCGTGAATGGGCGAACACCGATCCGTCCGCGGCGGCGAACACGCTCAAGGGGCTGGTCACAGCCGCGCCGGGTGTTGCGGGCTGGTCCGATTTGATCGGCCAGGTGGTCGCGCAGTGGGCGCACCTTGATCTTAATAGTGCCGTGGAGTGGACGACGTCCTTGCCTGCCGGAGAGGGAAAAACGCACGCCCTCATCCAACTTGGCTATCAGTGGGCCGAACACGCACCGGCGGCGGCCGCCGCGTATGCCTTGGCCCAGAACGATCCGTCACTCGTCCGGCTCGTCGCGGGCAAATGGGCGGAGGCGGACCCGCGAACCGCTCTTGCCTGGGTCGGTGACATGCCCGCGAGCGAGTCGAGGAACGGCGCGCTCGCCGCGGCTTTGACCGTATGGGCGCAGAGAGATTCATCCTCGGCGGCCCTCTATGTTGACGGGCTCAACACCCCGGCGGGAGGAAGCCAGGCGACGCTGGCCGTGGTCTCCGTTTGGGCCCAAGCCGACCCCGTCCAGGCCGCGCATTGGGTCGGACGATTTCCTGAGGGCGCGATTCGCGAATCTGCACTCGAGCAGCTGGTCGGTTCCTGGGCGGCGAACAGCGCAAGCGCCGCCGGACAGTGGATCCAGCAATTGCCGGCGACCCGCTCGCGAGATGTCGCGGTCGGCGCGTTTTGCAACGCGATCACTCCGACCGATCCCGCGAAGGCCTTCGAGTGGGCCAGGCTGATTTCAGATGAGACGCTGCGCACCCAGGCAATGGAGACCGCGGCGTCAGCGTGGGAGGACCGAAGAACCGCGGGCGCGCTTTAGTTCCGCTCCTCGATCAGTCATTGCCGCCTGAGGTTAACGATTAACCTTTGACGCTCTCGCGCCGCGCCTTCCGCCGGACGTTCTCAGCGCAAACCCTGATCCCCGATGAAGATTTATCTGCTGTGCCTTTCATTCCTTGCGCTGATCTCGTCCGTGGCGTCCCAGCCGGCGGGAACGCCCGCATTTTCCCTAGCGGAGAAGGGGGCGGTCATCACGGTGCCCGGGGCGGGGCGGTTTACGTTCGAGGGGCCGACCTTGATGCTGGCGAACGGCAAGGACGAGAAGCCCGTGTATTCAGCGGGTGGCGACGGGGCAGCCAACGCCACCTATGCGTCCGGCCTGGCGGCCATTTATCGCGTGGAGAGCGGCGGCGCACGACTCGCGGTGCGCTTTTCCGGGGCGCCTGCCGGGGCGAAAAGCCTGAAGTTCGCCATCGGCCTGCCGCTCAAACTCAACCAAGGCGGACGTTATGCATTCGGACAGGGTGGACTCGCGCCTTTCCCGGTGGAGCCCGCCGAGCAGTTTGTCGGGCAACGTTCCGACACGGGATTCACCCTCGTGGATCCGCTGGACTGCGGTTTCGTGCTCAAGACCCCGTGGGGGCTTCATCAACTGCAGGACAATCGCGTGCGCGGTTGGGGTGCCTCGTTCGTCTACATCTTCTACACGGACATTCAGGGAAAGAAAGAAGGCGAAGTCGTGTTCAACCTGAGCCCTGCGACGGTGACCGCCTCCACAAATCAAGGGGCCTCGGCTTCACGCAAATTCCTCGTTGATCGTTACGGGCAGAGCGCGCGGAAGGACTATCCCGGCAAGGTGAAGAGCGATGCCGAACTGCGTGGCGACGTCGAATTGCAGCGCGCCGCGCTGCCCGCGCCTGGCGGTCCCGGGAAAGATGCCTACGGCGGGATCGCCGGCAGCGGAACGACTCACAACCTGAAAAAGACCGGATTCTTTCACGTGGGCGCGATCGGCGAACGACAGGTGTTGGTGACTCCGGAGGGCAACGCGTTTTTCCACATTGCGGTGTGTGGCCTGCATAACATCGATGACTACACGGTCGTCCAGGGACGCGAGCACACCTACGAATGGCTGCCCGATACCAAGGGCGAATTTGCGACCGCGTGGAAGAAGGGTAACCCCGGTGTGTTGTCGTTCCAGATCGCCAATTGGATTCGCAAGTATGGAAAACCCTACGACCAGAACGAGTGGCTCGCGCAGTCCATCGCGCGCCTGCGTGCCTGGGGCTTCAACAGCACGGGCGCCTTTTCCCTTACCAACGACGCCACGCGCCGTCTCGGCGTGCCTTACACCGCGGGCCTTCCCATCGAAAGCGCGAAGGGGGTCAAGGTTCTGCCTGACCAGATCGGCGCGGCCAAGCTGATCGATCCCTTCGCGCCGGAGACGGTGGCCGCGCTTGACAAGGCCTTTGCGGCCTACCTGCCGACCGTCGCTAACGATCCGCTGCTCATCGGATTTTTCCTTGGTAACGAGCAGCACTTTGAGTTGCTCCCGCGGCTCATCCCCACCTACAAGGCGAACGTCGCCGCCAAAGTCCGTCTCGTGGAAATGCTTCGCGAAAAATACGGCGACATCGCCGCCTTCAACGCCGCCTGGAAGCCCGCGCAGCCCTTCGCGGACTTCGAGTCCGCCAAGGACACGGCTTTGTTTGTGCGCACCGAGGCCGGCGCCGCCGACATGCATGCTTTCCTCAAGCTGTATCTGGAAAGCTACTACGCACTCGTTCGCGACACCTTCAAGAAATACGATTCGAACCATCTTCTCATCGGCAGTCGCTGGACGCCCGGCACCTCCGGCCACGAGGACATCGTGCGCATCGGCGGCAAACACCTCGATGTCGGGCGGCGCCATCGAGGTAAAGACGCTCGCCGACCGCGGCCACGCCTATCGCAACTACCTCGAACAGTCCGCCTCGTTGCCCTTCGTCGTCGGGTCCGAGTGGTTTATTTACGCCGACCAGTCCATCACCGGGCGGTGGTTCTCCGGTTTCCATGGCGAGGGCGGCAACACCGGACTCGTGGACGTGACCGACCGACCCTACGCCGATCTGGTCACCGCCGCGAAGCTCACGAACGACCGGCTCTACGACGTGATGCTCGGCAAGGAGAAGCCCTATGCGTTTCAGGACCCGAAATTCACGGGGCAGAAAACCGCCGGCGCCAACCGCGTCGTGCGCGTGCATCGCGCCCCGCCGGACATCGCTCT
The DNA here is from genome assembly GCA_029266495.1 of Rariglobus sp. Classification (GTDB taxonomy): domain Bacteria; phylum Verrucomicrobiota; class Verrucomicrobiia; order Opitutales; family Opitutaceae; genus Rariglobus. The sequence goes on along the minus strand of JAQSWS010000005.1, from coordinate 78,557 downwards.
CGACGGCACCACCGTCAACTGGCCCGGCGTGCCCACCGAGCCGGTGGACAGCACGCGGCTCGTCAACGGGCTGCCCAATCCCGCGCTGCGCGGCGACTTCCGCCTGTGCTGGGATGAGCGGTTTCTTTACGTGCATGTCCAGGTCAAGGACCCGACGCCCCTGCAAAACAAAAAAGAACACGGCGCTCTTTGGGCCGGAGACGGGGTGGAGCTGTTCGTCGGAGGCAAAGATCTGACGACGACGTCAGGCATCATTTTCGACGATCGCCAGGTGATGCTCGGAGCCGCCGAAAAGGCGCCCGTGTTCGTGGCGCTCGCGGGCGGCGAGGCGGATGGACGCCGGCTCGCCCAGGAGTGCCGCGCGACCGTCGTGAAGGATGTGGCGGGCTCCGGCTACGTGATCGCCGCGGCGTTGCCGTGGTCAATCTTCGGCGTGACGCCGGAGAATGGACGCGAGTTCTTCTTTGATCTCGCGATCGACAACAGCGACGACGGCCACCTGCGCATCCAGCAGCTGATGTGGAACGGCAACCAGCACAACTCCACGCATCGCGGCGCGTGGGGACGCGCTCGTCTTGTCACGAATTAATCGCGAGGGGATGCCGGGTTGAAAAGAAGGGGGGCGACCAGAGAGTTGAAGCGTTCTGCGATCAACCGGTAGCCCCCGGCGCTCGGATGAACGTCGTCGGGCAGGAGCGCCAGGTCCCCGGCTCCGAACAGGTCCAGGCCGTTCACGTGGAAAACGTGCGCGTCGCCGTGTTCCTTGAGCGCAGCTGTGGCGGCCGCGACTTCTTCGCGCATCAACGGCAGCGTCCACCCGGCCGCATTCGGAACAGTTTCGCGCGGCGGGGAAATGATGGGCGAAATCAGCGCGATGGGGATGCGGGGATGTTGTTCACGCACGATTTGAACGAAGCCGATCAGTGCGGCGCGAAAGGTGCGGCGGGTAAGTGCGCCATCATAGCTGTTGGCTCCGGCGCAAATGGAGAGCGCGTCAACCGGACGGTCGCGGACGAGGCGCGCCACCATCGGTTCGAGTTGGCAGTGGCCGGTGAAACCCAGGTTGGTGAGATCCACATTGTGGTGGCGTGCAACGATGGCGGCCCAGGTTTGAGCGGGGGAGGACGCACCGCCCGCCTGGGTGATCGAACTGCCGTAGGTGATCCATTTAAGATGCGGCACATCGGGGGTGCGCTCCAAACTCGCGCCCGCCGACAGATGTAATTCGCACAATTCGAATCGGGCTCCGTGCGGCAGCCACAGTTCGATTTGTTTGTTTCCAGGCGGCAAACCGGCGTGCCGATACCATCCGCCGGTGTCGGGGTTGAGTGAAGCGACCAGCCGCCCTTCGCAGCAAATGTCCAGAGGGCGCGGGGTGTCCGTCACCCGCTGGCGAACCGCGAGGGTGACGGTGTCGCTTAAGAATGAAATACGGATGCCGCTCACCAACGCGGCCACATATGAAAGATCGCCCCATGGTTCATAAGAAGGAAACAGGGAGAGCCGGGTGTGGGGCAGCCGCCAAGGCACCACGTGTCTCTCTGCCGTGGTTTCGAGCGAAATGGCGCCTTCCCACGAAAGGCGAGGATCGGTTGGGGCGATGGAGCGGAGCGGGGCCATGCAAAGGCAAACGAGCACCTGCACGTGGATGCCGGCGACTATCGGCGCGGTTTACGGTTAACTCCCCGGACCCTCGTGCACGATAGGTCGGGGGATACGGTTCGGAGTCATGTCTCCTGTCGCAGGCAAGCCCACGACTCTCGTTCCGCCGGTCAGGCGCGGTTTGGCGGAACCGCCGACCGGCGTTCCGTTGCTGGCGACTCGCGCCGATTTTGCGCGCATACGCGCAGAAGCCTCACGAGAGGGACTCATGCGCGATCTCGCTGCTTTCGTTCGCCGGCTGGCGGAGCACGAACTCCAGGAGCCGGTCGCCGCCCGGGTGATGACCGGGTTTCGGCTTCTCGAGGTCTCGCGCATCGTGTTGAGGCGAATTGTTAATTGCGGGGTGGCCTATCAGATCAGCGGGGATGCACGTTACGCCCGGCGCGCGATCGGCGAACTGCAGGCGGCGGCGGAGTTCATCAACTGGAATCCCTCGCATTTTCTCGACGCCGCCGAAATGTGCTGCGCGTTTGCGCTCGGGCTCGACTGGCTGCGCGAGGAGATGATGCCGGCCGAGAGGTTCCGGCTGGAGGAGGCGTTAATAGAGCGGGGAATCAATCCCGGTCTCGCCGACCCAAAGGCCGGGTTTATCACGATCGCCAACAACTGGAACGCAGTGTGCAACGGAGGCTTGGCGATGGCCGCGATCGCCGTGCGGCACCGGGCGCCGGAGCTGGCCGAGACACTTGTCCGGCGTTGCATTGAAAACCTGCCGCTGCACGGGACCAACTACGCGCCGGACGGGGCCTTCATCGAAGGGCCCGCTTATTGGTCGTATGGCACCATCTATCACATCTTCGCGATCGAAAGCCTGTTTCGAGAGACCGGGTCGCGCCACGGGCTTGACGCCCTGCCGGGGTTCCGTGAAAGCGCCTTGTGCATGGCGCATGCGACAGGGCCCAGTGGCGATTTTTATTCCTACTTCGACTCGCGTGCGACCCGGGTTCCCCTGACGGCCATGCTCTGGTTTGGGCGTCATTATGACGATCCCTTGGTGACGCGGTCGGAATGCGACGTTCTTCGCCGGATCATCGCCGGCCCGATCGACGCCGTCCTCTCGCCGGAAAACCGTTTTTTCGCGCTGGCGCTGATTTGGCTGAAGACGGAGCACCTGCGCACGCCCGCGGCATCCATGCCGCTTGCCTGGAGCGGAGACGGGGCCAATCCGCTCGCATTTTGGAGGACGGAGTGGACTCCGGAGGCGGTTTGGATCGGTGCGAAGGGCGGTTGCGCCTCGCTCAGTCACGGCCATCAGGACGCGGGGTCTTTCGTGTTCGAAGCGGGGGGCGTGCGCTGGGCGGAGGACCCTGGCATGGAGGAATACCACCGGCTCGAATCACGCGGAGTTGATCTGTGGCATAAAGAACGCTGGTCCCTTTTCCGACTCGGTCCCGAAGGGCACTCCATCCCCCGGATTGACGGTGCGCAGCCCGCCGCGGACGGGGCCTGCGGGCGTATCGCGTGGAGAGAGCGCCCGACCCCGTCGGTGACCTTCGACTTGACGGCGCTTTACCCGGGGCGGTTGACGAAACTCCATCGCACGATTTCAACTGACGAAGACGGGGTGACGCGTTGGTTGGACGCCGTGGAAGGCCTCGCCGCCGGAAGCGTGTATCGCTTCACGTGGGTGACATCGGCGGAGGTGTTGGTAGGAGACAACGAGGTCGTGCTTTCCCGCGGGAGCAGGCGTTTGCGAATGGCGGTCGGAGGATCAAGGCCCGTGTCCGTGCGTATTCTGGATCACACCGAGCTGCTGGGCCGGCACGATACGCCCATGCCTGAGATCAAGCGGGTGGAGTTTGCCATGGTTTCCCAGGGAAAAGGTATCCAGATCGAAATCGCCGCGCGTCTGATCGAAACGGCAGCTGGTTCTGGACAATGACGCTCGGCGAGAATCTATTATGGCGGTCGGACACCCCAAATTTCTCATCCCTCGGCCGCCCGGCGGATCTTTTGACGGCGAAGCAGGGGCCTCCCCTTGCAGAGCCGGCGACGCCCCGCGACTCGGGATATCCGATGCAAACACATTAATGGAAGCGCACGTCACCATACGGGAACTGGCCGGGCTGGCCGGTTGTTCGCAAACGACCGTCTCGCTGGCGTTGCGGAATCATCCCCGTATTTCGACGGCCACGCGCGACCGCATTTTTGAGATCGCCCGCAACGCCGGCTACACGCCCGATCCGCTGGTCTCGACGCTCATGACACAATTGCGCACGGGGCGGCGCGCGCGGGTGTCCGAGAAGCTCGCGATGGTTACCTGGTGGGACAAGCCCGGGCCGCACAATCCGCGCGGCGTGGTGTTGCATGAAGGCATGCATGCGCGCGCACGGCATCTGGGCTACGAAATCGAGGAGTTTTGGGCGCGAGAACCTCGCATGACGACCGACCGGCTGGGGCGCATTCTGCATGCGCGCTCCATCCGGGGCCTTATTCTGGGCGGAAAGCTCCACGCCCGGGGGAGAGTGTCTTTTGATTGGAAGCACTTCGCGGTGGCCGCGCAGGGCCACACCATTCTCAAGCCCGGGTTGCATCACGCCGTGCACGGGTTTTCCCATGGGATGATTCTCACGTTGAGAAATCTCAAGCGACGGGGATACGAGCGGGTAGGCTACGTGAATTCGATCGAGCAGGACGACATGACGAACAACGCGTGGCTTTCCGCCTACATGGGCTACCAATTTCGAGCTCACCCCGGGGACACGATCCCGCCGCTCCTCCTTGCTGAGTGGGACAAGGCGAAGATCGCCGAGTGGGTTGAGCGCCACCGGATTCAGGCGGTGGTGAGCAACATGCAGGAGGTGCTCCGCATGCTCCGCGAACTGGGGTTGCGCGTCCCCGCCGACATCGGTTTCGCCTCTCTCGATTGCCTGCCTCCCCTCGATACCTGCTCGGGTGTGAACCTGATGCGCGGGGTGGTGGGGGCCAAGACCGTGGATCTCGTCGTCGAGCAGTTGCAGAACAATGAACTGGGCCTCCCCGCGCATCCCAAGACAGTGACGATCGAAAGTATTTGGTGCGACGGCGACACGCTTCAGCGTCGGCGCGACTAAGGTAGATTGGGCGGGACGGCGCTGCTTGAGGCGTGAGCGCTGGTGTGGAGGTCAACGCTAAACCGACGCACGGCTGGCGGGGGTGGCAGCGATAATAAATCCTGGGACCGGTTTCGACCGTTTAATCCTTATCCCCATGAAAATCAGCTCTCTCACGCCACGTTTTGTCTCCACGCCATCGCGTCCCTTGTTGATCTCCGCTCTCGTCTGCTCGCTAGGCCTGATCCCATCGCATGCGGTCCCCATCAGCTGGACGGGCACGACAGGCAACTGGAGCGACAGCACCTGGACTGGTGGCACGCCACCCGACGCCCAGAATGCGGAAGTGGTGATCACCGCGGCGGGCTCGGCGGTTGACCTGCAGGGCACCTCGCGCACGGTGGGCTCGTTGGTGATCGGAAATGCCGCCGGAGCTACCCTCACTGGGACCGGTGGCGGCAATTTGATTTTCAGCTCCAGCGTGGGCAACGCCACGCTGACGCGGGCCTTGATCAATACCAACACCTCGATTGGAGCGGGCGTCACCTTGAACAGCTCCGTTGATGTCACGGTAAATTCGTCACTCAGCACACGGTATCTTTCGTTCGATGGCAAAGTCACCGGCACTGGTGGTATCAACATCAAGAGCTCCTCTGGCAAAGTGCAGCTTAACAATAGTGCCAATGATTTCAGCGGCGGCGTTAAGATCGAATCCGGCGGCAACTTGAATGTGGCGGCGAATGCCTATCTGGGCACGGGCAACCTGACGGTCAACGGAGGTGCCACCATCCAGACGACGGGGGCAAGCACGCTGCATGTGGGCGGCTCGCAGATTTGGGCCGGCGATTTCATTACCGCGACGAATTCATCCAGCTTAAACATGGGAACGGCCGCCGTGAATCTGAATGGCGGCGTCCGGACGGTGACGCTTAACACCAATACCTCGGGCCGGACCACCACGGTGGGCGGCGTGATCTCCAACGGCGGTCTCGGCGTGACCAACGCAGGCACGTTCAAGAGTTCGCTCATTCTCACGGGGGCCAACACTTACGCCGGCGGCTCGACGGTGAATTCCGGCATCCTGGCGACGTCCGGCACCGGCACGTTTGGCGTGGGCGACATCACGGTCGCCGATCTGGCGGCGCTCACCTTGGGCAACAGCACCTCGATCGGCGACACGGCCGGGCTGACCTTCGGCAACTCGACCATCAACCTGAATTATACGGGCACCGAGACGCTGGCCTTGCTGTTTAGCTCCGTCACCTCGACGTCGATGACGGCGGGCATCGGTTACACCGCAACCGACCTGAATAATTTCTTTGGCGGCACCTATTTCACGGGCACCGGTTTGATCACGGTGGCGGCGATCCCGGAGCCGGCGACCTATGCCGCGATTCTTGGCGGGGTGGCGCTGGCCGGCATGGTGATCGCCCGCCGCAAGCGTTAAGGACGAGTCATACGGGCGGCGTTGCCGATCGCCGGCAACGTCGCCTTGAAGTGGATCAAGGGTGCGCTGTTTCGCGCCCGGGCCCGGTATGCGGGTGGTCCTCTATGCGGTAAGACCGGCGGGGGCGGGGGAGAGGATGACGTGGAGTTCGCCACCGGCGACGAGGGCAGTGAGGGGCAACTCGAGGGTGGAGAGCGGCGCACCGTTGAAGGTGACGGACTCGGTGTAGTTGGTGACGGACGGATTGAGGCCGGAGGTCGTGATGACGAGCGTGCGGCCGGCCGGGAGGGCGATGGTCACGCGGTCGAAGAGCGGGGCGGTGAGTTGGTAGCGGGCGGGTTTTTCGCAGGCGCCGGTGGCACTGAAGAGTCCGATGGAGACGAGGACGTTCCAGGCACCCATGATTCCTTGGTCCTCGTCGCCACCCCAGGTGTCTTCGGGCGAGTTGCCTGCCTTGATCGTGTCGATCACGCGGCGCAGCCAGAACTGCGTGCGGTCCGGGCGTCCGGCGAGTTGGAACAGGTGCGCGGTCGCGAGCGCGGGCTCGTTGCCGAAGTCGAGCGGGATGAGGTTGTGGTGGTCGCGCGGGGCGAAGAATTTTTGCTGCTCGGAAAGGACGAAGGCTTCTTCAAGGCGGGCGACGAAGGCGTCGCGCGAGCCGAAGCACTCGATCAGGCCGGGAACGTCGTGCGCGGAGTGATAGGTGAACGTCCAGGCGTTGGCCTCGGTCCAGCCTTTTTTCTGCGAGGGGTCGAAGGGCTCGGTCCAGGAACCGTCGCGTTCGCGGGGACGGCAGAAGCCGACGGAGCGGTCGAAGAGGTTGCGGTAGTTGCGCGAGCGTTTCGTGAAGAGTTCCGCGTCGTCGGTGTGGCCGAGGGCGGAGGCGAGTTGGGCGAGGGCCCAGTCGTTGTAGGCGTGCTCGATGGTTTGCGCGGCGCCGTGGGTGTGGAAGCCGGCGGGTGGGAGGTCTTCGGGGATGTAACCGAGGGCGATGTAATCTTCGATGCCGCCGCCTTTGCAGGTGTCGTGTTCATAGCCGGCCTTGCTCATGAGGCCGCCGGAGAAATGGTTTTTGCGGACGGCCTGATAGACTTCTTCGAGGTCGGAGGGGCGGTGGAGAGTGTTGTTGAGGGCGCAGGCGAAGAGCGGGGTGGTTTGCGCGCTCGTCATGACGAACGTGTCGGCGCCGCCGGTGGGGCCGCGCGGGATGAGTCCGCCGTTGCGATACATGTCCATGAACGAATGACAGAATTCGTCGATAAGCTCAGGGTAGACGAGGGCCCAGAGCGGAACGAGCGACCATTGCGCGCCCCAGAAGGCGTCGGAACTGAAGTGGCGGTAGCGGGGGCGTCCGTCGGCGTTGAGCGGGATCTGGCGGATGCGCGGCGACGGGCCGGTGTTGTCGAAGTAGGTGCCGGCCACGTCGCTCACGGTGCGGCGACCGAGAAGGGAGAAGTAGAGATCGGTGTAGAAGCGGGCGCGGCGGGTTGGATCGCCGCCTTCGACAACGATGTAGGCGAGCTGATTGTTCCAGTCGTCGTGCGCTTCGCGGTGGAGAATGGCGAAGGATTTGCCGGCGGTTTCGGCTTGGAGATTGGTGTGGGCGGCGGCGATGGACGTGTAGCTGATGCCGACTTTCACCGTGACGGGCGCGGCGGGGCGTCCGAGAGACAGACGGGCTTGGACACGGGAGGGATCGAAGGGCGAGAGAGAGGCGTCGGTGTCGAGTGTGAGGACGAAGTGAACGGTGTGGTTCTTGGGCTTGCGAAGGGTGGGACCGTTGACGACGTGGCCCTCAAAGGTGCGGGCATCGAGTTGCTTGAGACTCGCGGAGAGCATCGCGCACGGGCCGCATTGCGAGGCGAGATCGAGGAGGAGGGCGGCGTCTTGGGCGGGCGGGAAGGTATAGCGATGGATGCCGGCGCGGGGGGTGGCGGTGAGTTCGGCGGTGATGTGGTAGCGATCGAGGTGGACGCGGTGGTAACCGGGTTTGCAAAGCTCGGTGTCGCGGGAGAAGGGGGATTTAAAACCTTCCGGGCCGGCGGTGGCGGGAACGTCGCCGGTGACGGGCATCACGAGGACGCCGCCGCTTTGCCAATCGTGGACGTGGCTGAAGCCGACAATTTCGTGGTCGGCGAGATTGTAACCGCAGCCCCAATCGCCGTTGCCGCCGATGCGGGTGTCGGGGGAAAGCGCGACGAGGCCGAGCGGGCGGCAGGCGGCGGCGAAGGAGATCCAGCGACCGATGGTGTTGCCGAGGCGGGGTTCGACGAGGGCGGTGAGGTCGGACATTTTAGCTGTGAATTTAACAGGAGATTAAACGCAAAGACGCGAAGGCGCTAAGGGCTGATGAGACCGGGGTTTGGCCTTTGCGCCCTTCGCGTCTTTGCGATTAAAAATCGCGGTCACCAGCGGTCGGAGCGGAAGGGGCTGGCGGGGAGGGCGGAGGCGCCGGCGAGATTTGCGCCTTCGGGGTGGTCGGCCCAGGCGTAGCGGACGGCGACGGGGGCGGGCACGGCGGGGCTGGTGACGACGAGGGTCGATTTTTCGATGACGGCGTTCGCGGGGTGGAAGACCTTGTCCTCGCCGGCGAGGAAGAGCGTGCGGGGGGCGGCCCCGTCGATCGTGGCGAGGGCGCCATCGGTATCGGAGAACTCAATACGGGCGGTGTCGTGGGTGAAGGAGAAGGTGGTGGCGAGGGGTCCGTTGGGGACGAGCGCGCGGCCGTAGGTGCGGGCGAGGGCGCTTTGGGCGAGGCGTTCGCCGACGGGGATTTTGTTCTTGGGGTGGATGTCGCCGGCTTCGCCGAGGTCGGTGATCACGGCGAGGCCGGTGCCAGGCGTAGAGAGGAGGGCGGCCTGGGCTTCGCGGAGGCGGGCCCAGTTGCTCCCGGGTTGGTGGGCTTGCGGAGTGCGGAAGGACGTGAGCTGCACGGTGTGGAAAGCCAGGGAGGGAAGTCCCCAGTGGCGACGCCAGTCGGCGACCAGGTCCTGGAGCAGGCGGGCATAGAGGTGCGGGGCGTTTTCGTTGCTTTCGCCCTGATACCAGATCGCGCCGCGGACGGCGTAGGGGACGAGCGGGGCGATCATGTTGTCGAACAGCATGTGGGGCGAGTTGGGCTCGCCGTGGCCCATGACAGGGGCGGGCGGGGAGATGATGCCGAAGTTGTGCTCGCAGCGGAAGCGCCAGGGACCGGCGAGAGGGAGGGCGGCGGTGGATTGGCCGGCGGGATGGAGGCGCATCTCGGCGGCGGGTCCGATAAGGCCGCCGTCATACAGAAATGAATACACGCGGACGGCGATGGTGAGCTTGCGGCTGGTGACGAGCGCGGCGGGGACGGAGTAGGTGCGAGGAACGTTCCAGTAGCGGTCCTCGCGGTCTTTGCCGGTGCGGCCGACCTCGGCGCCATTGACGTAGGTGATGTCTTGTTTGTCGGCGGCGCCGAGATTGAGTTCGAGATCGCGGCCGATCCAGTCGGCGGGGAGCTCGACGGTGCGGCGGAACCAGACGACGCCGGAGTATTTTTCGCCGGCGGATTGCCAGGTGCCGGGGAGGATGAGGGACGACCAGGCGGAGTCGTCGAAGGAGGCGGCGTGCCAGGGCTGGGTGACGCCGGGGTCAGCGGGAAGGTAGGGGTTGGCGGAGCGTCCGTCGGGGCCGAGCGGGGCGGCGTCTTTCCAGCGGCCGGCGGTGAAGGCGAGGGCTTCATAGCCGGCGAACCATTTGGCGATGTCGGGATTGTGGGCGAGGGTCGGGCGGCTGGTCCAGGACTCGATGATGGTGCCGCCCCAGGAGGACGAAAGGATGCCGACGGGCACGCCGAGTTCGCGGTGGAGACGGCGGGCGAAGCTGAAGGCGACGGCGGAAAAGAGCGGGGCGTTGGACGGGGTGGCGGACTTCCATTCACCATCGACCGTGCGGTGCGGGCCGAGGTGGGTGCGGCGGCCGACTTTGAAGAAACGGATGCCGGCGAAGTCGGCGGTGGCGATGGCTTCGTCGGTGAACGGGCGGGATTGGTCGAGCGGCCACTCCATGTTGGACTGGCCGGAGGCGACCCAGACCTCGCCAACAAGGAGGTCGGTGATCGCGAGCATTTCGCCGGTGGCGGGCGACTCGACGGAGAGCGTGTGAGGACCGCCGGCGGGGAGCGCGGGGAGGCGGACGAGCCAGTCGCCCGCGACGTTGCTCAAGGTGTGCGCCTCGTGTCCGGCGAGAGCGACGCGGATGCGGGTGTTGGGCGCGGACCAGCCCCAGACGGGGAGGGGTTGGTCGCGCTGGAGCACGGCGTGGTCTTGGAAGGGCGAGGCGAGGCGGAGGCTCATGAGGAGGAGATTCTTGAGATCGAATCGTCAGTTAAACGAGGACTGAATGCATTCAGTTTCATCGTCGACCTGCATGTGACTTTTACCTGGCAAGCTGGAGATAGGCGCTGGCGTAACCTTGAGCGAAGAGGCGATAGGCTCCGGTGTTGAAATGAAGATTCTCGCCGATGGAGCCGAGTTTTTCGGAGGACACGTAGCGGACGTTTTTCACCTTGGCGGCGACGGCGCGGTGGGCGCGGTCGATTTCGGTCTGGTGGGCGTTCCATGGTTTTCCGGGGAACTGTCCGAGCTGGCCGATGATGAACGGAAGTTCGGGCGAACTGATAAGCGGGAGAAAAAAACGGCGGATCATGGAGGGCGGAAGCGGGAGAAGCGAAAGAGGCCCGTCCGCCGAAAGGCGGACGGGCCCGGGGAGTGCGAGGATCAGTTGTTGTTGAACAGCTCGAGCACGGACATCTGGGGCTTGTCGGTGCCGGGGAACGGCTGCGGGTGGCAGATGGTCGGGCTGGGGATCCAGTTGTTGCCCGCGGCCCAGTAGGTGGCGCCGATGTTGTTATCGCGCAGATACTGGAGGAAGTTGGCCATGGCCTCGTTCCAGCCGGCCTGGTAGTAGTTGTTCGGGACGCAATATTCGCCGACGTTGCCGTAGGCGTAGGGGCGGGTTTTGAGCCACTCGACGAAGGGCTTCACGTGTTTCACGCCGATGTCGGGAGTGGGCACGTCGTCGGAGCGATAGACGCCGTCGGAACCGTAGTAGGCGGGGGAGGCGTAGGGGTTGTCCTTATAATCCCAATACGAATGGGCGGAGTAGATCAGACGGCCCACGGGGTCCTTGATATCCATCGTGACGTTTAGGGTGCCGGAGGTGGGCACCCACGTGGTGGCTTTGGAGTAGGCGAGGCCCTCGACGAGGACGTATTGCCCGGCGCCTGTCTTGCGGATGGCGGTGACGGCTTGTTGGGCGGCGTCGGACCATATGGACATGTCGATGCCGACGGGCTCGTTCATGAGGTCGTAACCGTAAACGGCGGTGTTGTTTTTGTAGTGGTCGGCGATCTGCGACCAGACGTTGGTGAAGGCGCTAATCGGCAGGCCGGTGGAGCCGAGACGCGGCGGGTTAGTGCCGCCGACATAGGCGGCATAGTTGTGGATATCGATGATGACCTTCATGCCACGGGCGGCGGCGAGGGCGATGCACTGGTCCATCTGGGTGAAGTTCACCGGGCCGTTGAGCGTGGACTGGATGCGGCTCCACTTGACGGGCATGCGAATGAGGGTGAGGCCCTTCGCCTGGTAATAATCCCACATGGCGGCGTTGGTTTGCCAGAAGGGGTCGTTGAACTCGGCGCCGGCGAAGTTCACGCCGAACATCTGGGGCGATTCGGCGGTGGGCTGGCAGACGACGACGCTGCCCGAGCCGGCGAGGCCGAGGCTGGCCGCGGTGTGGATGCCGAGGGGCTTGACGACACCGTTGACGGTGAGCGCGGTGACGTAGGCCCAGTCGTTGAAGGTGACATTCGCGCCGGTGTTGACCACGAGTTTGCCGCTGATGCCGAAGGGCTCGTCGAACGTGACGACGGCGTTGCTGTTCACGGTGAACGTGCCGGTGTATTGGCCGCCGTGGTTGACGATGGGGCGGACGATGCTGTTGCCGCCGACGGTGATGTGGCCGGCGCCCTTGAGGTGATGGACGCGGAGGTCGAACGAGCCGCCCGCGGCGCCGGTGGTGGTGGTGAGGACGGTGGTGCCGGAGACTGCGTTCCAAGTGCCGATGTCGAGGGACTGGGCGACGCCGACCATGCCGTTATAGATCGTGGCGCCGGCCTCGGTCTGAAGGGTCGGGATGGTGCTGGTGGCGCCGGCGGGGGTGCGGAGCATGAGCTTGCCGCCGGATTTCAGGACGAGCGCGCCACCGCCGAAGGTGGAGGCGGTGTCCGGCGTGCGCACGGTGCGGCCGTTGGTCTGGTTGGCGTAGTTGTCGATCGGGTTGATCGTGGGCGGAACGACGCCGGAGCCGTCGGGGGCGGAGTTCCAATGCAGGCGGGTGTTCCAGCTGTCGGTCGTGCCGGTCTGGCTGGTGGTGAGATACCAATCGGCGGGGCCGCGGACGACAAGGGCGCCGCCGGCGGTGCCGGTGAACATGCCCGGGTGGTTGGCCTGGAGCGTGGCGAGCGAGTAGTTGCCGATCGGATACTCGGTGCCGGCGACGACGAGTTCGGTGAACGTGGCGACCTGGTCGAGCTCGACGAAGCCGGGGGCGTCGATCACGAGGCGACCGGCGGAATTGAAGTCGTTGTCGAAGTTGAGCTTTCCGTTGGCGAGGTAGATGTCACCCGTGTAGGTGGTGGCATCGTCCGCGCTCAGGCGGAAGGTGGAGCCGCCGGCGGAGTAGCGCAGGATGCCGGAGCCGACGAGCTTGCCGACGGAGAGGTCGAAGGCGGCGTTTGTCCCGCTGGCGGAGTTGATCGTGAGGCCGGAAGTGCCGGTCGCCTGGTTCTCGAAGTGATCGACGCGCAGGCGGACGGCGGTGTTGGCGTTTTGGGTGATCTTGCCGTTGTTCGCGTAGAGGCTCGGGAGGGTGGCGAGCACGGTGTTGGAGTAGCCCTTGACCGCGAGGGTGAAGGTGCTGGTGGTCATGCGCAGCTGTCCGCCGGTGAAGGTGTTGTCGGGCACCTGGGTGTTCACGAACGGCGTGCGCAGGGTGAGTTTGCCGTTGGTGTCAAAGATGTCGGCGGCGCGGAACCCGGTCGGGCTGGGACCGGTGCCATCGGGAGTGGAACTCCAGTCGGCGAGGGTTTTCCAGTGGTTGGGGGTCGGCTGGTTGTCGGGTTTGAGATACCATGTGGTCGCCGGGTTGACCGTGATGGTGCCGGTGGACGCGGGAGACAGGCGACCGGTCGAGGCGAGCGCGGCGTAGTTGTAGGTGCCGGCGGCGTAGGTGGTGGTGCCGATGGTCAACGACGTCACGGTGACGGCCTGGTCGAGGACGAGCGTGCCGCCGGCGAGGACGAGCGGACCGGAGGAGACGAGGTCGGCGTCGAAGTTAAGCGTGCCCGATGCGAGGCGGACGGTGCCGGTGAAGGCGGACGCCTGCGTGACGGAGAGCAGAACGGTGCTGCCGGAACCGGAGACGAGGAGTTCACCGGAGCCGGAGAGCGCGCCGACGGAGAGTTTGGTGGTGCGGCCGGAGACGCTGGTGAGCGACGTGGAGCCGGAGATGGCGTTGAAGTTCGTGACGTTCAGGTAAACGGTGCCGCCCTCGGAGTTTTCGATCCGACCGCCTTCGGAGACGAGATTCGGAATTGTCGCGCCGGCGGCGCCGGTGGTCTTGATGCCGAGGACGCTGGCGCTGCCGGAGAGACGGAGGAGGCCGCCGCCAAAGGTGACGGGACCGGCCATGTAGGGCGTGCGGAGGCTGTAGTTGTTAAGATAATACGTATCGGCTGCGGAGATGGCGGTGGCGTTGGAGCCGGTGCCGTTCGGGGTGGAGTTCCATTCTGCGACGGTATGCCAGTCGCTGGTGACGGGTTGGGAGGCGCGGAGATACCAGTCGGCGGCGGAGGCCGGGACGGCGAGGGCGGTGGCAAGCAAGGTGACGAACGAATGACGGAGCATTCGGCGGGGGGAGGCCTGGGGCTTGTTTGTTATTTTCATGGGGGGGAAAGCGGGCAAGGCAGCAGCCGGGTGCATCCAGGGCGGGATGCGGCGGAAGGAAGGATGCGGGGAACGAAGCCGGTCTTTGGTTTCGGTAGGTGAAAACTCGATACGAGTGGGTCCTGTTGCAAACGATGAGCGGAGCGCCCGGCTAAACAACCGCCTCGTTGCGCAGCTTGTTGCACACCGCAGGCTGTTTTGGCGCCGCTGGTTATGGGCTTTCGTGCAAGAGATCGGATTTAGCCGCGACTCTGGATCCGCCGATCCACTCGCCGTCGATCATCGAGGTAATGGGGATTTTGGGGATGCCTCGTTCACCGCGTTGCAACAAGCCGAAGAGCAGGTCCATCGCGGCCGCGCCGATGGCGCCCGGACGTTGGTCGATACCGGCGACGTCCGCCTCGTGCCTGGTCCAGTTGAGCGTGATGAAGCTTACGTTGTCCGCCGCCTGGGCACCGCCGCGCGTCAGGTCCCGCAGCGCCTGGGGATTGTCGCTCAGAATGACCTCAAGACGTTCCTTCGCGATCCAGGCGGGGATGTCGCCGCGACTGGTTTCTTCATAAAGAAACACCTTTAGCGGAGTCTGGGGATTTTGCTGCTGGGTAACCAATGCGCCGGCCAGCCAGAGATCGTTCACTTGGGGGCTGGTGGCGGCCTTTATGCACAGACCGATCCGGGTGTAGCCGAGGCGCCATAGCTTGCGGCTGGCGATGAGGACGGCCTGGAAGTGATGGGGTGCGGTGCGGTGCAGCAACGGTTGCAGCAGCGAGTAGCCGATCGTCACGCAGCAGAAACGGCTCCACTCAAGATCTATCCGCCGCACCACAGGGGTCGGGGCGATGCAAACGCCGGAGATGCCGCGGCTGTCGAGAATCCCGCTGAGTCGTTTGCCGGTCATGCCGGGTTCGCGCAGCCAGAAATGCTCCAGCTTGTAGCCGTTGCGCCGGGCCTGTGCGACGGCGCCCTTGAACAGCAGCTGGTAGAAGGTATTCCCCCGCCATTCGTCGGCGGTCGGGAAATTGGTGACGTAGGCGAGCGTGGCGATCTCCGCGCCCAGGGTTTTTCCCCGGCGCTGCCGGGCGTAGGCGGAGAGCAGCGGATTGGGCCGGTAGCCGAGCGAAATCGCCAGTTTCCGGATACGCTGGCGGGTGGCGTCGGGGATGCGGGGGTGGGTTCCGAGTGCCCGGCTGATGGTGGCGGTGGAAACGCCGGCCGCGACCGCAATCTCCTTCATCGTGATGAGACGGGTCATGGAGGAGCGACCAGGAAGGCCGGGGTCACCGGAACCTGGCGTAGACCTGGTGGGGGTAGCGCTGATTGCGAAACAGGCGCATGGGGAAATCAGCGGAGTTTTACGGACTCGAATTTTTTGCCCGCGAGGGCGTCCTTCACGAAGGCGCCGAAAAACGGCGTGGGTTCGTAGGTCCAGTCTTTGATGAGCACGGGAGAGGCCGCCGGATGAAAGGAGAACGCGGTCCAGTTCAGGTTGTATTTTTGGATCATGCCGAGCGCGTCGGGCATCCAAGTGTAGGGATTTTCCTGCTGGTTGCCGGGGATGAAGGACATCTTCTTTACGTCGGCTCCAAATTCGCCGACGAGGATCGGATATTTGTTCGCGAGCGGGAGAAAGCGCTTCTCCCAGCCGCGGTGCCAGTTGTAGAAATGGGTGGCGTAGACGAGTCCATTGCCGTCGTGATCGGCCAAGGCGTAACCCTCAAGGACGCCGCTAAGGTCGTAGGCGTAGCCCACGCCGCCCGCGATGACGATGTTGCGGGCGCCGGTGGAGCGGACGGCATCGATGAGCGCCTGCATGCCGACGACTTCGACCTGGGTGACCTCCTGGGTTTTTTTGTCCTTCACCTCGCGCACGCCGCCTTTTTGCCACAGGTCCCAAGTGATGCCGGTGGGTTCGTTGAAGAGGTCGAAGAGCACGGCGGGGTTGTTGGCGTAACGCGCGGCGGCGTCCTTCCAGAACTCCACGGCGTTGGCCTTGGGGCCGCCGAAGAGGTGGAGGTCGAGGATGAGGTAGGCGCCCTGGCCGGCGGCGATCTTGACCAGGTCATCCACGATGCGGCGGTAGGCGTCCGCGTCGTTGGACGGTTCCTTGGCGCCCTTGCCGCGGCCAAACCAATAGCTGTTGGAAACAGGGACGCGGATGACGTTGGCCTTCCAGTCGAGGAGCGCGACCTTGGCGGAGCGGTTGACCTGCTCACCCTTGGCGGACCACTCGAGGCTGGGGACGTTGACGCCTTGAAGGATGACCGGGCGGCCCTGGTCGTTGATGAGTTTGTTTCCGGAGACTTTGAGCTCGCGGGTAAGGGATGGCAGTTGGATCAGGCGGGAGGATTCCTCCTCGTCGGCGAGTTTCTTCTGCTGGGCGCGGAGCGGGGCCTGTGCGAGGGCCTCGGCCTCGCTTGCGTCCATGGGCGAAAGGCGGATCGCATCGACGTCGAGGGTGCCCGAGGCGGGGCGGTTGAGGCAGAGGTTGACCTTGAGGGTGGCGGCACCCTCGGGGATGAGGAACTTGCGCTCGACATCGGTCCACGTCTTGGCGTTGGCGTTGAAGATCACGTCGCTCGGACTCTTGCCGACGGGCTGGCCGGCGGCGTCGAGGAAGGAGAAACGGGTGCGGGCGTCGCAGAGGAAATCTTTGCCGAATTTGACATTGGCGGTGCGGAAGCGGGCCTGGACAACGAGGCCCTTCACGTCCGGCGGGACGGGCACGAGCTGGGAAATCAGCACGAGCTGATTGGGCGCCTGGGAAACCAGACGGACGAACTGGCGGTCCTCCTCTTTGACGACCGTGACCACGCCCTCGGATTTGCCCTCCCAGGCGGCGGGCAGATTATCGGCGGCGGTGGGTGCCTCGAAGTCGCCGTTGGCGACGAGCGGCTTGGTCGGGGCGGTGCCTTGAGCGGCAAGGGGGAGGGCCGCGAGCAGCAGGTAGAGCGGGAACAGGCGCCGAAAGATCAATTTCATGAAGGGGAAGACCGGGGGTGGATCGGTAGGAATCACGGTTTCTTGCGAGTCAGTTCTTCGAGGCGTCTGGTGGTGAGCAGGTTGAACTTGCCACCATTTTTCGCAGTGAACGTGGAGAGATTTTTCTCGGTCGCCTCGGTCTTTTCACCCGGGCCGACGAAGAGGAAGAGATTGAGCGAGGCGCGTTCGGAGAGCAGCCCGTATTGGAGTTTCGATACGTGGCTGAGGACGTCGGAAAATCCGGCGTTGTGGGACATGGCGACATTGGTGCTGAAGTCGGTCCAGATGGGCTGGCCGGCCTTGTCGGTCCAGCCGGTGGTGTCGAGCGAGAGCGTGAAGCCGGCTCGCTTGAGGGCGGCCTGGAAGTCGGCGTCGAGAACGCGGCGGGTTGCCTGGATGACGAAGGGGTCCTTCCCTTGGGCGAGGAGCTTTTGGTTGATGGCATCGAACTCGGCGCGAAGTTTCGCGAAGGCCTTGTTGCGGGCGGCGCTGATGCTGGCGATGTCGAGGCCCGAGGCCTTGAGTTCGGCAAGCTGCTTGGCGCGGGCTTCGCGGTGACGCGCGATGGTTTCGTCGCTGAGACGGATCTGGCCGGCGCCGCCGGAACCGGTGATCACGAAGACGGTGTCGGGTTTTTGTTCGAGGGCGGCATGGATGCCTTGAACCCAGGAGGCAGGACCGTATTCGGGGTCGAGTTTGAGGTTCTCGGGGCGGCTGAAGGTCCAGCGGGGGGACGACGCGGGGATGGAGCTTGAGCCCAAGGTGGAGAGACTGGCGTTGATCGGTTTGATCCAGTCGAAGAAGGCGGTCTTGTTGACGACCGTGGCGAGGGTGAGGCTCTGAGAAAAAAGGCGAAGGGTGAGGCCGTCGAACAGCACGACGTTGAACTCGCTGGTCGGGGGCAGCTGGCTGATCAGGCGGGAAATTTCGGTGCGCAGGATTTCGAAGGCGCGGAAGCCGCCTTTGCGGATGTCCATGAGGCCGGTGCTGATGTCGACGACGAAGACGACTTTTTTGACGCGCTGGTTGGTGACGCCGAGGAAGCTCATGCTCATGAAGCCGCGGCCGAGGCTGCCGGAATTGCCGAGGCCGGTGTTGTAACCGGTGCCGGTGCCGACCGAGCCCATGCCCTTGCCGAAGCCCATGCCGCTGAGCGAACTCGCGCCGACTGACGGGAGGTCGGGCATGGCGGGCATTTGCAGCGCGTTTTCCGCGGTGGAAAAAATACGCGAGGCCGAAACGGGTGAAGCACTGGCGGATCCCCCGCCCTTTCGCGCGACCTGGAGGCGGTGCTCGACCTGTTTTTGAACGATCGACTCCGACGCGGCGGCCGCCTCAAAAGTCTTTTTTTTGCCGACGATTTGTTCGGTGACGAAGTAGCCGGCGATCGCGATCAGCACGATGTGAACGATCACGGTGATGAGAATCGGCACACTCGCGGTGAGGCGCCGGTAGAGGTTCGGACGGGGGGCGGACATGAGGGGGCGCGGATCAGGGGGAATCGGAGAACGTGAGCCAGAAGCAGCCGGGTTTGGGCGCGCCCATCTCAGCGATTTCTTCGGCGGTGAGCATGTGCCTCATGCCCCCCGCCGAATAGACGAGGATGCCGACCATGCGCTCTTTGGGGCGGATGACGGTGATGTCGTCTTGAATGAGCTGCCAGCCACCGGCCTCCTGCTGGACCTGGATGGCGATCTTGAAGAGGATGCGGCGGCGGGCGTCGGTGACGGGCTGGACCAGGCTGACTTCGCCTGGTGCGGTAACGACGCGGCTGTCGCTGAACTGTGCGGCCATCGACACGGGGCTGCGGTTGATGATGCGGATGGAGCCGGCCGGGAAGAGGGCCGGGTTGCTGTCGACGAGCTCGACGTTGTAGACGGGAGAGGCGTCGGGGGATGCCGCGGGGCGCGGGGTGATGATGACGAGGGCGGACGGGGTGTTGGCGGGAGGGGTGACGGTGGCGATTTTAACGGGACGGATCGAACCGGTCTTCGGATCGGGAAGGGTCTTATAAACGTCGAAGGATTTGAAGTCGGCGGGCGTGTAGGGGGCGCTGATTTCGTAGGGGTTGGAGCTGATCTGGCGGGAGCCGTTGGCGAGTTTGAGCGAGTAGTAGCCGGGGGTTTCGTCGAGGAAGAGGAAGCGCAGGCGGGCGGGTTTGGGGGCGTCAGGGGTCGGAGTCTGGGCGAGGGCGCCCGCCGCGAATGCACAATGACCAATGACCAATGACCAATGGAGGAACTTGCGAAGGATGCGCATGGCAGGCGAGGTGGTCAGACGTCTTCGGGGGAGAGCCAGCGGAAGCTGATGATTTGGAAGCGGCGGCCGAAGGTGGCGTTGGGGGTGCCGGCGGCGGGTGTGGCGGTGGCGACATCGGCCGCGGGATCGACGTAATCGGGGAGGCGCTGGACGACGGCTTCGCACCAGGCGCGGCCGGTGACCTCGCCGGTGGCGGGGTTGGTGGCGTCGCCGTAGGTGCGGATCGTAAAGGTGTCGGAGCGGGCGGAGAGGCTGGGGCCGAGGGCGGAGAGGACGTCGCCCTGGAGCATGTAACCGGGGAAGCCGGCGAGGGCGGCGGGGAGGATATAGCCGATTTCGGAGAAGGCGATCAGGTTGGGGTTGGTCGCGGAGGTGGCGCTGACGGCGGAGGATTTGACGTTGAAGGCGGGCGTGAGGCGGGAGGTCTGATTGACGGCGCGGTCGAGGGCGGCCTGGAGCGCGCCGGAGAGGCCGAGGCCAAGGGTGTCGTCGGCGGTCTTGATGAGGCGGCGGTTGACGAAGTCGGAGAGGGAGAGGAAGGGGCCGCGTTTGCGGACCTGCATGACCATTTCCTCGGCGAGGGACTGGACCTCGGCGGTGGAGAGGTTGCGGAAGCCGGCCCAAGAGTCGGGAGAGGTGCCGGTGGCGGCGGCGGCGGAACCGGCGGTGGGCGAGAGGGTGCGGGGGAAGGGGGCGGAGGGAGTGGTCTCGGAGCCGGCGGGGACGTTTTTGAGGGAAGAGAAGACGGCTTTCCACGCCTCGATGGAGGTGGAGTTGATGTTGAAGGCGCCGTCGACGAGGAGGTTGGCGGCGGCGGCGCGGGTGTTGGCGGCGGTGGCGGGGTTGCCGTCGCCGCGGAATTTGGTTTCGTCGTCCCAAGGCACCGTGGTGCGATCCCGGAAAGGGCGGTAGCGGGCGTTGATGAGCTTGTCCGTGGCGAAGTCGAAAGAGACCGCTGCGGACTGCGGGTAGGTCGAGAAAGTAAAGCGGTCCCAGAAGAGGTCGTTCCAGATGGAGGAGCCGTCGAAATGGTAATGGAGGGAAATATTGCCGTTGTTGACGTAGTTAAAGAGCTGATCGCGGGGGACGCGGGGCTGGGGGTAGGAGTTGGAAAACGAGTAGTTGGTTTGCCAGCTGCTTAACGAGGTGACCTGGTTCGGCGTGCTGGCGATGGGATGGTAGCCGGTGGTGTTGAAGTGCTGGAGCTGGCCGAGGGAGGCGAGCGGGTGGCCGGCGCGGGGGATGTCGTAGAGGTAGTTGTTGAAGCCGACATCCAGTGCGGAGGGGCCACCGATGGAGGCGGGCGGGACGGTCTGGTTCTGGCCTTCGCCGATGTTGACGAGGCCCCAGCGGACGGTGGTGGTGGAGCCGGAGGGGCGCATGAGGTTGGCGCCGAACCACGGGTTGGGGGTGTTGCCAGCGGAACCGGTGGAACCGTTTTTGGTGAAGCGACGGGCCCATTCCAAGGGGTGTGGGTTGGAGGGGCTGCCCGTCCACATGATCTGGTTGGTCCGGTAGTTGACCTGAAGAAAGGGGGCCTGTTGATGCGAGAAGAAGACGGAGCCGCTGGGGGGTTTGGCGGCGCGGTGATCGGTGGTCGGCGGCTGGTTGACGATAGAGTTTACCCCGCCGCCTTGGCGGATGCCGTCAGACATGGGATCAACGACGAACATCGTGGTTGCCCCGCCGAACTCCGCATCACCGGTAAGATTTTGTGCGGTGGTAAATTGCAGGAGCTTGAGGTATCCCTGCGCATCTCCCGGCGTAAACCCTTGAAAGAGGATCGTAATGAGTCCCGATGTGCCGATGCGTAAGGCCGCATGGGTTTTGTCAGACGGAATCGTGATAGGCGGATAAGGCGAGGTCTGGCTGGCCGCGAGGTAAGTGAGGGCCGGCGCGGGGTCGAATTCGTTCTTCATGTAGACCCGTTTGTTGTCCATCTGAGGGACGGAATTGCCTGACTG
This sequence comes from Rariglobus sp., assembly GCA_029266495.1. GTDB lineage: Bacteria > Verrucomicrobiota > Verrucomicrobiia > Opitutales > Opitutaceae > Rariglobus. Next base: position 57,238 of record JAQSWS010000005.1, on the reverse strand, counting down.
CCGGGCCACCAGAATGCGGTCATCAGCATCGATGGTGGTGTTGAGGGCGGGATCCGGATCAATCGTAAAGATTTGGGCCTCGCCAGCAGCCATTCCGGTGGTGCGTAAAACGAAGGTTCTATTGCCGGCCCAAGTGGGGTTGTAAACGGAGTAGGCCGGGGTGAAGTCGTTTGTGGGCGAAGGGGGAGTCGTTGCCGCAGGATCAATCTTCCCGAAAACGAGGGCCGGATTACTGCCGGATACCCGGACTTGATAATCGGAGGCGGCCAACGGAACGGCATAGGGGTTGGCCAGAACGAAGAGCGGAAGCACATCGACGTAAATGGCGCCGGTGCGATTCACCACAGTGCCATCCGGGTCGGTTGTGGTGCTGCCGCCTTCAATGCGGAGGCGGTAAAACATCTTGGTCTGGATGATCAGGGGGTAGAGGCCGTGTTGGGTGGCCGTCTGGACGCGCGGCGCGGCCTGGCCGGCGGCGTTGAAGGTCGAGCCTTGGTTGGCGAAGGACCAGAGCTGTTCCCAGGTGGAGGTATTGGCAAATTGCGTGGCAGCGGCGTAGTTACCGCCGTCCGCGGCCGTGGTCGGGAACGTGGCGCGGAGGGTGGCGACGGGGTTGAGGAGAGGGTTGGCCAAATCGGTGGAGACGGCGGGATTGGGGTTGAGCGGGGCGATGGAGTTGGTGCCGTAGAGGGCGCGAAGGGCTGTGCGGAAATCGGTGAGGTTGGATAGGCCGAAGAGATAGGAGAGGTCGGTTTTGAGGCCGCCATTCTTTACGTCGGCGAGGAGTCCGCGGGAGCTGACGGAGAGGTCGTGGTAACGGGATTTGAGTTCGGCGGACAAGGGGGCGGCCGCAGTGATGAAGGGGAACTGGGCGGAGCTCTGGATGTTGAGGAGGCTTGCCTGGTAGGCGGCCAGTTGTGTCTGGACCGTGGGAGGGGCGAGGGGGGCAAGGCCGTCGGTGCCGTTGGTGGTCATGGCCTCGATGGCGGGGCGCTGGGCGGACTGGAGGCGGGTGAGGTTGGCCTCGGCGGTGCCGGCGGAGGCGTGGGGGTCGACGAGGTTGGCGCGGGCTTTGATGCCCTCATCGCCGACCCACCAGGCATAGTGGCCGATCAACGTATCCGTGGTGCCATTACCCGGCGTCGCGGAAGAGCGGATTTCGATCTCGGGGGCGGTGACGGCGCGGTCGAGGTCCGTGGCGGCCGTGACGCCCGCGGAGGCTTTGACGAGGAGGCGGTGAAACGCTCCGTTGGCGTCGGCGATGCGATCGACGGGCGTCGAGGTGATGGTGAGACCCGTAACGGCGGTGGAGGGAGAGAACGTGGCTGCGCCGTTTTCGTTGCCGCTGACCAGCCAGGACTGGAGGGCGGGGACGGGGTTGTAGGCGGCGGGGTTGTTGGAATCGAAGGCCGGGGCAGGCGGGGTGTAATCCGGGGTGTTGCGGTTGCGCCAGACGCCGGTCCATTGGCGGTTGCGACGGTTGCGCCAGTAGGTGTCGATGGAGCCGAGGGCGGTTGCGGTGTTCGCGGTGAGGTTGGTGCCGGAGGCGGGGTCGACAGAGGGGTAGGGAGAGGGTGCGGGAGCGGTCGCGGCGGGTTGGACATCGGCGCGGGCGGTGACGCGTTGGTCAGGGCCGGCATGTTTTTGCAATTGGCCCAAGGCGAGGTTGAGCGCCATGAGGGCGTTCTGACGGGCTTGGGCGATGTGCTGGTTGTTGGAGGCAACCTGGGTTTCGACCCGGGTGAGGCTGGCGAGCGAGACGAGGAGGAGGACGAGAAATGCGAGGAGCGTGATCGTGATGAGCAACGCGAAGCCGCTGCGACGCCGGTGTGGAATGACCGATGGCGAAGGACCGATGACCAAGGGGGGGGGGCGGGGCAGACCCGCGGGTCGTCCGGGGCGGGGCGAACAAGGCGGGGAGGGGAATCCTCGCCCTGCCGGGCGCCGAAAGCGGGACGCCCGGATGCGGGTAACGAGGGTAACTTACTGGACGCGGGTGCGGCGACGAACGCCCGCGAGAAGCAGGCCTCCGGCGCCGGCGAGGAAGGCGTAGGTGGAGGGCTCGGGGATGGCGACGACGAGGAAGCCGTTTTCGAGGGCGGCATCGAAGCCGTTGATGGTGATTTTCGCGAGTTGAGAGAGGTCGAGTCCATCGACGCCGAAGAAGATGCTGTCGATGTCCCCGGTGTAGTTGATGATGCTGAGACTGACGGACTCGCTCCAGGCAACGAGGCTGCTGTCGGCGAATACGAGGGCGGAGGTAAGGTTGCCCATGTCGATGATGGCGTTGCCGTTCACATCGAGGGTGCCGAAGGTCTCGGAGAAACCGCCGGTGGCGAAGGTGCCGCCGTTCAAGATGACATTGCCGCCGTTGCCGCCGCTGTTCGCGGAGCCGAGCTGGAGGGTGCCGGCATTGATGATCGTGTCCCCCGTGTAGGTATTATTGCCGGAGAGGATCCACTTGCCGGCACCATCCTTTTGAATGGTGGTTTTGCCGCTGCCGGCATCGGCGAGCACGATGGAGATGCTGTTGTCGTCCGTGTTCGTGCCTTTGAACGTGATGGTGCGAGCCGTGCCGCTCGTGATGAGGTTTAATGATCCGGTGGCATTGAAGACGAGCGCGCCCGAGCCGGAGGAGTCGATCATGCCGCCGGCGCCGCCAACGCTGAACAAGCGGTTTGTGGTGTCGCCGCCGCCCACATAGCGCAGGGTGGCCGCAGAACTTCCGCCGAAAACGAGAGAAGACGTGGTGGCGTTCGCCGTGCCGATGCTACTGTTGACCCCACCATTGGCGAGCTTGGTGACCTCGACGATGGCGCCGCTTTGAAGGGCGGTAGCGCCACCGTAGGTGCTGGCTTCGTTGGAAAGAATCAGTTTGCCGTTTCCAGTCGTGGTGATGCCCCGGGTGGCGCCGGAGACGACGTTGAGGATTTCAAGCGTGCGATTGGTTCCGATGGTAAATGTCCTGCTTGCGGCGCCCAGGTCGAGGTTGAGCTGTTGGCCGGCGGTGAGGCTGCCGATGATGACTTTGTTGGCGGTAGCCCCGCCGTTTCCGAGCGTGATGTTGCCGCCGAGGGTGAGCGTGCGGTTGGCGCCTCCACCGATGAAGGTGTGGTTAAAGGTGCCGGTATTGGCGATGCTGAGAGTAGAGGTGCTACCGCTGCTGGCTCCGTCTTGGTCCGCAGTCGTGTAATCGGTCGCGAACGTGATCGTCTGGTCGGCGACGATATTGGTGGTCCAATTGTTGCCGATAACACTGCTGCCCCAGTTGGCGGTGCTGGTGTATTCGTAGGGGCCGGCACCGGTATGTAAAAACGCACCGGCGAAGACGGCGGGGGTGCTGAGCGCGGGGAGGGCGAGGAGGGCGATGGCGCGGCGGAGGCGCGGGGAGGACGAGGACGGACTTTTCATCGGTTGGTCGGGTTGGTGGGGGGTGAACAGTGCGCACGCTGACCGGCGGTTTCGCGGGAAAAGCTGGCGTCTTGCCCGTCATAAAGCATGTCGGCCGATGGCTATGCAAGCACTTTGTTTTGTGTAGAAATGTTCATTTAACAAAATGACTTTTGTTAAACTACCCTCTTGGATTTTAATCATTATATTTTGTTCAATAGAGTCTTACCTATTCTATTGTTAAGTTTAACAGACATAGCGATTCTCTTGACACAAAGGGGACGGGCGCTTGGTCTTGAGGCAATTATATGGAAGTTATCTCAGTCGAGGCACCGCGTTTTAAGCACCAGCAGGTGGAGGCGGAGCTGCGTCAACTGGTGGGGACGATACCGATCGCGGGGCGGCTGCCCTCGGAGCGGCGACTGGCGGAGTTTTATGGGTGCAATTTTCTGACCGTGAGGCGCGCGCTGAAGGAGTTGGTCGACGACGGCACGGTGGTGCGTCGCATCGGGAGCGGGACGTTTGTGGCGCGGCATACGCGTGTCGTGCAGGGCAAGACGGCCAATCCCCGGATCGGCGTGCTCGTGTGGCAGGGTGGCGACGCGTATGCCAATCGCGTGTTGCAGGGCCTTGCGCACGAGGCGGTGAACAACGCGGTGGATCTGCGTTCAGGCTGGGTGCGCGATTTCAATCACGATGGCGTGGAGCAGGCGAAGCTGCTGGCGAAGGAGGGCTGCGTGGCAATCGTCCTGCCGTGGTTTCCGCATGATCGCGTCGATGAGGTGCGCACGTTTGTGCGCGGTTGCGCCTTGCCGGTGAGTCTGCCGATGGTGGTTCCCGGGCTGGAGGTAAACAGCTTCGAGCAGCAGGAGGTGTTTGGTGCCAGCCTGCAGGTGCTGACCGAGCAGTTGTGCGGGTATTTTTTTGCGCTTGGACACCGGCGGATCGCGTTGCTGGGGCCGGATTCGCCGGGAGACGTGGTGCTGCAGCGCCTGATCAGCGCCTACGCGTGTTATACGTCACGACTGGGCCTGCCTAATTTTTGCGGGCTGGCGAAACCAGGGGCGCAGGCGATGAGTCAGCTGGCGGAGCGCTGGAAGGACCAGCGCGGCGATCTCGCGGTGATCAGTTATGATGATGAGCATGCGCTGCGGTTCATGACTGCAATGCACAAGCTCGGGCTGAGTGCGCCCGGTGATTTTCAGATCATCGGTTACAATGACACGGAGGCGAGCGCCTACAGCGATCCGCCCCTGACGACGGTCTGCCAGAATTTTAACTACGTGGGGTATTGGCTCATCAAGAGTGCGCTCGCGCTGGCGCGGGGGGAGGTGGCCCAATCCACGTCGTTGCCGCGGTTGCAGATGATTGTTCGTGCGTCGTGCGGTGGAGCAGGACGGATCGACGAGGCGTTTCGCCAGCAGTTGCCCGGCCTCGACATCATCGTGACGGAGGGCGTGGAGGAATCGGGATCGGGGTGAGGCGACGGAGCGGCGGCTATTTTGCCGAGACCGGCACGGTGCCGGCTTTGATGAGAATGAAGTTGTCGGGCGTGAGGTGCTTTTTGATGACGGCGTTCACCTGGTCGAGGGTCACGGCGTTGAGCCTGTCCGGATACTCGTCGATCCAGGTGAGCGGGTATCCGCGGTGGACCGTCGTGAGGATGGTGCCGGCGAGACCCTCGGTGGTGGCAAGACCGACTTGAAAGCTGCCGGCGAGATTGGTCTTGGTGCGTTCGAGCTCGGCGGCGGTGACGCCCTGTTCGTGCCAGAGTTTCAATTCGCGGCGGGTGGAGGCGAGGCCTTGTTCGAGGAGGTTGGGTGCGAAATTGGCGATGATGCGCCAGTCGCCGTTGGTGAAGGTATCTCCGCCAACGCGTGCGCCGATGCCGTAGGTGAGGCCCTCCTGGTCGCGGACGGTCGCCATGAGACGGCCGGTGAAGCCGCTGCCGAGAATGGTGGTGGCAACGCGGAGGGGAAGCGCCTCGGGATCGGCGTGGCGGAGTTCGCTGGCCTGGCCGAGGATCACGCTGACGTTCGGTTTGTCGGCCATGAAGATCGTCTGCTCGCGGTCGAGGTCGCGTTTGCCGGCGACGCGCGGGTAGTCGGGGCGTTTCACGCCGCCGGACCAGCCGGCGAAGGCCTTTTCGACGTCGGTTTTAAGGCTGTCGACATCCACGTCGCCGACGGCGACGAGCGTGAGTTCGGCGGGACCGTAATATTTTTTATGGAAGGCACGGAGGTCGGCGACCGTGGCGCTCCCGAGGGCGGCGAGAAAGGCCTCGGTGGAGGGTTCGTAATTGGGGTGGTCGGAAGGATAAATGGCGGAGGCAAAGGCCTGGCCGGCGCGATAACCGGTCTGCTCAAGGGCGCGTTGGAGCCGTCCGGCGATCTGTTTTTTGAGCTTGGTGAATTCCTCCTCGGAGAAGGCGGGCGAGCGGAGTTGCTCGGCGAGCAGGGCGATCACGAGGGGGACGTCTTTGCGCAGACATTTGCCGCTGAAGTTGACCATCGTGCTGTCGACGGAGAAGGAGAGCGCGGCCCCGACGGCGTCGAGTTTTTGGGCGATCGCGAATTTGTCCTGGGTGGTCGTGCCCTTGTCCAGCATGCCGCCGGTGAGCGAGGCGATCGCGAGGTTGGAATCCGGGGAGAACGAGTCACCGGCGGGGAGGGAGCCGCGGAAGGTGACGACGTCCTCCACGCCGGTTTTGCAGGCGATCACATCGACGCCGGCGATGCGGACCCGGGTGACTTGATCGGCGACGCCGGCTTGCGCGGTGACCGCGGTGAGAAGGCAGAGGGCGGAGAACAGGGGACGGAGGATGGAGGACGGGAAAAGGAGGCGTTTCATATTTTGTGGGGCCTGACTTTGCGTCCGGCCGTTGGGTAATCGCTGGTATTCGCGGCCGCACGCGAGGTGAGGCCCTGCGATGAAAAGAGGTGGAGGTTACTCGGCGGCTTCGGGGGCGAGCACGGGGACAAACCAGCCGGTGGTGCTGCGGTCCTCGTTGAAGTAGTCGTTGGCGATGCGTTTCACATCGGCGGCGGTGACCTTCTTGATGGCTTCGTCGAGGGTGACATAGAGGGTCCAGTCACCGCTGGAGATGTATTCGTTGAGATTGCTGGCGACGGCGAAGGCGCCGTCGCGGGCGTAGGCGGAGGCGGCGATCAACTGGCTGATGGCGGAGCCGACCTCGGTGTCGGTCACGCCGTCTTTTTTAACGCGTTCGAGTTCGGCGAGGGCGATCTTTTCGACTTCTTCGTGTTTCGCTCCGGGGGCGAGGCTGGCGTAGATCGTGGTGAGCGACGGATCGTGAAAAAAGCCGATGTCGGCGCTCGCGCTGGTGGTGAGGTTTTTGTCAGTGAGGGCGCGGTAAAGGCGGCTGTTTTTGCCGGAGGTGAGGATGGAGCCGAGGACCTGGAGGGCAGGCATGTCGGGGTGGCGGGCGGCGGGGGTTTTGAAGGCGATGCCGACGACGCCGAGACGGCCGGCACGTTTGACGATGACGCGACGGGGTCCGGACTGGGCGGGTTCCTCGGTGTAGAGTTGCGGAATGGGCGCGGGGGATTTGGGGATGGCGCCGTAGTATTTTTTGACGAGGGCGAGGGCGGAGACGGGCGCGATGTCACCGATGATCGTGACGGTGGCGTTGTCGGGCCAGTAGAAGGTGTCGTAGAACGCCTTCAGCTTTTCGATGGGAACGTTCTCGATGTCGCTGCGCCAGCCGATGGTGGAGTGGTGATAGGGATGGGCGACGAAGGCGGCGGCGTTGATTTCCTTGTCGAGGGCCTGGATGGGATTGTTTTCGCCGATTTCGAATTCGTTGCGCACGACGGTCATTTCGGGGCGGCGGTCGGAGTCGCGCAGCCAGAGGTTGCGCATGCGGTCGGCCTCGATGGCGATGTAGGCCTCAAGGTGGTCCTTGCCGAGGTTGGCAAAGTAGTTGGTGCGGTCGAGCCAGGTGGTCGCATTGTATTCGGCGCCGACTTTTTCGAGGAGCTGGTCGACGCTGTTGCCCTTCTCGCGGTTGAAGGCCTCGGTGCCCTTGAACATGAGGTGTTCGAGGAGATGGGTGGCGCCGGTGGTGCCGGTGACCTCGTTGCGCGAGCCGACGCGGTAAGTGACCATGAAGGTGGCGACGGGCGCGGAGTGCTCGGGGAGCACGAGGACCTGGAGGCCATTCGCATCGAGGATGTATTCGGAGATGCCGCCGAGGGTCTTTACGTAGGTGAAGCCGTCCACGAGGGCCTGGGCGGAAGCTGGCGTGGATGACGGGGGTTCGGCCCGGAGGGCAAGGGCGGGCAGCAATGCGAGGCCGAGGAGGAGGCGGAGTTTCATGAAAAGAGAGAGTGGGGAGTGTGACCGCAGGTTGCGGGAAAGTTTCCCGAGGCCAAGCCTTCGCCGACAATGGACTGCAAGTGTCTCCGGGCTTCACAGTCTATTAGGCGAAGTGACCATTCCCGAGCAGGTGGGATTTTCGGAGGTATGAGCTGACCGATTAACCGACGAAACCGTGTGCGTGCCGGTGGCGTGGACCAGAGGAATGAGGCAAGCTGGTGTCTCGCATCGGCGAATAAGGTGCGGAAATTCTTAAGATTCCCTAAATATGATCAGCTCCAGACCGAGTGAAGGAGGGATGACGAAGATCCCTGACCAAGGACATTCGGGCGTGCAGCCTTGCGGCGATTGGTGCCGGCATTTTGAACTGCTGGATCAGGATCGCTGGGAGGGGTTTGGACGCTGTGTGCATCCGCTGAGCCTTCGCAGCGGCCAGGTTTTCAGCACCCAACATGAGTGCTGGGCGGGGACGGCGGAAGTGGATTTGGAGGAGGAGGGAACCAGGGTAATCCGGGTGGGATCGTAAGCCCGGCTCATAGTCGTCCGCACTGCGGACGGGCGGTTGCGTTCGATGGTTTTTTGACCATTCTGGCTCTGTGAAAAACGGCCGGGCCCGACCGTTTTCGACACATATCTCCAACCCCAAAAAAGGAGTCTGTCATGTCACCGAAACTACTCCGCGCCTACCTTGATGAGGCGCATGTTGAATACATGGTGCGCAGTCATCGTCCGGCGTTTAGTTCATCGCGCGTGGCCGAGGCGGCGCATGTTCCCGGACGAGAGCTGGCCAAGGTGGTGATCGTCTGGCTCGACAATCGCCTGGTCATGGCGGTGCTGCCCTCGACCCAGCACATCGACCTCGCTCATTTCCGCGAATTGACCGGCGCGCGGAACGTCCGGCTCGCCCGGGAGGAGGAGTTCGCGGCGCGGTTTGTCCGGTGCGAGATCGGTGCGATGCCGCCGTTCGGCAATCTCTACGACATGGAAGTCTATGTCGCCGAGTCGCTGACGAAGGATGACTACATCTCGTTCAACGCCTGCACGCATACCGACATCATGACGATCGCCTATGCCGATTTCGAGCGACTGGTGCGGCCGCGGGTGCTGGCGTTTGCGGAGCCGACGCTGGTGTGACGGGGCGCGGGTGCAGGGCGGTGGCCGGAGGGCGCGGAGCGGAATCCGCGCGCTACCTTAGCCGTAGAAATTCACTTTAGTTTCGTTCGAATCCCTTATGCCGGGTCGGCGGGGGTGGACGCGGCGGCGCGGGCGGCGATGCGGCGTTCGGCTTCAAGGATGATTTTCTCGCAGCCGGCGAATTTGTGATCGTCGAGGCAGAGCCGGCGGCGTTTGCCGTTCACTTCGTAGATGGCGTAGGCGATGCCCTTGTTGCTCCATTTGCGACGGTCCATTCCGACAATGGTATCCAAGTGGACGGTTTCCCCGCCGGCACCCGTGATGATGTCGCCGTCGGCGCGCACGCTTTTGCGATGCTGGAGCGCCATCCAGCCGAGGAAGCTCAGACCGAAGAAGAGCATGACGCCGCCGATGATGCGTTGTCCTGCGAGGTCGCCGGGCGAGCGGTTCTTGGGGACCTTGGGATTGAGGTTGTTGGCGGCGGCGTATTGCTCCCAGGCGCGGGTCACGGCGGGGTCTTTTTCGGTAGGCTTGGTGCCTTCGGACACGGTGCCGGCGGTGAGGGTGACGAGTTGCTGATAGCGCTTTTCCTCGGCGGGCCAGGCGATCAGGCCGTCGTAGCAGAACCAGAGGGCCGAGCCGTTGAGAATAAGCGCCATCAAGGTCATGCGACGGCGCCATTCCTTGGAGATGCGGGCGTGGACATTCATGAGGTGAAGGAAGTTGGGGGTGAGAGGGGGGTGACGATGGGCGGATTCGTATCCGCCTGAATCATCGATACAAAGACGTCGATTTCAACCCTTGGCGCAATTTAAGCAAAATTCATTGGCGCGCCGTGGCGAAGATCCGGAGGCAATGACGAGACATTTTCACGCGAGAAACGATGAAGCCATGGAAGAAGGCTGGCGGCAGCGGTCGCGCGCCCGAGCGAGGTCGGGGCGGTGGTGGGGGACGCGGGGAACGAAACTCAGGCGGCCGGCTCCGGCACGAGCGTGAAGTAAAAGGTCGCGCCTTCCTCGGGTTTCCCCTCGGCCCAAATGCGTCCGCCGTGCTTGTGGATGATGCGCTGCACGGTGGCGAGGCCGACGCCCGACCCGGGAAATTCGCCCGCCGAGTGGAGTCGCTGGAAGGGGGTGAACAGCTTGTCGAGATACCGCGGGTCAAAGCCCGCACCATTGTCGCGCACGAAGAAAACCGCCGGTCCGCTTTCGGCCACGAGCCTGCCGAGTTCAACCCGGGCACCCCCTTTGCGACGCCCGGTGTATTTCCATGCGTTGGAGAGAAGATTCTGGAGGGCCGCCTGAAGCAGCCGCGGGTCGCCGAGGGCGGGCAGGGCGGGTGGGTGGATGAATTCAACCTGCCGGCCGGCGGAGGAGGCCTCCAGTTGGGGAACGAGTTCGGTCGCGATTTGAACGAGGTCGACCGGTTCGGGCTTGAGGTCGGCGCGGGTGAGCTGGGCGAGACGCAAAAAATCCTCGATCATGCGGCCCATGCGCACGGTCTGCTGGCGGATGTGCATCAGGTATTCGCGGCGTTCCGCGTCGGTGGGCGGAGGGGCGGTTTCCTCAAGGAATTCGGCATACGCGCCGATGCTGTGCAGCGGCGAACGGAGGTCGTGCGAGACGGAGAAGGAGAACGTCTCCAGCTCCCGGTTGGCCGCCTCGAGCTGACGGGTGCGCTCTTGCACCCGCTGTTCGAGTTCCGCGTAGATGCGCACGTTCTCCAAGGCGACCGCGGTGGTGTTGGCGAGGGCTTCCAGCAACTCGATCTCGCGTGGTTCCGCGTGGTGGGGTGACGCCCAATAATTGCCGATCGCCCCGATCGGATCGTCGGAACGAACGGGCACCATCAGCAGGCTCTTGACGAAGGTCGGGCGATAGGCGTCGGCCGGGATGCGGGGGTCGGCGTAGATGTCCGCGATGGCGACCGATTGCCGGTGGATCATCGCCCAGCCGCTGATGCAGGCGGAAAGCGGAAAGCGTTTTCCTTTCCAGAGCGGGGAGATCGCGTCTTCGTCCACGTAATGGCAGTGATCGCCCTCGCGCAGGACCAGGGTCGCGCCGTCGGCGCCGGTCAGTTCGCGCGCGGCGTGGCGGACAATCCTGCGGATGGTGTCGAAGTCACGGGCGTGGGAGAGCGCCTGCACCGCGCTGACCAGAAGGGCCGACGCCTTCTGCATGCCGACGAGTCGTGCCGTTTCCCTCCGGGCCTGCTGGCAGGCGAGCGCCTGGCGGACGACGGCGACGAGCTGGACCGGCCTGGATTTTAACACGCAGTGGGTGGCGCCCTGGGCCATCAGCTCGTCGACGGCTTTTTCGTCCCAGATGCCGGAAACGCAGACGAACGGGATGTCGGGGTGGCGGGAACGTGCCTCGCGCAACGCCTCCAGGCTGCCGAACCCCGGCACGCAGTTGTCGGATAGAATCAAATCATGGCCGCCGCCGGAAAGCGCGGCGTGGAATTCCCTGGCATCCATCGCCACCGTGACGTTCACGTTGATGCCCGCACGTTCCAGTGTGCGTCGAATCAGGAGGGCGTCGGATGCATCATCTTCCAGGTGAAGAATGCGGTTAATGAGCATGTGCGAATATTCCTTGGAAAACGGGTCGCAGGGTGGAGGGAGAGGCGACCCTAGATCAACGCGGGGGGAGGTAAAGCCCCGGCGGGGGAATTGGGGTATGATCCCCAGGCGGTCCCGAGAACGCGGGTGAGCCGGGGCGGCATGCTCATTTTTCCGCGGCGAGTTTTTCCCGGAGATGGGTGGTGCGGGTGCGGGCATCGTTGGCGCGCACGGCCATGGCGTAGGCCGCCGGTTCGCCGACGATAAAAACCTTTTTCTTGCCGCGGGTGATCGCGGTGTAGAGCAGGTTGCGCTGGAGCATCATGAAATGGGCCTTCAGTAGTGGAATAATCACTACGGGGTATTCGCTGCCCTGCGACTTGTGGATGCTGATCGCGTAGGCGGGCGCGAGGTCGCCGAACTCGCCGCGATCGAAGGTGTGCGCGTCCCCGTCGAATTTTGCGGTGAGCGTGCCCGACTCGGCGTCGACGGAGGCGATCACGCCGATGTCGCCGTTGAACAGGTTTTTGTCGTAGTTGTTGCGGAGCTGGATGACCTTGTCGCCCGGGCGGTATTCACCATGCGGGCCACGGAGTCCACGGGCGTGCGGATTGAGGGCGGCCTGGAGCTGGACATTGAGGTTGCTGACCCCGGCGGTGCCCTTGTGCATGGGCGCGAGGATCTGCACGTCATTGACGGGATTGAACCAGGCGTAGTGCGCGGGGATGAACCCGGTGCAGAGCTGGATCGTCTTGCGCACGCAGTCCTCGGCGGAATCGGCGACGATGAAGGTGAGGTCGCTCCAGGCCTGGGCGGCGGAGACTTCGTTGACGGAGGGCGGGAGGGTGGTCTCGCCGGCGTTGATCGAATGGGCGGTGGTGACGATCTGGCTCTGGCCCTTCTGGCGGTAGATGACGTTGAGCCGCGTGACCGGCACCTGCTGCGTGGCGATGAGATCCTTGAGGACGTTGCCCGCGCCGACGGACGGGAGCTGGTCGATGTCGCCGACGAGGAGGAGGTGGGCGCGCGACGGCACGGCCTGGAGCAGTGCGGCGGCGAGGCGCGTATCGAGCATCGAAGCCTCGTCCACCACGAGAAAATCGGTGGCGAGGGGCTGGTGTTCGTTGGCGACGAAACCGCCTTTGGATGGATCGTATTTGAGGAGGCGGTGGATGGTGGAGGCAAAGCCGCCCGTGGTTTCGGCGAGGCGCTGGGCGGCGCGGCCGGTGGGCGCGGCGAGGTGCACGCGGACTTTTTTGGCCTTCAGGATGTCGACGAGGGCGCGAAGGATCGTGGTTTTACCCGTTCCAGGCCCGCCGGTGAGAATCGATATTTTGGATACAAGGGCGTTTTTTAGGCCGTCGCGCTGGAGGTCGGCGAATGCGAAGCCGGCTTTTTGCTGGGCCCATTCGACGGCGGCGTCGGCCTTGATGGGCGGGAGTCCGCTGCCGACCTTGCCGAGGCGGACGATGGTGGCGGCGATCTTTTGTTCGGCGCGGTCGTTGGCGGGCAGCTGGATCAACGCGGAGCCGGGAAGCGGGTTGTCCACGCCGGCGGGCGGATGGCGGACGAGTTGCCTGGCCTCGACGAGGGCATTGATGCGGGCTTCGAGGAAGCGGGCCTCGGTTTCAAGGAGCGGAGCGGCGTGCTCGATGAGGCCGGCTTCGCGGAGCGCGGTGTGGCCCTCTTCCTGGAGCGTCTCCATTGCGTAGAGCAGGCCGGCGTCGAGGCGGGGAGGGGCGTCGTTGGCGTAGCCGAGGTTGATGGCGATGCGATCGGCGGTCTTGAAACCGATGCCGTCGATTTCGCGGGCAACCTTGTAGGGTTCGGTGGTCAGGACGCGTCTGGCCTCGGCGCCGTATTTATTGACGAGCTTCACGCACTGGCCGGTGGTGACGCCATAGGTCTGGAGGAAGATGTAGAGTTCGCGGAAGGCGCGCTGGTCGTCCCAGGCCTTCTTGATGGCGGAGGCGCGTTTTTTGCCAATGCCCGGCACGTCGCGGAGTTTGCCCGATTCCTCGCTGAGCACGCGGAAGGTCGCGGTGCCGAAGGCGTCGACGATCTTGTTGGCGTAGACCTTGCCGATGCCCTCGACGAGGCCGCTGCCGAGGTATTTGCGGATGCCATACACGCTCGACGGGAGTTCGGAGCGGAAAGTGTCGATTTTGAACTGGTCGCCGTGTTGCGCGTGCCTGGTCCACGAGCCGCGCAGGTGGAGGGTTTCGCCGCATTGGACGCCGGGGAGGGGGCCGGTGATGGTGACCTTGGCGTCCTTGCCCTCGGTGGCGTCGGGCCGGAACTCCGCGATGGTGTAGTGGTTCTCCTCGTTGAAGAAGATGATGCGTTCAAGAACGCCGGTCAGGGTGTCGGAATTGGCGGGAGAGGCGGCCACGTGGGGCGAAGATGAACACGGCTTCGGCTGAAAAATCAAACGCGGGGAATTGCCATTCGGACCGAGGCGTGACGGTATGCCGGCATGGACATGCCGGTTTCCGAGTCTTTGCTGCGCACGATTCAGCTTTCGATCACGCCGGTCATTCTGATCACGGGCCTGGGTTCATTGCTGTTGACGATGACCAATCGCATGGGCCGGGTCGTGGATCGCACCCGCATCCTCGCGGGGCAGGCGCATGCGGCGGGCGGGACGGAGCGCCGGCACATCGAGGATCAGCTTCGCATCATGTATCGGCGTTCCAAAATCGTTCAACTCGCGGTGACGTTGGGCGCGGCCAGCATGTTCAGCTCGGGTTTGCTGGTGATCGCGATTTTTTCCAACGCGATCCTCGGGGCTAATTTTTCAGCGGTGATTCTGACTTTGTTTGTCACGAGCATCCTCCTGCTGCTCGGGGCGCTGGCGGCGTTTTTAAGGGATATTTATCTGGCGCTTAATGCGCTGGAGCTGGAGGTCTCCCGGGCCCTCGACCATCCGGCGGTCAAATGACTTCCAACTCCGATGCGCCGAGGCTGGTGAGGTTGTCGTAGATCCCGTCGGCACCCGCTGCGCGCAACTCTTCGGCCGTGTGCGTGCCGGTGGTGACGGCGAAGCAGGGAAAACCGGCGTTGTGCGCGGCCTGCACGTCCCACGGCGAGTCACCGACGAGGCAGGTCGTGGCGGCATCGGCACCAAGGGTGTCCAAGGCATGGCCGGTGAATGCGGGTTCGGGTTTGAGCCACGGGGTGTCCTTCGCCCCGAATACTTCGCGCAGAAACGGGGTGAAGCCGAGGTGCGCGCAAACCAGGCGCGCGGAAGGTCCGTGTTTGTTGGTGAAGACGGCGCAGGTGACGCCGGTGACGGTCAGCCGCTCCAGCAGAGCCATCGCGCCCGGCATGGGCTCCGCCCCTGCGAGCATGGTGGTGTCCCAAAAGGGCCGGTAGATCGCGAGCGCCTCGTCGAGGCGTGAGTGCGGGACGAACTTGAGCATGGCGTTCTCGAGGCCGCCGCCGATGGCGCGTTTCACCTGCTGGTAGGTGGGCTCGGGGAGGCCGAGCCGGGGCAGCGTGTGGACATAGCTGCGGTGGATTGCCGGGAGGTGATCGAGCAAGGTTCCATCCAAATCGAAGAGCACGGTGCGAAAACGCATCCGGAGAGGCTATGCGGGCAGGCTTTATGCGAACGACACAAAATTTTCATTCCTTCGGGCCGCGGGCGCGCTCAACCTGCCTGCAATGCCTGAGCCGATCATCACGCCGCCCGAAACCCGTGTGCAGTTGCGCACCGAGGGCGAGTGGCTGCTGGTTGAACTCCAGGGTGCGTGGCGCATCACCGAGACGCGGCCGTCCTGGATGGAACTGCTCGCGGGCCGCGACCCCGTCCGCGTGAAACTCGTGTGGGGCCGGCTGGACGACTGGGACAGCGCCTTGCTGTTGTTTGTTTTTGAAGTGCGGCAGTGGTGCCGGACGAAAAACGTGCACTGCGATCTCTCCGACCTGCCGGACGCGCTGCAAAAACTCCTGCGCCAGCTCGTGGTGGTGAACGAGACACGCTTCACGGTGGATCGCTCGAGGGACTTTCTCTCGATGGTGGGCCTCGCGGCACAGGACGTGTGGGGCAAGACCAAGGAGATTGCCACGTTTGTCGGCGAATGCGTGATCAGCGCCACCGCCCTCCTTAAAAAACCCCACAAGTTTCGCTGGCGGGATTGCGTCGACGAGATGCAGCAATGCGGCGCGATGGCCCTGCCGATCGTGAGTCTTATCAGCCTGCTGGTCGGCATCATCATGGCCTACCAGTCGGCGGTGCTGATGCGGCAGTTCGGCGCCGACATTTACGTGGCCGATGCCGTCGGCCTGGTGATGGTGCGCGAGATGGGCGCAATGATGACCGCGATCATCCTCGCCGGGCGCACGGGCGCGGCGTTTGCGGCGACCTTGGGCAACATGAAGGCCGGTGAGGAAATCGACGCGTTGCAGACGCTGGGCATTCGTCCGGTAGATTTTTTGGTGATGCCGCGCCTGGTCGCGCTAGCCGTGATGATGCCGTTGCTGGCGCTTTATGCGAACGGCCTCGGCATTCTCGGCGGCATGGCGGTGTCGCTCGGCCTGCTCGACATTCCGCCGACGGCCTACTGGGTGGAGACGCAGACGGCGATCGACCTGTCCGACATCCTCACGGGCCTCATCAAGGCCTCGGCCTTCGGCGTGCTCGTCGGCCTGGCCGGGTGCCATCGCGGCCTGCGCGCCGAGCGCAGCGCGGCGGGCGTGGGCCGCGCCACCACCTCGGCGGTGGTGATGGGGCTGCTGCTCATCATCGTGTCGGATGCGTTGTTCGCGGTAATCTTTAATGTCTTTGGCTGGTGAGCCCGCATTCATGAATACCGCCCACCCGAACGCCCCCGCCCTTGATGTCGCCGCGCTGGAGTGCGGCTACGACGGACAGGTCTTGCTCAAGAACGTGACCTTTCAGGTGAAGCGCGGGGAGATTTTTTTCGTCATCGGGGGCTCCGGTTGCGGCAAAAGCACGCTCCTGCGTCATCTCGTGGGCCTTCATGCGCCGACGGCCGGCACGGTTCAATTTTTCGGGGAGTGCTTCAACGCGGCCACCGGTGACCGCCAGCGGGAGCTGCTCAAGCGCATCGGTGTGCTCTATCAGGGCGGTGCGTTGTGGAGTTCGCTCAATCTGCTCGAAAACGTCATGCTGCCGCTGGAGGAATACACGCCGCTCGACGCCGCCGAGCGCGCCGAGCTCGCCTGCATGAAACTCGCCCAGGTCGGCCTGTCGGGCTACGACAATTATTATCCGTCGGAGATCAGCGGCGGCATGAGGAAACGCGCCGGCCTGGCGCGGGCGCTCGCGCTTGATCCCGCGATTGTTTTTTTTGACGAACCCTCGGCCGGGCTGGACCCGCTCACTTCTCGCAAGCTCGACGAGTTGATCGTCAACCTGCGCGATCTGCTGGGCATGACCTGCGTGGTGGTGTCGCACGAACTCGCCTCGATCTTCGGCATCGCCGACCGGGTCATCATGCTCGACAAGCAGGCGAAGGGGATCATCGCCGAAGGCGATCCCCGCGTGCTCGTTACGGACAGCAAGGACGTGCGCGTGCGCGAATTCCTGGGCCGTGGCGAGGATGGCGGCGCGCCCGCCCGGCAAAAGCAGCCTTCCCCTTGAACCCGCTCCCGCATAACCCTCTTTTCTTGTGAAGACCAAAGTCAGTCCCGCCGTCGTCGGTTTGTTTGTGCTGGGCGCGTTTGTCCTCGGCCTTGTTGCGTTGTTCTCGTTCGGCGGAATCAATTTTTTCTCCCGTCCCGAGCGCTTTGTCGTGTATTTCGACGAGTCGATTCACGGGCTGGACCTGGGGTCGCCGGTCAAGCTGCGGGGCGTGCGGGTCGGTCGCGTGGTGGAGATCAGCCTGCGCTACGTGCCGTCCACCAACCAGTCGGTCGTCGCGGTGGCGTGCGAACTCAACCGCAACCTCATTGCCGACGAGAAAGGCGAGCTGATCGACGTGACCGAGGACGGGAAATTGCAGGGGCTCATCGATCGCGGCATGCGCGCGCAACTCGGCGTGATCGGCCTGGCAACGGGCCTTCTCTATGTGGAGATCGATTTCCTCGATCCCGCGCTATATCCGGCGAATCCGCGCACGGACATCGTGGCGAAATACACCGAGATGCCCGCCGTGCCGTCGGCGATCTCGGAGTTTCAGGCGAACCTCACCGAGATTCTCAACGACGTTAAAAAAATCGACTTCGCCGGCCTCTCGCGCGAGGTGCAGGGCCTGCTGGCCGACACGCGCAAGAAAATCAATGCGATGGACACCGCCGCGCTCACCGCGGAATGGACCAAGGCCGGCGCCTCCATGCGCGAGCTCGCCTCGTCGCCCGAGTTGAAGCAGACGTTCACCAGCCTCAGCGCCGCCTCGCAAAAGCTGGACGCGATTCTCGCCGAGTTCAGCCAAAACGGCCCGACGGGTGAAAGCCTGGCGAAGACGGTCGAAGACGTTCGCGAGACGGTCACCGCGTTCAACACCACCGCGGCCACCGTGCAGAAATTCATCAACGCGCAGCAGAACCTCGGTGACGACGCGTCGCAGGCGCTCATCAAGCTCGGCGAAGCCGCCGCCGCGGTGCGCGAACTGGCCGATTTCCTTGAACGCAACCCGAGCGCGCTGCTCACCGGCCGCAAGCAGCCGTCCGCCCCTCCTGCCACCAAGTAATCCCTTCGTTACGTCCGATGACCTTCACCGTCCGCCTCCGCCACCTTCTCCCTTCCTTCGGTTTCCGTCTTCTGTCCTCCGTCCTGCTGCTGGGTCTGGCCGGTTGTTCGCTGGTGCCGCAGCCCAAGCCGGATCCGACGCGTTATTATGTGCTCACCGGCGGATCATTATCCGACGCCGGCGAGCAGGCGGCGGAAGGCTCGCTGGTGCTTGGCGTGAAGCGCATCGAGATCGCCCCGTATTTGAACGGCAAGGACATGGTTGTGCGCGAGGCGGGCAACGAAATCGCCTACCAAAACTTTGCCCGCTGGGCCGAGCCGCTCACGACGAGCATCGGCCGCACGCTGGCCGGCAACCTTGCGCGTTCCGGCAAGGTGAACCGTGTGTATCCGCAACCGTTTCCCTTCGAGGTTGAGCGTGACTACGACGTGAGTGTCCGCGTGCTGCGTTGCGAAGGCGAGCGCAAGGCCGGGGGGCAAACCGTGGCGAGCTTCTCCGCGCTCGTCGAGGTGACCGAGGCGAAGACGGGCGGCGCGGTGGTGTTGCGCAAGGTGTTCGTCGCGCCCGAGGCGGGCTGGGACGGCCGTGATTTTGGCAAGCTGGCGACTGCGCTCAGCGAAGGCGTGCTGGCGCTCGGCGCGGAGGTGGTCGCCGCGCTCCCGGCGAAATAAGGCTCCGGGCAGCAGGGGAGCCGTTGGTTCAGGATTTTGCGTTCCAAGCGATTGCGGCGACACCTGCAAAAACGGCACGCTTCATTTTTTGCGCCGGACGGTTTTTCGTTTAATTTTGGGCATGTCTTCGCAATTCAAAACCATCGCGATCGTCGGAGCGGGTGCGCTTGGTCTTTATTACGGAGGGCGTCTCGCGCGGGCGGGCAACAACGTGACGTTTCTCGCCCGCGGCGATCTCGACGTGCTGCGCACGCGCGGGCTCACGGTGAAGGCGCCGGACGGGGAGTTTTCGCTTCCGGACGTGAAGGCGGCGGCAACGCCGGAGGAAATCGGGGCGGTCGACCTGGTGGTCATCACGCTCAAAGCCACGGCGAATGATCAACTCGCGCGTTTGCTGCCGCCGTTGCTGCATGAGCGGACGGTGGTGCTCAACCTTCAGAACGGACTTGGGGTGGACGAGGCGGTCATGGCGGTCGCGGGCGCGGAGCGGACGGTGGGCGGGTTGTGCTTTGTGTGCGTCAATCGCATCGATGCAGGCGTCGCCGAGTGCACGATGGCCGGGCACGTGGTGGCGGGCGAAGTCGCCGGGCCGGTGAGGGAGCGCACACGGACGCTGGCGGAGCTTTTTGTGCAGGCGGGCGTGAAGATGTCGGTGAGCGGCCATCTCACGGAGGTGCGCTGGCGCAAGTTGGTGTGGAATGTGCCGTTCAACGGACTCGCGGTCACGGGTGGCGGGATCACAACGGAGGATATTTTGCGATCACCCGAAAAGGAGGCCGAGGTGTGGGCGCTGATGCACGAGGTGCAGGCGATCGCGGCGGCGCATGGCGTGACGATCCCTGAAGAGTTCGTGGAGGACCAGGTGGAGCGCACGCGTCCGATGGGCCCGTATAAACCCTCGACGATGCTCGATTACCTCGCGGGCAAACCGCTCGAGGTGGAGCCGATTTGGGGGGAGCCGCTTCGCCGGGCGCAGGCGGCGGGTGTGCCGGCGCCGCGACTTGAGACGCTTTACACGGCGCTCAAGCGGGTGGGGTGATCCAGCGGGAGGGAGGCGGGGAGCGGAGTCCCCGCCCTTCCTTATTTGGCGGTATCGAGGAAACGCTGGAGATCGGCCTTGCTGGCGAAGGCCTGGCTGGCGGGGAAGAGCTGGACGAGGTCGAAGACATCCTGGATGGCTTTTGGCACCTGCATCGTGCGGACATCGCCGCCTTTGGCGCGCAACGTTTTCAAGGCCTGGAGGAGCACGCGGATGCCGGTGGAGCCGAGGAACTCAAGCGCTTGCAGGTCGAGGACGAGCAGGGTCGCGCCGCTTTCGATGAGACCTTGGATTTCCTTTTCGAGACCCTGGTAGGTGACGGCGCTCAACATGCCGTTGAGGTGGAGGATGTGGGCGGTGGGGGTGACTTCGGTGGTGGAGACGCTGAGGATCATGGGGTGCGGCGGTGGTCGTTGTCGTGATTCGTTTGCCGAAAAAGAGAACGAGAACCGCGTGGATAACGAGAACGAAAAATGGCCGTGCACGGCCGGCCCGCCGGGTTTCGGTCCCCCTGCCGGTTGCCTTGGGGCGGGATGGGGCCCTTTCAGAGAGGTTCCGGTTTGAGCGGGGCGGACAGCGCGAGCGGTCCATCGGGCGAGGCGGCGTGCAACGTGACGGTGCGGGTGTCGCGGGTCATCTCGCCGCCGAAGGCCACGGGCAGGTCCGCAGGTTGAAGATGGAGCGTGAAGCCGATGGCGAAGGCCGCGACGGCGGCGGGCTCCAGCACGAGGGGCGCGCCATCATCAACCACGGCACGGAGCAGGGCGTCGTCCGGGCGTTGTTCGGCGCGCCAGGAAATCGTGTGTCCGTCGAAGATCCCGCAAGCGGGGCGGACGACTGCCTGCCAGGGACCGCAGGCGAGCGTGAAGACGCCGGGGAAGGTCTCGACGATGGTGGCACCGGGGCCGCGGACCTGGATCGACAGGTGAAGATCGGCCAGGCGGAAAATACCGTCGGCGGGCCGGTCGAGGACATCGTGGAAATCGCCGCGTTCCGTGACCAGCGAGGCGAGCGCGAGGACCGAGCGGCCTTCCTGATGGACGCGCAAAGCGCCGGAGCAAAAGTCGCGGTCACCATCGTGGCGGATGCTTGCGCGAAGCGTGGCGATCGTGTCGCCGGTGCGCCAGTAGCCGAGGAGCGGGCGACGCTGGGTCCAGAGGTTTTCGTAGTTGGCGGAACCGAGGCAGGCGTCGGGACCGAACCAACGCGAGGCGGTGCGCTCGCGCTTGGGCTCGGTGGCGGAAAATACGTAACGACGGCGGATGAACGATCCGGCCGGGCGATCCAGCAGGGCGCGGCGCAGGTCATCGGGGCAGGGCAGCGGGGGAATGGGATAGGACGGCGACCCCGGGAGGGCGCCGGTGGATGGTTCACCGGGCGGCCGGAACAACGGCAGGCCCAGGCGTTGTTCCAGATGGTGGACAACATTGGGCTGGAGAAGGTCGGCGTAGGTGCGGCTGAGTGGTCCGCAAAGCTGGCCCGTGGGCAGGTGCAGGGCGGTGACGAGGTCGTCCCAGCACAGCCGGTGGACGGCGGTGACTGTATCGCGAAGGGCGGGTGAGCGCAACGTGAGCAGGGCGCGCTCGGCCTCATGAAGCACGATGAATGTGTAGGGGGGACTTGAATATTCGGTGAAACCGCCGCTGGACCGAATGTGGGCGAGAAAGTGCTCGAGCCGGGAGAGCGCGTAGTCGCACAGGAAGGGGTCATCGAGCAGTTCGCCGGCGGCGCCGCAGACGACGGCGCCCTTGAAACAGATGTTGGTGTAGCCGGGACCGACGTTGCGACGGAAGATGGAGCGGGCGGCGGCATGCAGGGCGCGTTGCACCGCCTGGAGGTGTGCGGAGGGCAGGCGGTCGTGAAAGGCGCCGAGGAGGTGAACGAGGCGCACGCCGCAGAAATCGGCCCAGTTCCAGTCGGGCGGGCTCATCTGATCGAGCGGTTCCTCGAGCAGCCAGGGCCAGATGCCATAGGTGGCGCGGGCGGGGTCGAGATCCTGGAGCGGCAACACGCGGTCGAGAATGGCGAGGGCGCGGTGAACGGAGGCCGGGGAGTTTTCCTCGAAAAGGGCGAGGGCGTGATCAAGGGCAACGCGCACCTCGTGGACGGGTTTTCCGGCGGGGACACGGGTGTGGTAGCCGGGTCCTTTCCAGGTGGTCACGGGAAGGCCGATGTCCGCATCGAAGAGCGGTTCCATCGCACGAAGGTAATCGGAGAGGGCGGGGCGCATGATGCGAGGGGCGTGTCGCGAGCGACGGGCTAAGTCTTGGAGGCGGCTTGGGCGAGGGCGCGGCGCGACGGTTTGATGGCTTCCGCGACCACTCGCACGGGGGCGGTCCAGATGGTTTCCTGCCGGGTGGCCAGCCATTCGACCAGACGGGTATGCTCGTCCTCGTCCATGTGAAGCTTGTGATCGCGCGCGCCGACGCCGTGGCAGGTGAGAATCAACCAGCCGCCGCGGAGGCACATGCGGCCGATTTCGAGGCTGAGCTGATCGAAGGAGGCATGATCGGCCTTGCGGGTGCCGAGATTGAACCAGTTGATCTTTTTCAGGTCGACCGGCCTGAGGCTTTCTTCTCCGCGTGTGGCGATGAAAAACTCGGGCGCGAGCTGCTCCACGGTGGAGGCGGTCCTGCCGGAACCGATGGTGTTGTGATGGCAGGTGTTGCCGAAGGAGCGGACGGTGCGACCGTCGACCAGGGAGAGGATGTTGTTGGCGAGGAGAACTTCGTCGCTCCAGCGCCGGGCAGTGTAGTTGCGCAGATTATACGCCTCGTCGAGCCAGGCCTGGTCGTGGCAGGGGTGGAAAAGCGTGTGGTTGCCCAGCTCGTGGCCTTGGGATGCGACCTCGCGCCACGCCTCGATGTCGCGAAAGAACGGGACGCCGCAGGGAACGTAAAACGTGCCGTGAAGACCGTGTTCCTCGAGGAGCGGGGCGACGCTTTCGAAGTGGCAGGGCAGGGCGTCGTCGTAGGTGAGGGAGACGATGCAGCGGGTGTGATCGGAGGAGTTCAAGCAAGGAGGCGGGGAGGAACGGCACGCACGAAGCGTGGGCGGTCAGTTGATCCTATACATCGAGGGTGTAATGGGTTTTCCCCAGAGGCCGATGTGTCCGTCGAGAAAGATCAGAATCGTGCTTTGTCCGGCGTAGGGCCAATAGATGTCCTCGGCGGGAAGTTTTTCCGGAAGAGGCTCGGGGCGATAGGTGGTATTGCCGCTGGTGTTGAAACCCCAGGTGCCGACGGTGGCGTAAAGGGTGGAAGCGGGCCGGGCGATGGTGATCAGACGCAGGAAATTATCGGTGCTGTTCTGTGGATTTTTGTTGGCGGTGGTGACGCTTTGCTGGAGGCCTTTGTGGAAGGCCAGGGTGTTATCCTGTCCGCCGGGGCTGCCGATGAGTTCGGGGCGCTCGTAAAGGAGGACCTGGCTGACATAGCGGTCGGAAACCTTCTTCATCTCGGACGTGTTGAGACTGCCGGAAAGGTTGCGGGTATCGAGATAGGGCCAGGCCCGTCCCATGAAGGTGGAGAGAGGCCAGCCTTCCTTGCCGACAAAGGTGGCATGCTGGTTGATGAGGCCCTGGTTGTCGGCGGAGAACTGCAGCATGGCCTGCCCGAAGGTGCGCATGTTGGCCATGTCCTGGGTCGTGCGTGCCGACTGGCGAACGCGACCCACGGTGAGCAGGAGGATGGCGGCCAGAATGCCGATGATGGCGACCACGGTGAGGAGTTCGATCAACGTGAAGCCGCGGCGGGAAACGATGGGGGTGGGCGGACTCGGGAGGGGCATGGGCTCACCCTCGGACGGCGGTGTCAGGCTTGCCAGTCAGGGCTAACTGGACAGTCAAGTGGCGCGGGAGGCCGGTGAAACCGGCGAGGGGCCGCGGGCACCGGGAGCTTTTCGTCTGCGCGCGGTTCACCGGCCCGGCACAAGGTCGCCCTACAATGAAAACAACGGCTATGGTTTACCAGAGCCGCTCTACGGCGAGATCTGATGGGTGTGCTGGGTGCCGTCGGCTTTGTATTCGATGACCTGCCCGCGTTCGAGCGACTTGATCCACTGGCCGTTATGCTTGAGGTAGGCTTCGGCCGCCTCGGCGCCAAGTTGGGTGACAAGCTGATCCCGGGTTTTTTGCGCGATGGCTTTCAGGGATGCCTTCCGATCCTCCGGAGTGAGGGCTTTGTTGTTGGCAATCTGCGCGGCATCGGTCGGGACGCTGTAGCGGAGATCGTAAATCTGGCTGGCGGTCTCCTGCGGCAGGCCGAGGCGATGGGTGAGGGTGGCGAGGTTGCGATATTCGTGATCCTTGGCGCGGGCGTAATCGCGGGCGCGGTCCGCGCCGAGTTGTTGCGCGATTTGGGCGTCGAGGGCCTTTTGCGCCTCCTGGCGTTTTGTCCAATAATCGGGGCCGGGGTCGGCGGGTTGGGAGGGAAACTGATCGTCGAATTGCTTGCGGAGCGCGAAGAGGGAGCGGAACTCCTGTTCGGTCGGGCCGAAGGCGGCGAGATCGGAGCGGAGATTGTTGGCGGTCGACGAGGAGCGGATTTCGTATTCACGAAGTTCCTCGGGGGAGAGGAGCGTTTTCAATTCGGCTTCTTTTTCGGCGCGCAGGTAGCGGATCTTTTCCTCATCCGAGGCCAGCGAGATGCCGCGGGTCTCGCGCTGGATCTGCGAGATCATGGTGTTGTAATCTTCGTTGATCTCGCGAAGGAGGTCGCGTTTCCCGGGCGGGACGGGGTTGTTGTCGTCGGCCGCACGAGGGGTTTCGCCGAGGAGTTCGCGGCGCAAGGCGGCTTTTTCTCGGCGCAGATCGAGCTGGGCGAGGCGTTGTTCGAGCGTGGTGGGGTCGTTGTAGTAGGTATCGCCCGGTTCCCAGTAGTTGCGCGAGGGGCGCGACGGGCGGACGGCTTCCTCGCGGGCGCGAAAGCGTTCGTTGATCTCGGCATTGACGAGCATGCGGACCTGGCGGTCGGGGAGGCCGGCGGCACGGAGGTTGGCGACGAAGGTGGCGAGGTCGGTCGATTGGAGGCGGTTCCAGGTTTCGGGGGGCGGCGCGTCGGGCGCGGGAGGAACGGTGGACGCGGGGAGGGCGGGCTCCGACTCCGTGGCGGGGGCGGAGCCGCGCCGGGAGTTGTATTCAGAAGCCGGTGACGACATTGCCCCGGACGAAGGGCGCAGGGCGATCCAGCCGAGCAGGCCGGCGTTGACGCACAGGGAGGCGGCGATGACGAGGACGTGGGATTTCATCGGCCGGGGGCGCGGTTATTTTGCGACGGCTTTCTTGGGCTCCTTGGGGAGGGCCTTGGTGCTCCAGTTGGAGCTGTCCTTGTTGAAGGTGATCGTGTTGCCCTTCTCGAGTTCCTTGATCCAGCGCATGCCGTTATTGTTGAAATAGGCGTCGGCGCCTTCGTTGCCGAGGCTGGCGCGAACCTGGTCACGGGTGCTGGCGGCGAGCGCGGTGAGGGCGGCTTTTTTCTGATCGGTGGCGAGGTTGGGGTTGTCGGCGATCTGCTGCACGGCGGCGGCGGCGGTGTCGCGCAGGGAGTAGAGGCGGGTGGGCGTGTCGGCGGGGAGCTGGAGGCGCTGGGTGGCGGCTTCGAGTTGCCGATAATCGTTGTCCTGAAGGCGGATCGAGTCGGCGTAACGCTGTTCGCCGATGACGGACTTGATCTGTTCCTGGAGCCGTTGCTCGGCTTCGCGGCGTTCCTTCCAGTAGTTCTGGTCGCGCTCGGGTTGCGGGGAGTAGCCGTCGCTGGCCTGGTTGTATTTTTCGTCGAACGCCTTTTGGAGGGGGAAAATAGCGAGGTATTCCTGCTCAGAGGCGTCGAACTGGGTCATTTTATTGCGGAGCTGCTGGGCGGTGTTGGACATGCGCAGTTCGTAAGCCTGGCGTTCCTCGGGAGTCATGAGCGCCTCGATGTCGCGCTTCTGTTCTTCCTGCAGGAAGCGGATTTTTTCGGCGTCGGAAGCGAGGCGGAAGCCTTGCGAATCCTGATTCACTTCACTGATCAGCTCCTGGTAGTCCTGCTGGACCTGCTGGAGGGCCTTGACCTTTTCGGCAGGAAGAAAGGAGAGGCGCGGATCCTGCCAGCGTTGCTGGGTGGCGTCGGGGCCCAGGAGGCGTTCGGTTTCGTCACGGACCTCGCGCTGGAGCCGGCGGGATTCCTCGCGCTGGGCCTTGGTCATGCTGCCGAAGTAACCATTTTGCTGGTCACGGTCGTTCTTCCACCACGGCTTGTTGGGATCAGGCTGGGGCTGGAGGGCCTTGAAACGGGTTTCGTATTTTTTCCAGATCTGCATCTGGACCAACGCGCGAACCATGTCGTCGGACAGGCCGGCGTCCCGAAGCAAATCACGGAGGGCCTCGACATTCTGGGAGTTCAACGCCGCGACGAGTTCGGGCGGGAGCATGCCGTTGCCCTTGGGGGTGGTGGCCGAGGTCTGGCTGGTGGTCGCGATCGAGGACGACGGGCCCGGGTGTCCGCCATCGGTCCGGCCGGAGGCGGCTTGGCGGAGCGTGACGGTGACAAGGGCGGCGTTGGCGACGAGCGACGCGGCGAAGAACAGGGGCAGCGCTTTCATGGGGAAGGCGCCCAACTAAACCGCGCGGCGGGAGCGCGGCAAATTTTTACGGAGACGGAGTCGGGCGGCCGGAGGGGCGGGGCAGTGAGGTCAGGGTTTGGCCGCGGGCTTTTTTTGTTCGGGCGGAAGACCGCGTGACTCGCTGTGTTGTCCGTTTTCGGAGAAGGTGACGACGTTTCCGTGTTCGACGCTGCTCAGCCAGTGCATGCCGTTTTTGAGATAAACCTGGGCGGCTTCTTCGCCGAGGCTGGCGCGGACTTGTCCGCGGATCTTTTTGGCGAGATCGGCAAGCGCCTGTTTTTTCTGGTCGTTACCGAGGCTGGTGTTGTCGGCGATGCGTTGGGATTCGGCGGCGACCTCGTTGCGCAGGTTGTAGACCTGGGTGGCGGTTTCGGGCGGAAGGGAGAGGCGTTTGGCGGCAGTCGCGAGTTGCTGGTATTCGTGGTTCTGTGAACGGAGGTATTCGGCGTAGCGTTCGGCCCCGAGGGCCTCCTTGATCTGGGCACCGAGCTGTTTCTCGGCGTCCTGACGTTTTTTCCAGTCGTCGGGACTCTGGCCGATGGGGTTGCCCCAGGCGTCGAGTTGCTGGGTGGAGTCGAAGGCTTGCTGGAGGGCGAAGATCTTGCGGTATTCGTCCTCGGAGCCGTCGAAGCGGTTCATTTTCCAGCTGAGTTGCTGGGCGGTCGGGGACATGCGCAGTTCGTAATCGGCCATTTCCTGCGGGGTAAGAATGGCGGCGAGATCGCGTTTCTTTTCTTCCTGGAGAAAGCGGATTTTTTCGGCATCGGAGGGCAGGTTGAAGCCTTGCATCTCCTGCTGAACCTCGTTGAGCAGGTCCTGGTAGTCCTGTTCGATTTCCTGAAGGTCCTCGCGTTTGGCCTCCGGGAGAAAGCTGATCCGCGGGTCCTGCCAGCCCCAGGCGTTGCTGTCCTTGTCGGGGCCGAGCAGGCGGACGGATTCGTCCTTGGCTTCGCGTTGCAGGCGTCGCATTTCCGCGCGTTGCTCACGGGTGCTGTTGCCATACCAGTTGTTGTTCTGGTTCTTCCACCAAGGCTGGTTCGGGTCGGGTTTGGGCTGAAGGGACTTCATGCGGTCGCGATAGCGGCTCCAGATGGCCGAGCTGACGATCATGCGGACGGTGGCATCGGGCAGACCGGCCTCACGAAGGACGTCGCGAAGGGCTTCGACGTTGTCGGCTTTGAGCGCGGCGATGAAGTCGGCGCGGGCGACGGCGTCCGATTTGCCGCTGGCGCTGGCGGCGGAGGCGTCGGCGGACGAAGAGCGGGCGTGAAGGTTTTCGTCGGTGCGAGCGGACGACGAGTGCATCACGCGGGTGGTGATGAACGCGGCATTGGCAACGAGCGAGAGGGCGAGCAGCAAAGACAGAGGCTTCATGGCGCGAGGGTGGCTGATTTGCACCGGATGAGGCGTCAGCTGCAAACCATTAACCGCAGCGTGGTGCACCGGGGTTGCGGCGCCCTAGCGAAGGCAGCTTGTCACTTATCAAGTGACAAAGGGGTCGGGGGATTTCGCGTTGGACGGCGGTGTGGGGCGGGTGAAGCGGCCGGTGCGGAGGAAACTTTGAATCTCGGTGAGGACCGGGCGGCGCCACATCAGCCAGGTGTGCGAATGAGGAACGGTGAGATGGGCGCTTTCGCCACGGAGATGGGTGCGGGCGACGGAGACTTTACCATCATCGGGGCCGTTGATCAGGGCGGAGAAAAGAGGGTTGAGCGAGGTGCTGCCGGCGATGATGCCGACTTCGGTGCCGGGAGGGAGCGGCCCGAGCATGCGGGGCACGGAGGTGTCATCGGTGCCGAGTTGCAGGCCGGCGGGGCCATTGATCCAACGGTAAAGAGACCAGTTGCGCAGGTGGTCGACGAGTTCACTGCCGCCATTGGGCGGGGCGAGCATCACGATTCGACCGAGGGACGCGGGCGTGCCGTGATCGTGGAGGTATTGGCGCACGAGGATGCCGCCGAGCGAATGGGTGACGATGTGGATGCGCGTGCCGGCCGGTGTCGCGGCGAACACCGGGCCGAGGGTGACATTGGCGAGCGTGCGGATGTCGGCGCGTTGCGAAGGATAAGCAAGGTTGCTCACGACGTAACCGTCCTTGCGCAAGTCGTGGGCGAGCCGGGACATCGCCAGCGGACTGCGGCCGAGTCCGTGGAGCAGAATGACCCTGTCTGCGGCGTGGGCGGCAGGCACGACACCGAAGAAACAACAAAGCAGACGGAGGCGCAGGGTATTCATCGGTTGGCGGCGAGATTCATGGCTCTCATTTCGCCGGTTCGCAAGACGCCGACTAGTGCATTTGAGTTGCGTAATTTTTTTGAAAGCCTCACCGGGCGAGTCAGAAAGCTCCCATGGGGGAAACTCCTACGGGATGATCGGAGGTTTTTGGAGGGCTGTTGCTGGAGTTCCCCTGAAATTTGGGCTCTCGTCTGGCGGTTTACTACACCGGCTTATGCTGAAATCACCCCGTCTGGAGAAATTTGACCGGTGTATGATCTGAACTCCGCGCGCCTACCTGCAAAGCAACGCAACCTTTAGTATGATCAAAAAGAAACAGCCTTCTTCCTCCAAGAATGTTCCGGTGAACACGCCTGCGCCCGAAAATGCGAAGAGTTACGCGGGCAACGAAAACGTCAGCCCGGAAATGCGGGAGATCCTGATTGTGCTGCTCGCTTTCAAGGCGGGCGACTTTTCAGTCCGCCTGCCGCGTGACTGGACGGGCGTCTACGGGAAAATCGCCGATACGCTCAACGACATCACCGCGATGACCGCCAAGCTGGGCGACGAAACCGCGCGCGTCAGTCTCGCCGTGGGCAAAAAAGGCCGTCTCAAGCAGCGTCTCTCGTTGCCGGGCGCCTCCGGTGGCTGGTCCGACAAGGTGGAGTCGATCAACACCCTGATCGACGACCTGGTGTGGCCCACCGCGGAAGTGACCCGCACGATCAGCGCGGTCGCGAAAGGCGATCTCACCCAGCCGATGGCGCTGGAGGTGGAGGGCCGCGCCCTGGAGGGCGAGTTCCTTCGCAGTGCTCGAATTGTGAATACAATGATCGACCAGCTCGGCGTGTTCACGTCCGAGGTGACGCGCGTGGCCCGCGAGGTGGGCACCGAGGGCAAGCTCGGCGGCCAGGCCAAGGTGACCGGCGTCAGCGGCGTGTGGCGCGAGTTGACCGAGAGCGTGAATCAGATGGCGGGCAACCTCACGGCGCAGGTGCGCAATATTTCCAAGGTCACCATCGCGGTGGCGAACGGGGACCTGTCCCGCAAGATCACGGTCGATGTGCGCGGTGAAATTTTGCAACTCAAGGAGGCCATCAACACGATGGTGGAACAGCTGCGTTCCTTCGCCTCCGAAGTGACGCGCGTGGCGCGCGAGGTGGGTTCCGAAGGCAAGCTCGGCGGCCAGGCGATTGTGCCCGGCGTGGCCGGCACGTGGAAGGACCTCACCGACACGGTGAACTCGATGGCGAGTAACTTGACCGGCCAGGTGCGCAACATCGCGGAGGTGACGACGGCGGTGGCGCGCGGAGACTTGTCGCGCAAGATCACCGCCGACGTGAAGGGCGAGATCCTCGAGCTGAAAAACACCATCAACACGATGGTGGACCAGTTGAACTCGTTCGCGTCGGAGGTGACGCGCGTGGCGCGCGAGGTGGGCACCGAAGGCAACCTGGGCGGCCAGGCGAA
The DNA here is from genome assembly GCA_029266495.1 of Rariglobus sp. Lineage (GTDB taxonomy): Bacteria > Verrucomicrobiota > Verrucomicrobiia > Opitutales > Opitutaceae > Rariglobus. The sequence goes on along the minus strand of JAQSWS010000005.1, from coordinate 27,163 downwards.
GGTGGTGGGCGTGGCCGGCACGTGGAAGGATCTCACCGACAACGTGAACTTCATGGCGAGCAATCTGACGGCGCAGGTGCGCAATATCGCCGACGTGACGATCGCCGTCGCGAAAGGAGACTTGTCGCGCAAGATCACGGTCGACGTGAAGGGCGAAATCCTGGAGCTGAAGAATACCGTCAATACGATGGTGGACCAGTTGAACGGCTTCGCGTCGGAGGTGACGCGTGTGGCCCGCGAGGTGGGCACCGAGGGCAAGCTCGGCGGCCAGGCGGACGTGAAGGGCGTGGCCGGCACGTGGAAGGACCTTACCGACAACGTGAATTCGATGGCGAACAACCTCACCGGCCAGGTGCGCAACATCGCGGAGGTGACGACGGCGGTGGCGCGCGGAGACTTGTCGCGCAAGATCACCGCCGACGTGAAGGGCGAGATTCTCGAGTTGAAAAACACCATCAACACGATGGTGGACCAGTTGAACGGCTTCGCGTCGGAGGTGACGCGCGTGGCGCGCGAGGTGGGCACCGAGGGCAAGCTCGGCGGCCAGGCGGACGTGAAGGGCGTGGCCGGCACGTGGAAGGATCTCACCGACAACGTGAATTCGATGGCGAACAACCTCACCGGCCAGGTGCGTAACATCGCGGAGGTGACGACGGCGGTGGCGCGCGGAGATTTGTCGCGCAAGATCACCGCGGACGTGAAGGGCGAGATTCTCGAGTTGAAAAACACCATCAACACGATGGTGGACCAGCTCAACGCGTTCGCGTCGGAGGTCAGTCGCGTGGCGCGCGAGGTCGGCACGGAAGGCAAGCTCGGAGGCCAGGCACAGGTCGCCGGCGTGGCCGGCACGTGGAAGGATCTTACCGACAACGTGAACTCCATGGCGGGAAATCTGACGTCGCAGGTGCGCAACATCGCCGACGTGACCATCGCGGTGGCGAAGGGCGACTTGTCGCGCAAGATCACGGTGGACGTGCGCGGCGAGATCCTGCAGCTGAAGGAAACCATCAACACGATGGTGGAGCAGCTGCGCTCGTTCGCGTCGGAGGTGACGCGCGTGGCGCGCGAGGTGGGCACCGAAGGCAAACTCGGCGTGCAGGCGCAGGTGCCCGGCGTCGGTGGCACGTGGAAGGATTTGACCGACTCGGTGAACGCGATGGGAGCCAACCTGACCTCGCAGGTGCGCAACATCGCGGAGGTGACGACGGCGGTGGCCCGCGGAGACTTGTCGCGCAAGATCACGGTCGACGTGAAGGGCGAAATCCTGGAGCTGAAGAACACCGTCAACACGATGGTGGACCAGCTGAACGCCTTCGCCTCGGAGGTCAGCCGCGTGGCGCGCGAGGTGGGCACCGAGGGCAAGCTCGGCGGCCAGGCGCAGGTGACCGGCGTGGCCGGCACGTGGAAGGATCTCACCGACAATGTGAATTCGATGGCGAGTAACCTTACCTCGCAGGTGCGCAACATCGCCGACGTGACCATCGCGGTGGCGAATGGAGACTTGTCGCGCAAGATCACGGTGGACGTGCGTGGCGAGATTCTGCAGTTGAAGGAAACCATCAACACGATGGTGGAGCAGCTGCGTTCGTTCGCCTCCGAGGTGACGCGCGTGGCGCGCGAGGTGGGCACCGAAGGCCGGCTCGGCGGTCAGGCGATCGTGCCCGGCGTCGGTGGCACGTGGAAGGATTTGACCGACTCGGTGAACGCGATGGCGACCAACCTGACGCTGCAGGTGCGCAATATCGCGGAGGTGACGACGGCGGTGGCGCGCGGAGACTTGTCGCGCAAGATCACGGTCGACGTGAAGGGCGAAATCCTGGAGCTGAAGGACACGGTCAACATCATGGTGGACCAGCTGAACTCCTTCGCCGCCGAGGTGACGCGCGTGGCGCGCGAGGTGGGCACGGCCGGCAAGCTGGGCGGTCAGGCGGAAGTGAAAGGCGTGGCCGGCACGTGGAAGGAGTTGACCGACACGGTGAACGTGATGGCGGCCAACCTGACCAATCAGGTGCGCGGTATCGTGAAGGTTGTGACGGCGGTGGCCGGCGGCGATTTGCGTCAGAAGCTCACGGTGGAAACGAAGGGCGAGGTGGCGGCGCTCGCCGAGACGATCAACAACATGACGGACACGCTCGCGACCTTCGCCGACCAGGTGACGAACGTGGCGCGCGAGGTGGGTGTGGAAGGCCGGCTTGGCGGTCAGGCGCATGTGCCCGGCGCCTCGGGCACGTGGAAGGATTTGACCGGTAACGTAAACTTGCTTGCCGCGAATCTCACGACCCAGGTGCGCGCAATCGCCGACGTGGCGACCGCCGTGACCAAGGGCGACTTGACGCGTTCCATCACGGTGGAAACGCGCGGCGAGGTCGCCGAGTTGAAGAACAACATCAACACGATGATCGGCAACCTGCGCGAAACCACGTCACGCAACCAGGAGCAGGACTGGCTCAAGACGAACCTCGCGCGGTTCACGGGCATGTTGCAGGGCCAGCGCGATCTGGTGACGGTGGGCCAGACGCTCCTCTCCGAGCTCGCCTCGGTCGTGAACGCCCAGCGCGGCACGATCTACCAGATGTCCACCTTTGAGGACGAATTGCCGGACCAGCCGGGCGGCCATCTGCATCTGCTCGCCAGCTACGCGACCGGCGGTCCCAAGCGCGAGCCGCAGAGTTTCCCCATCGGCGTCGGGTTGATCGGACAATGCGCCCTGGAAAAACGAGGCATTCTCCTCAACGACGCGCCACCCGATTACATTCGCGTCCAGTCCAGCCTCGGCGAGGCGCCGCCGCGTCACGTCATCGTGCTGCCCGTGTTGTTCGAAAGCGAAACCAAGGCGGTCATCGAGCTGGCTTCGTTGCATGCATTCACGCCCGCGCACCTCAGCTTCCTTGAGCAATTGACCCAGAGCATCGGCGTCGTGCTCAACACCATCGAGGCGAACATGCGCACCGACGAACTGCTGAAGCAGTCGCAGGAGCTCACCGCGGAATTGCAGACCCGCCAGGCCGAGTTGCAAAACACCAACCAGGCGCTCGCGGACAAAGCCAAGCAGCTCGCCGATCAAAACGCGGAGGTCGAGCGCAAGAACAACGAGGTGGAGCAGGCCCGTCACGCTCTCGAGGAAAAGGCCGCCGAGCTCGCGCTCACCTCCAAATACAAATCGGAGTTCCTGGCCAACATGTCGCACGAGCTGCGCACGCCGTTGAACAGCATTCTGATCCTGGGTCAGCAGCTCACGAACAACGCGAGCGGCAATCTCACGGACAAGCAGGTGGAGTGGTCCAAAAACGTTCACTCGGCCGGCAGCGAGTTGCTCAACCTGATCAATGACATCCTGGATTTGTCCAAGATCGAATCCGGCACCGTCTCGGTCGAGGCCGAGGAAACCGCGTTCAGCAACGTGCGCGACACGATCGAGCGCAACTTCCGGCACGTCGCCGAATCCCGGAACCTGCCCTTCATCCTGGAGTTTGATCCCAACCTCCCGCCGAAGCTCACGGTGGATTCGAAGCGACTGCAGCAGATCCTCAAGAACCTGCTTTCGAACGCCTTCAAATTTACGCACCAAGGCGAGGTCTCGGCGCGGGTGTATATGCCGACCTCGGGCTGGAGCGCGTCGCATCACGTTCTCAGCCGTGCGCCGCAGGTCGTGGCATTCGAGGTGAGCGACACGGGCATCGGCATCGCGCCCGACAAGCAGCGGCTTATTTTCGAGGCCTTCCAGCAGGCGGATGCGAGCACCAGCCGCAAGTATGGCGGCACCGGCCTCGGCCTGGCGATCAGCCGTGAATTGAGCGTTCTCCTGGGCGGCGAAATCCGCCTCGTGAGCACGCCCAACAAAGGCAGCACGTTCACCCTTTACCTGCCGTTGCACTACACCGGTCCCGCGGGGGACCGGATCACGCCGAGCAAGAAGGCGGTCGAGACAAAAATGCCTCCTGCGGGCCTGGCGGTGACGACCCCCATCGTTCTGGAAAAAGTCGAGGACGACGGCGGAAATCTCCAGCCGGGGGACCGCACTCTTCTCATTGTTGAAGACGACCCGCACTATGCGCGGCACCTGCGCGATGTCGCGCGGGACAAAGGCTTCAAAGTGGTGGTCGCCCCGCGCGGCCAGGTGGGGCTCGCGCTCGCTCGCGAGATCCAGCCCTCGGCCATTTTCCTGGATGTCTTTTTGCCCGACATGCTTGGCTGGACCGTGTTGAACAACCTCAAGCACGATCCCGGCACGCGGCATATTCCGGTTCAAATCATGTCGGTCGAGGAGGAGCGCATGCTTGGGCTCGATCGCGGCGCCTTCAGCTTTCTCTGGAAGCCTGCCCCGCCGGAGCAGCTCGAAGCCACCTTCGACCGGCTCTCGGTCTTCCTGCAGCCGCACACGAAACGATTGCTGGTGGTCGAAGACAACGAGACCGAGCGCCAGGCGGTGATCGATCTCCTCGCCCACAGCGACATCGAAATCACCGGCGTGTCCACCGGGGCGGAGGCGCTCGCGGCCCTGCTCGACCGGCCCTACGAGTGCGTGGTGCTCGATCTTCGCCTGCCCGATATGAGCGGCTTCGATCTTCTGGAAAAAATCCAGGCCGAGCCGGCGTTGCACAACATCCCGGTCATTGTCTTCACGGGCAAGGATCTCAGCACAAACGAGGAGGCCCGGCTTCACCGCACCGCAAAAAGCATCGTCCTCAAGGATGTGCGTTCGCCGGAGCGCCTGCTCGATGAAACGGCACTGTTCCTCCATCGCTCGATTCAGGATCTCCCGCCCGAAAAGCAGGAGATCATCGACCGTCTCCACAGCTCCAATGAGATCCTGCGCGGACGCAAGGTGCTCATCGTGGACGACGACGCCCGCAACATCTACGCGCTCGCCAGCGTGCTTGAAGGCGAGTCGATGGAAATTCTCAGCGCCACGAACGGACGCCAGGCGATCGATCTGATCGAGAACACGCCGGAACTTGCCGTGGTTCTGATGGACATCATGATGCCGGAAATGGATGGTTTCGAAACCATGCGCGAGATCAGGAAAAACCCGCAGTATCGAGCGCTGCCAATCCTGGCCGTCACCGCGAAGGCGATGAAAGGCGACCGGGAAAAGTGCCTCGAGGCCGGTGCTTCCGATTATATTGCGAAGCCCATCAACACGGAGCATCTCCTTTCACTGCTGCGAATCTGGCTCTACCGTTAACCAGCCGCCGCCCCGCGATATGGAACCCCATCTTAACCTGCTCCTCGTCGACGATCAGCGCGAAAACCTCGTCGCGCTGGAGAGCCTGCTCGCGTTTCCCGATTACAAGCTGACCTCGGTCACGTCGGCGCGGGAGGCGATGATCGCGCTCCTCAAGACCGAGTTTGCCCTCATCGTGCTCGATGTGGAGATGCCCGAAATGAACGGCATCGAACTGGCGCGGGCGATCAAGGAGCGCCAGAAAACGCGCGATGTCCCCATCATCTTCCTGAGCGCCCACCACGACGCGGAAGGGGATATCTTGTCGGGCTACGGCGCGGGCGCGGTGGACTACGTGACGAAGCCGCTGAATGCGGCGATCCTGCGGTCCAAGGTCGCCGTTTTCGCCGAGCTTTATCGGAAAAATCGCGAACTCAAAGTCGCCAACAGCGCGCTTCAGTCCGAAATCGCCGAGCGCAAGCTCGTCGAGGCGGCGTTGCAGGAGGCCAACCAGCTGAAGAGCGAGCGAACCGCCGAGTTGAACGAAATGGTCCAGGAACTGGAGGCGTTTTCCTACAGCATCGCCCACGACATGCGCGCTCCGTTGCGGGCGATGCAGGGCTTTTCGCACATCCTCCGGGAGGAGCATGCCAGCCAGCTTGATGCCGAGGGCTCGGAGTATTTGCGTCGCATCGACAGCGCGGCGACCCGCCTCGACCGGCTCATCCAGGATGTTTTGAGCTACACCAAGATCCTTCGCGCGCCCGCCCCGATGCAGCCGCTCGACCTGGACCACCTCGCCCGCGACATCATCGCGACCTACCCGGACTGGCAGCCTCCCCGGGCTGATGTTTTCATCGAGGGAACGCTGCCGGTCGTCATTGGAAACGAGGCCTTTTTGACCCAATGCCTTTCCAACCTGGTGGGCAACGCGGTGAAGTTTCAACCGAAGGGAAACCACCCGCGCGTGAGGATCTGGGCGGAACCGAGGGACACCGAAGTTCGCGTCTGGGTGGAGGACAACGGCATTGGCATTCATTCCAAAAACCACGGCCGCATTTTTGGCCTGTTCGAGCAGGTCAACGCCCCCAGTGAATACGACGGCACGGGGGTGGGGCTCACCATCGTGCGCAAAGCCGTCGAACGCATGAGCGGCCAATACGGGTTTGAATCGAACCTCGGCGAGGGAAGCCGGTTCTGGCTTCAACTCAAGCGAGCCGCATCATGACAAAACTTATTTTGCTGGTGGAGGACGATGAGAACGACGTGTTCCTTCTGACGCGGGCGCTCAAGAAAGCGGGCATTGAAAATTCCCTTCAGGTTGCGGACGACGGCCGGCAGGCGCTCGATTATGTGGAGGGCTGCGGACGGTTTTCGAACCGGGCGGAGTTCCCGTTGCCCTATCTCGTTTTACTGGATCTGAAGCTGCCCCAGGTGAAGGGACTGGACGTGCTTAAACGCATCCGTGAACTGGCCGGCCGGAGTTTGATTGTCGTTGTATTGAGTGCCTCCAGCAATGAAACGGACATCGCCGAGGCCTACCGGCTGGGTGCCAACGCCTATTTGTGCAAGCCCGCGAATTTTGAGGGCCTGGTTGAGATGGTTCGCGCGATCAATGATTTCTGGCTGAAATTCAATCTGTCCTACGGCGTGAACAACAGTCCCGCGCCAACGGCGGATGGCGCGCTTTAAGGGCGGCCAGTGTTGCTTGGGAAAATACGAATCCGGTGTTTTCCGACGGAATTTGAGGGTAACGCGGGATAGCGACTTATCGCTCAATTTTAAAGATTTTCACCAAGCGTTGGGCCAATGGAGTCGCTGTCGGGCGGACGTGGGTGGAGCGGCGGCTCCACACCAAGGCCAGCTTGCGGGTCAGTTGTTTGAGCGGATCGGCTTTGACGAGAACATGGGAGCCCGCCGGAAGATCATCCAGCGCGAGGGTCGGCAGGATTGCGGCAAAGCCACCGGCGCGCACCGCGCTTAGCGTTTGCGGGAATGACTGGCAGGCCAGGGCGGGTTCAATCTCCACCTGCAGATCCGAAGCGATCTGCCGCAGTCGTTGGGTGAACTGGCCGTCTGCGGTTTGTGCAGCGAGAGGCAGGCCTCCCAGCACATCCTTTAACGTCGGTGTCTTGCCTCGGCCAACAAGTGCCTTGGGCACGACTGCCACGTAGGTGAGTTCGCCGAGTGGCGCTGATTCCAAGCCGTCCACCAAGGCATCCTGGCGAATCACGCCGAAATCCACCCGTCCGTCCGCCAGTTGTTGCACAACATCGTTGGTTCTCAGGCTGGTGGTCGCGAAGCGAACCGCTGGCTTGCTTCCGGCCAGTGTCCCTAGTCGCGGAATCACCAGCCAGTGAAGAATGCTGTCGCCCGCGGCGATGGTGTAGTCGGGGCACTCCGTCCGGCATTCCGCGCGGAAATCCTCCAGTGAGCGAAGGTGACTGCGGGCGAGATCGGCGAGTTTTCGACCGTGCTCGGTCAATTTGAGCAGCTTTCCCTGCCGTTGGGCCACCTCGCAGCCGAAGAACTCGGAGAGTTCGCGCAACTGGCGGCTGTATTGGCTTTGGCGGATCGGATCCCCCGGCGCCGCCTGAGCGATGCTGCCGGCGTCGTGCACCTCGACCAGCACGCGCATGCGATCAAGGGACAGGCCGCGTTCGGAGAAGAGTTTTTCAAACATGATTTGCCAGTCAGGTATCCTGCGTCTTGAGCCATGGCAAGCACCGGCACTTCTGGTAGGATGCCGGGACAACGTTCCTTGCGGTTTCGGACATCGGAAAAGATTTTTCAAAGTCCCTCTTGATTTTCGAACCGGCAAATCCGTTGTAACTCTACGAACACCTAATCGTCTCTGCCTTCCATGAATCAATCCACACGACTTATTACTGCCTCAGCCCTCCGGCTAACGGAGCGGCATTGGTCGTGTGCGAATTTTAGCAAGACGATCATGCGTGGCGAACCGGTCGGTATTCGACCCGATTACGCAGGCAATCATCGAAGTGGTGCCCTTTAGCGCCGAGGACTTTTCATAGCCTCACGCGGCCCACTTCTATCCGGAAGTGGGCTTTTTTGTGCCTCAAGCCAGCGGGCCGCTTCCGGAAAGCCGAGTTCACACTCGTTTTCCATATTCCGTAAGCGGCTTCATCGCTGAGCCCAGTCAATCAGCCAACGACCGCATAAAATCCTGCGGCCGTCCAAACCACCCCGACTTTGTCGGCGTGAGAGGGACGACGGTGTGTGTTCTTTTTTGTGAAAATGCAGGCCCGCTTTCGAGCGGTTCTGCGACCAAACGCACGGTGCACCCCGATGGGTGTTAAACGGTGATGCCGGCCGTGCGTTTCAATTTTTCCGCCTTGTCGTCTAACAGTCCAGGATCCCGGCCTTTCAAGCCGAGGGATGCGGGTGCGACTCCCGTCGAGGCGGCCATTTTAATTTGCGCCTGTAGCGTAGGAGTAACGTGCCGGTCTGCCAGTCCGGAGTGGGGAGTGCGAATCTCCCCAGGCGCACCACGGAGCTGTGGTGTCAACAGCAGCACAGCGGACTTTTAATCCGCACGGTGCGGGTGCAACTCCCGCCGGCTCCACCAACACTTACCCTGCGGTCATTGAGGGCGGACGTCGGAGAAGTCTTCCTACGCCGAGCGACCTGAGTCGCAGGTATTCATCACGACGTGCCCGAGCAGCCAAGGGACCGGTCTGCAAAGCCGAGGTTCGCGGGTGCAAGTCCCGCCGTCGTGTCCATTTTGGGGCTGTAGTAGTAAGAGCAGCACGCCGCGCCTGCAACGCGGAGGCGACAGCGTTACCGTCCAGCTCCACCAATTTTATCCGCGAGACGATCTAGGCGGTCGGTCTGGTCTCCAAAACCTAACGGGTGAGTGCGATCCTCACCGCGGATGCCAATTTCGACTGAATGAAGAGTAACACTGCGCAAGCAGGGTGGGTAAAAGTCCCATATAGGTAGAAAGACCCGCCGGGGGGTGAAGTCCGGCACTTGGAGGTTAAGCCGATCTAGTGATGGCGCGTGGCTGAAGACCACGAGAGCGCGGAGCAAAACCGCGAGCCTCCACCAATTTTCGCGGGTAGAGCGAGGTCTCCATCTGGTCTCATAAGCCACGATGCCCGTCGGTGCGATTGACTCGCTGGCACTCGGGGCCTTGCCCCGCACATGCTGGTGCGCTGTTCCGCTTCGCTCCACCGACACCCGCATCCAATTTTCGGGGCGTAGCCTAGAAGTCAGGCACTCGGCTTGGGACCGAGGCTACGCGTGTGCAAATCACGCCGCTCCGACCATTTTCAGGTGCGTGGCCCAGTCAGCGGGGCACCGGCCCGTGAAGCCGGGGAAGTGGGTGCAAGTCCCACCCACCTGACCACCTTTTGCTCGTGGAGATGAAGGAGTCGACGGAGCGTAGCGGAGAAGGGGCCGCCGCAGGCGGAGGTCAAAGACCCGAGCGCAGCGAGCCAATCAGCCCTTTGTCGAAGGGAAGTCAATCGGTGCAAGTCCGATCACGAGCGCCAATTTCGAGGTGTCGCCTAGCAGCTAGGGCAGCTGGCCTACACCCAGCCATAACGGGGGTGCGGGAGGCCAGCAGGCCGACCGGCACGTCGCAGACGTGGGGCAACGCCCCGAGCGTGTGAGCGCGAGTCAATCCCTCCACCTCGACCACTTTCATTCCTTGGTAGTTCAACTAGCAGAACGCCGCACTGTTAATGCGGAGGTGCAGGGGCGGAACCTGCCCGAGGAGCCATATTTTCCCACGGGTCGTAAGCTTTAACCGTGAAGCAGCCGGCTCTTAACCGGCAGAACTCGGAGCATTACCGAGGCGACCCACCATTTTGGCTCGGTAGCACAACAGCAGTGCGACGGTTTCATACGCCGTGTCCGTGCGGGTGCGAATCCCGCCCGAGCCTCCAATTTCGAGACGTGGCAGACGAAGCGCGTAGCGCGGAGACGGCGTAGCCCTGAGCACCGCGAGGGGTGAGCCATGCGGGTGCCGTCTGGGCGGCATGGCGAACAACAGCAATTGCAGCGCGCTGTAAACGCGCCGTCCTCACGGACTGCGAAGGTGCGAGTCCTTCCGTCTCGACCATTTTTATGCCGGCCAAGCGTAGGAAGCGACGCATCCCGTTGGTATCGGGAAGAGCGGAGCGCAAGCTCGTGAGAGTGCGAATCTCTCCGGCCGCACCAGTTTTTTCGGCGGGTGGTGGAATGCATACACGCGAGTCTCAGAAACTCGTGGGCGCGAGCCCGTGCAGGTGCGAGTCCTGTCCCGCCGACCATTTTTCTTTTGTCCGAGGCGACTCGGCAAAGGTGTATTTATTTCCAAGCAGTGAGATCAGAGTTACTTCGCGCGTGGTTGTCGGTTCGAGTCCGATCCTCCCCATCATTTACGGGGAGGTAGCTCAATGGGTAGAGCACGTTATCGTCTCTGGTCGGTGTTGGCGCGCTGTGCGCGGTCCTGCGGACTCCACCTTCGGTGGCCCCTTCTCCGCTACGCTCCGTCTCTTGGATTCTTTTTCTGGGCAGTGAAGGTGAAGCTACTTCGCTCCAACCCGAATCCCCGTGCCTGGCGCGAACCATGGCTGCAAATACGAGCGCCTGTCGTTTACGTGAGTAAGCGATGGGAAGGGCTCCAGGGGGACTTCGCCTGTGTTTCTCCCAGAATTTATTTCGGAGGCAGTGAGAATGCAGTTACTTCGGTAGAGCAGCTCCATTTCGGTGGGGAAGGTCGTTGGTTTCGATGCCAACCGGTTCCCTCGCGGGAGCCGTAGCTCAGATAAAAAAACCTGTGTTCGGCTTTCTCCTCCGAATCTCTTCGAGGGTGGTGAGAGCGCGGTTACTTCGGAAAACCTCCTAAACAGATGATCTGGTTCAAACCCAGAAACCCGCGTTCACGTTTCTCCCTCGTCTCTCTTTGTGGACAGTGAGTTCTCGGTTACTTCTAAACTGTCGGTCGGTGGTTCGACTCCATCCGCGTTTCCACGCGTAGCTCAGTGGTAGAGCAGCAGCGGTCGCAAGACCGTCTCCGAGGGCGAATTTCTCCCACAATCAACATCGTGTCCCGGCGTTCCGGGCTAATCCAACCGTGACGGATCTCCGTCGCGGTTTTTTAATGAAAGGAAGCCATCATGGCTAAATTCAGTATTCTTACCGCCCTGTCGCGCCGCAAGTCCGCGCCCGACACGGTCAACTTTGCAGGTGGTCGGGCTTTCGCCCAGACCGCCAAACTCGAATTCGTTTCGATTCTCCTGACCACGTTTCTGGAGGACGAGTTCTACCGCACGGAGAAGCAGACCACGGCTCGCATCCGCGAACTCATCACGAAAGTGAATGATCCGCGTTTCGTCGCCAAAGCCGCCCTCTATGCTCGCAATACCCATGGTATGCGGTCGGTCAGTCACCTGGTCGCGGGTGAGCTGGCCAAGTCAGTGAAGGGCCAGTCATGGACGAAGCATTTCTATGCCGAAGTGGTGCGCCGCCCGGATGATGTCATGGAGACGCTCGGTTACTATCTGGCGGTCTACGGCCGTCCGATCCCGAACTCCCTGAAAAAGGGTCTGGGTGCCGCGCTTGGCCGATTTGACGAGTATCAACTCGCCAAATACAGACGGGATCACGGCGTCTTCAAGCTGGTCGATGCCGTTAACCTGGTTCGTCCGAAGTCATCGGCTGCCCTGTCCAAGCTTGTCCGGGATGAGCTGGCTCCTGCGGAAACGTGGGAAACCAAGCTGACCCAGGCAGGGCAGGGCGAGGCCGGTGGCGATGTCGCCGTCGCCAAGTCTCAAGCGTGGGCGGAGCTGGTGCGTGAGCGTAAGCTCGGTTACCTGGCCCTTCTGCGTAACGTGCGTAACGTCCTGACTCATGCTCCCGAGGTGGCGAAGGAGCTGTGCGATCAACTCACCGACGAGCGTGCCGTGCGCCGCTCGCTGGTGTTTCCGTTTCAGTTCCTCTCGGCGGTCGAAGTGCTCAAGCAGGGCAACCTGCAGGGCGCGGACAAAGTGATGGATGCGCTTAACCAGGCGATTGATTTCTCGCTGGCAAACGTGCCGAAGTTTGAAGGCAACACGCTGATCGCGCTCGATTCGTCGGGCTCGATGGCGGGTCGTCCGCAAACGATCGGCTCCCTGTTTGCGGCCGTGCTGGTCAAGGTAACGGGGGCGGATCTCATGGTCTTCAGTGATGATGCCCGCTACATCTCGCTGAACCGTCGTGATAGCACGCTTACGGCGGCCGCCAGCATTCCGTTTGCGGCGGGCGGGACGAACTTCAATGCGATCTTCGAGCGGGCCAACCGTGCTTATGATCGCATCGTGATTCTGTCCGACATGCAGGGCTGGATCGGTGGCGGTGCGCCGGTGCAGCCGTTTGCCGCTTATCAGAAGCGTTATGCGGTGGCGCCCCTGGTTTACAGCTTCGACCTGAAAGGCAACGGCACGCTCCAGTTCCCACAGGAGCGGGTCTACTGCCTCGCCGGTTGGAGCGACCGTGTGTTCGAGATCATGCAGAAACTCGACCGCGATCCCGAGGCCCTTGTCCACGAGGTGGAATCCGTCCCTCTGGCGGATTGACCTGCGTGTTTTCTGCCGGAGCCGGACGATGTTCGGCTCCGTTCCCTTTTCCTCCTGTAGTGAAGAAGCCATCACGCGGCCGTGCGAAGGCCGAGCCCCAGGTGCAATTCCTGGCAGGAGGACCATTTTCAGGCCTGTCGGCAAAAGATAGTCAGCCGCGCTTCGAACGCGGAATAGTGTCGGTGCAATTCCGACCGGGCCTGCCACTTTTCTCCGTGTGGCCGACGTAGCGCGGCAGCGCGGAGAGGGCGTAGCCTGAGCGAAGCGAAGGTGAGCCGTGCGGGTGCCCGTCGGGCAGCACGGCGAACAATAGATCAGGCATCCGTCTTCTAAGCGGATCAACGCAGGTGCAATTCCTGCCGTGGAGACCATTGGAGAGTGAATCCGCCGAGGCGCGGACGCTGTCTTGAAAACAGATGGACCGGCCAGACCGGTTGGGGTGCAAGACCTCCGCTCTCCGCCAATTTTCCACCCATAGCTCAAAAGCAGAGCAGCCGGCTGATAACCGGCAGACCTTGGCGCGATACCAAGTGGGTGGACCAGTTTGGAGGACTTATCCCGGAAGTCGGGAGCCGCGGTGCTAACGCGTGCGGCGACACGTGGTCGCTGGGGGGCAGGACCTCAGTCCTCCGCCATAACTCTCTGCAAGCATAGGTAGCGATGCCGCGGTTTTGTAAACCGCAGAGGCCGGCGCAAGCCCGGCGCGGAGATCCAATTTTAACAAAAAAGAACACACACCGTTGTTGGCTGACCGGGCTCCGCGAGGATCTCTCCTTTTTCACCATCATCACTTTTTCCCATGTCTGACATCCTCGACAAACCCATCGTCCTGTCGCTCAACCGCGCCTGGCAGGTCATCGGTCACCGCACCGTCAAGCAGGCACTTGTCGCCCTCAACGGCGGCAACGCCAGCCTGCCGCCCGCGCTCGGCCTCGACATCGCGTATCCGAAACTCGACGACGGTGGCTGGAACTTCGACCGCCCGCTTTTCCTCAACCCGCTCCCCTGGAGCGAGTGGATCGAACTGCCCGTGCGTGATTTCGATTTCGCGATCACCACGCCGAAACTCCGCATCCGCGTGCCCACCGTCATCGTCGCGACCCAGTTCGCGAAAATGCCGGTTCACACCCCACGTCTCTCTCGCGAGGCGATCTTCGAGCGCGACGGCGGCGTCTGCCAATACACCGGCGAACGTGTCGGGCGGCTTGGGGGCAACCTCGACCACGTCGTCCCCCGCGACCGCGGCGGACGCGACACGTTCGAGAACCTCGTGTGGGCCAAGCGGGAGATCAACTCCCTCAAGGCCAACCGACTCCCGCACGAAGCCGGACTCCGGTTGCTGCGCAGGCCCAAAGCCCCCGCGCCGCTGCCGGCGTCCGTCGCGATCCGCGACGCCCGACACCCGGACTGGCGACACTTCCTCACGCACTGACGGCCGCCCCGCAGGTGAGGAAGCCGCCGCGTTCGTTTAACCGACCGCCCTTCCTCCTCTGCACGGCTGCCTCTCTCTCATGACCTGTGTGTCTCCATTCCCTCCGGCGCTCGCCGACTTCCTCGACATAGTGGAAACCGCGCTCGCCACCCTTGCCCGGCGTCTGCCGTCCGGCGTCGCGCGCGATGACCTCGCGTCCGTCGGCAAACTCGCGCTCATCGCCGCGCTCGGCCAACGCGACGGCGATCCCGACGACGTGCGCGCCTACTGCTACGTGCGCGTGCGCGGCGCCATGCTCGACGAACTCCGCCGCCTCGATCCGCTGAGCCGCCGCCAACGCGACCGGATCGGCCTCATCGCGCGCACTCGCACCGAACTCGCCACCCGTCTCGGTCGCGTCCCGACCGCGCAAGAGATCGCCGCGTCCGTCCAACTCACGATCGCCGAGGTCGCCTCCGTGATCAACGCCGCCGCGCAAGTCGCCGACACCACCGAGATCGAGTGGGATTCGATCCCCGACACCCACCTGCCGTCGCCCGCCGAGTTTGTCGAACTCGACGACGTCCGCGACAGCCTCGGCGTCGCGCTCACGCGCCTGCCCGCCAACCAGTCGCTGGCGCTCCGCCGTTACTACCTCGAAGACGCCACGCTCGACGACATCGCCGCCGAACTCGGCGTCTCGCGCGAGCGTGCGCGTCAGGTCCGCGAAGCCGGCGAAAAAAAGCTCCGCGCCGACTTCGTTGTCCTCGCCCTCTGGCAGTCCTTCGTCAACCGCAGCCGCGACTGATCCTCCCCGGCCGCCCACACCATGCGCTTTCTCGATAAACACACCGCCCGCGACAAGGAACTCCTCCGTCTCGAGCGCGAACACGACCAACTACGCCGTGCGCTCAGCCTCGCGCCGGTGGTTCCGTTGGTCGAGCCCTACCCACGCGGCTGGACCAAGACCTATGTGCTCCGCGACGACATTCGCCGCCGCATCGACGTCGCGGTGTTCCGCACCGTGCTGGCCGCCGTTAACCAGCGGATCTGGTCGCGTGAACCCGATTTCATCCTGCCCGACGGGCAGACGTATCGTCTTCGTCCGCGTATCATTCTGCCGCTGGAGTGGAAGCGTCTGCCCTGGCCGGCCAGCCATCGCCGCCTGTTCACCTACGGACCGTGGGAAGAGGAACTGCTACCGCGCCGGTCTTACCGCCGCCGTCGCCTGGTCGTCGGTTTCTCCATCCGCAACCCGTGGTGGCTGGAGGAAGACGTGCAGCCCTGGATGATTACGCATCAGCGCGTGGAACTCCCCGAAGTGCGTCGCCGCATCGCCGAGATCGACGCCCGTTTCACGCACACGCGCGGACGAGAACGTCTCGGCAATCTGCACGGTCGAAAAGATTGGTGGCACCGCCGCCGTCCCGCCGGCCTTACGCTTCGTGAAGAGACCGCGCTCTCCACTCCCTCCCCAATATAAACTAATTCTACTTTGATAGGTTGGTTGCGCCAGTAGGCCGCGAGCTTGCTCGCGCTCCGAACCGCGCCTGCAAGCAGGCTGCCTACCGGAGACGATCTGCATTCTCTCTGCTGATCACCAGAGATGAACAAAACACACGCTCCGCATATCTGACCAAATAGTCAGGTATTATGCACCCTCTCCTCTATCCGGATCGCACAATATGGGTTATTCTTTTCCCAGAAAAAACCCCCGTCCGATTCCTCCAACTCTCTTCTTTATAATCATGACCATGGAAATCAAAGCCCGCGACCTGATCGCGGCCGGCTGGCTCGAAGGCCGCCGTCTTGGTTCGGCCCTGCGCCGTGCCCGTGAACTCGATGCCACCGGCCTCGATCGCGCCCTCCTCTTTGCTCAACTCGAACAGGACTTCCCGAAACAGCCGCCGCTGATCCAGCCGCGTCCGGTGGGTGCTCCGTTGGCGGAGGCCGTCGAAGCCGACACTCTTGAGGAGGCTGCCAATGTGGCCTCATCCCGTATCCGTATGAAGGAACTCCTTCACGTGCCGGTGGTGCAGCGCGGCGTGTTGATGCCCGACACCTGCCCGACCGGAGGTGGGACCGCGACCATCCCGGTGGGCGGAGCCATTGCGGTTGAAAACGCCATCATCCCGGGCGCGCATTCGGCGGATATCTGCTGCTCGATGTTCGCGACCTTCTTCGACGCCAACCATCCGGTGGGCGAGATGATGGATCATCTTCAAAAAATCACGCATTTCGGTGCCGGTGGCCGTCCGCGTGGAAAGCAGTTTTCGTCCGCTGTGCTCGACGAGTCGGTGTGGGATAATCCGTTCCTTTCCGGTCTGCGCAGCCGCGCCCAGGATTTCCTCGGCACGCAGGGCGACGGCAACCACTTCGCCTATGTGGGGCAGATTCAGTTCACCGAGGAGCAACGTCTCGCCATCGAGACCGCCGGTTACACGGAGCTGGCTGAGTGGATCGTCCGCCGCGAAGGCAAGTTTAGCGTTCTCGTGACCCATCATGGGTCGCGCGGTCTCGGTGCGGACCTCTACAAGCGTGGTCAAATCGCCGCACGCCGTTGGTGCGACGAAAACACCCAAGGTATCCCCGATGCCGCCGTCTGGCTGCCGGCGGATTCCGAGGAAGGCCGCGCCTATTGGGACGCCTTGCAATACATCGGTCGCTGGACCCGTGAAAACCACGCCCAGATCCATGCCGCCTTTTTGGGCCGTCTGGGTCAGCGCGCCCTCGTGCAGATCGGCAACGAGCATAACTTTGTATGGAAACGCGGCGACGTGTTCTTCCATGGAAAAGGTGCCACGCCCGCCTGGCGGGATGAGCAAGGGCGTCCGCTGCTTGGTCTGATCCCGCTCAACATGGCGCGTGAAATCCTGCTCGTGCTCGGTTCGGATAACACCGACTACCTGTCGTTCTGCCCGCACGGCGCCGGACGCAACCTGTCGCGCACCGCGATGCTGCGTCCTTACAAGGACGCCGAGGGTGAGATCGATCCGGCCCGCCTGAAGGAAGTCCTGTCCGCAGTGACGCAGGGAATCGACGTGCGCTGGTATAACGGTGCCGCCGACCTCTCCGAGTCTCCGCTCGGCTACAAGGACGCGACGAAAGTAAAGGCCCAGATCGCTCGCTTTGGTCTCGCGACCGTAGTCGGTGAGATCCACCCGCAAGGCTGCATCATGGCCGGTGAAGCTCCGGAGCCGCATTGGCAGCGTGTCCGTCGCGAAAAACGCGCCGCACACAAGAGCGAGCGCCGCGAAGGCCTTACTGAAACCCAGCTCTGATTAATTAGCCAAACCCGCCCGCACGGTGTCACCGTCTGCGGGCATTCACACACCCTTTCCAGACTTTGCTCCGGCGACGCCATGAAGATGACCGCCAACAAGATTCGCCACCTCACCGTATCGGCGAAACCGATCTGATTCGGTCATTACTTCAGCATGGGCCTCGCTTCGGAGCATCCGCTTTAAAAATGAAAACTACCCTCCTCATCAAAGACACCCACCGCGGTCTGCGTTATGCCGACGGCATCATGCAGGAAGTCCTCGGCCCCGGATTTTACGAAATCCCCCGCCGCTGGAATTTGCCATTTTATCGCTCACCGCTTGTCGAGATCGTGCTCGTGGACGTGCGTGAGCGCGACCTGACGATCAAGGGGCAGGAAATCCTGACCGCCGACAAAGTCGCGATCCGCGTCAGCATCATCGTGCAGTTTAAAGTCACCGACCCGGTGGCCGCGCTGCATCAGGTGAGCAACCACGACGAACGCCTCTACAGCGACGTGCAGCTTGCCGCCCGTCGTTCCCTCGCGTCGATGACGCTCGAACAGATTCTCACCAACCGGAACCGCCTCAGCGAAGACATCCTCGCCGAAGTGAAAGGCACCGCCGCCGGCTACGGCATCGCGATCCAGCGAGCCGACGTGAAGGACCTCGTCTTTCCCGGAAACCTCCAGGAAGTGATGAACAAAGTTCTCGCCGCCGAGCGCCTGTCGCAAGCGCAGCTCGTCGAAAGCCGCACCCAGGCCGAGCAGCAGAAAATCGCCGCCGAGGCCAAGGCCCAGATTAAACTGATCGAAGCCGCCGCCTCCGTCGAAAGCGACGCCAAGGCATCCGTGTCATTGGCCGACGCCCACCTCCGTGAAGCTCGTGCCGAGGCCGAAGCCCTCCGCATCCGCACCGAAGCCGAGGTGCAGGCGCTGCGCGAACAAGCTCAGGCGGCCGAAGCCTACGCCAAACACCCGGCTCTGGTTCGCCTGCGCGAGCTGCAAACCCTCTCGGAAGTCGGCAAGAACGCGAATGCCCGCATCTTTATCGGCTTCGACAAACACGCCGAACTCAGCACCGACACCAAAGCATTGATGGCGTGAGCTCGTGCGGCATGCTGCCCCGCGTCGTCCAACAATGACGCTTTGAACCCTTCACCGAATGACATCCAACAGCGCCAAGGTATCCGCAGGCACCCAAGTGGTCGTTCATCAGGAAGTGAAGGGCAGCAACGGCGCCGCTGTGCACCCGCGCGGCGCGGTGGGAATTGTCGCGCGCACACCGGCCGGCACGGAAGTTCACTATCTAATTCGCTTTTCGGACGGTTTCGAAACCTCGATCGAACGCGCGCAATTCGAGGTGCTCAAACATTTCAAAGATCGGCTGCCGGCGTCCGATGCGTTGATCAGTTTTCAGCTGGAGGACTGCGTGATTTACCGCTGCACGGTAGGCTCGCGTGCCTACGGGTTGGATACCGAAGTTTCGGACACGGACCTGCGCGGGATCTATCAGGCGCCGCCCGAGATGCAGTGGTCTCTGTTTGGTGCACCCGAGCAGTTCGAGGACAACGAGGCTCAAACGTGTTACTGGGAACTCCAGAAATTTTTGGTGATGGCCCTCAAGGCCAATCCCAACGTGCTGGAATGCCTGTATTCTCCGTTGGTCGATAAAACGACCGTGATCGGCGACCGCCTGCTTTCACTGCGGGAGTGTTTCCTGTCGCAGATGGTGTTTCAGACCTTCAATGGCTATGCGCTCAGCCAGTTCAAAAAGCTGGAGCAGGACCTGCGGAACCAAGGAGAAATCCGCTGGAAACACGCGATGCATCTGCTCCGACTGTTGCTGACCGGTGCCGGCACTCTGCGGGAAAACCGCGTGCCGGTGCGCGTTGAGTCCCATCGCGACCGGCTTCTGGCCGTGAAGCGGGGAGAGCTTGCCTGGGAGGAAATCGATGCCTGGCGCCGTGAGTTGCACCGCGATTTTGAAGCGGCTCTCCGGCAAACCCGACTGCCCGAACGACCAGACTACGAAAAAGTGAACGCCTTCCTGATCGAAGCACGCCGCGCTCAACTTTAACTGAGAGGATTCTCGTTCCATGACCATTGATCCCCGCCTGCACCACATCGTCGCCGCCCAGCCGTATCCGTTGCTTTTTGCGACGATCAGTGGTGCGCATCTCTATGGGTTCCCTTCGCCGGATTCGGATTTCGATTTGCGCGGGAGCCATGTGCTTCCGTTAGCCAAAATCGCCGGATTGGATGTGGACGACGAAACTATCGAGGACGCCCGCATCATTGAGGGACTCGACATGGACATCGTGAGTCACGACGTGAGGAAGTTCATGCATCTTCTGCTGAAGAAAAACGGCTACGTTCTGGAGCAGCTTTATTCTCCGTTGATCGTTCGCTCGTCGCCGGCGCACGACGAGCTCAAGTCGATCGCGCAGGGATGCATCACCCGACATCATTCGCATCATTACTTCGGTTTCGCGGAAACGCAGTGGAAGCTGTTCCTGAAGGAGTCGCCGCGTCGCGTAAAACCGCTCCTCTACGTTTATCGGGTGCTGCTCACCGGCATCTGGTTGATGAGGACAGGGCAAATCGAGGCCAACCTGGTCACATTGAACGAATCGTTTCGTTTGCCTTACCTGCCGGAACTCATCGCCCGCAAATTGGGTGGTCCCGAACAATCGACCTTGGAAGACGCAGACGTCGTTTTTCACGAGATGGAATACCAGCGGCTGCGATCCGAGCTCCAGGCCGCACATGAAGCCAGCCGCCTGATTGAACTGCCGAGTGAAGATACTCGCGGGCAATTGAATGACTTGCTCGTGCGAGTGCGCCTTGTGGCGGATCAGGGGCGGTAGGTTGCGTGGGAGATATAGAACTTGGGTTTTGAAGGTCACGAGTTTTTCTTAGTGTAGTAATTACACTTTTTGATTTACTCTTTGTGTTTAATTAACACTATGGGCGGTCTTGCGATGACCTACACTTATCAGCACCCTCATCCGGCGGTGACCGTGGACGCGGTAGTCTTTGGTTTCGATGACGCTGATCTAAAGCTCCTCCTGATTCAACGAAAGCTCGCCCCGTTCAAAGGGGCGTGGGCTTTGCCGGGTGGTTTTGTTCGTCTTGACGAGAATCTTGAGGCTGCCGCGCGCAGGGAGTTAATGGATGAGACCGGCATCACCCGTTTGTATCTTGAGCAGCTTTACACTTTTGGTGAGGCAGATCGTGATCCGCGAGAGCGGGTCATCAGTGTGGCCTATTACGCTCTCGTGAAGCTTTCGGACCATGCGTTGCAGGCCGCCAGTGACGCGGAGAACGTTGCTTGGTTCCCCGTGGCGGAGCTTCCAAAACTGGGTTTCGATCATGAACGTATCGTTGAAATCGCGCTCAAGCGCCTGAAGGCGAAGGTGCGTTACGAGCCCATCGGCTTCGAGCTGCTTCCCGTGAAGTTTACGTTGGGCGAACTCCAGCGACTTTATGAGGCAGTCCTGGAACAGCCGCTCGATAAGCGGAATTTCAGAAAAAAAATTCTGGGCATGGAATTGCTGGAAGCACTGGACGAATACCAGCAGGACGTCGCCCATCGGGCTGCGCAATATTACAGGTTCAACCGCCAACGTTATGAGCAACTAGCCAAGCGCGGTTTTAACTTCGAACTCTGACCATGCCTGACCGTCTCAATTATCAAGAGCGTCTGGCTGGCGTGCTTTTGGGCACGGCGGTGGGTGATGCGCTGGGTTTGCCGGCCGAGGGGCTGGGTCCGCAGGTGATTGCTTCGCGATGGGAAGGCCAATGGCGGCATCGGTTTTTCTGCGGGCGCGGAATGATCAGCGATGATACGGAACATACCGCGATGGTGGCGCAGTGTTTGTTGGAGCATCCGACCGATGCGGATGCATTCCAGCGTGCGCTGGCGAAAAAACTTCGGTGGTGGCTGCTCGCCTTGCCCGCAGGCGTGGGGGTGGCCACAGCCAAGGCCATTGTGAAGTTATGGATGGGGTTCTCGCCCAAGAGGAGCGGTGTTGCGTCTGCAGGAAATGGCCCTGCGATGCGGAGCGCCGTCATGGGTGTGTTTTTTGCGCACGATGAAGTGCGTCGTCGTCAATTCGTCGAAGCCTCGGCCCGGCTGACGCACACGGATACGCGGGCGATTGTCGCAGCCCGGGCTGTCGCTGAGATTGCGGCTTTCGCCTGTAGCCAAGCTGACGGGAGTCCAAACGCCCTTTTGCTAGGCCTTAGTCCTGAGCCTGACTGGCAGCGCATAGTGACTGAAATGTGTGATGCGCGGTCTTCGGATATGAGCGTGTGTGATTTTGCGATCCGACTGGGCCTGGGCAAAGGCGTGAGCGGTTATGCCTATCACAGTGTGCCGATTGCGATTTATGCCTGGTGGCGCCATCGAAGGGATTTTCAGGCGGCTTTGGAATCGGCGATGAATTGCGGCGGAGATACAGATACTGTCGGCGCGATCACCGGGGCTTTGGCGGGTGCGGACTTGGGTGTGCGGGGTATTCCCGAGCACCTTGTTCGCGGGGTTTCCGACTGGCCTCGCTCCATCTCGTGGCTGCGGGTTCTGGCGGAGCGCTTGGACCGACAGTTATCTCAAACCGAGCCCCTTGGTGCGCTGTCTCTGTTTTGGCCGGCTCTGCCGCTTCGTAACCTGGGGTTTCTGCTGATCGTGCTTGTTCATGGTTTGGGCCGCCTGATTCCCCGGGCACGATAACTCTCACTTTCCGTTCTCAACTCATCCTTAACTCACACCACCATGTTTGGCATTCGCTTCATCAAGGTCCAACCGACCATCTATCTGCTCCAGTATCAAAAGGGCAGGCTTGTGCGCGAAGGCGCCGGTCTCGCATTTTTCTATTACGCGCCGACCACTTCGCTGGTGGCGATCCCGACAGCGAGTAACGAAGTGCCGTTCATCTTCGAAGAAACCACGACGGATTTCCAGAAGGTGACCATCCAGGGGCAGATCACCTATCGCGTGACCGATGCGAAAAAACTGGCTGCGCTCATGGACTTTACGCTGGCGGCCAATGGCCAGCGCTATGCGTCGGACGATCCTGAAAAACTCCCGCAGCGTCTTATCAATATCGTCAATGTTCAGGCGCGTGCGCAGCTTCAGCGACTGCCGTTGCGTCAGGCCGTGCGCGAATCGGATGCGCTGGTGGAGGCTCTTCGGCCTAAGTTGATCGGTTCGCCCGAGATCGCCGCCCTTGGGTTGGAAATCATCGGATTCTCGGTGCTGGCGATCAAACCCACGCCGGAAACGGCACGCGCACTCGAAGCGGAAACCCGCGAACAACTCTTGAAGGAGGCCGACGAAGCGATCTTCCGCCGCCGGAATGCGGCCGTCGAAAACGAACGCGCAATCAAGGAAAACGAGTTCAATACCGAGAACGCGGTCGAACTCAAAAAGCGCCAGATCCGCGAAACCAAAATGGATGCGGACCGCGCCGTGCAGGAAAAGCAGCGCCTGCTGCGCGAGGCGGAAATGGCCGCGAGCGTGGCCTTGGAGCAAAAGAAGAAGGAGTTGGTCGAGCTTACGGCCACGAATGCGCGGGCAGAGTCGGATGCGCGCGCGTATGGCATCGAAGCCACCATGAAGGCCCTCGGCACGGCGGATGCCCGCACGCTTCAGGCATTGGCCAATGCGGGCATGAATCCGGAACAACTGATCGCAGTCGCTTTTCAGGAAATGGCCGGCCGGGCCGACAAGATCGGTCAGTTGAACATCTCGCCGGACCTGCTCCGCGAACTCATGGGCAAGCGCGAAGCCTGACATGGACCGACTCACCGAGAGCAAAATCGTGCTCATCGTGCGTGAGACGCGCCTTGAAGAACTCAAGGCGCGCTTCAACACGGTAAGTCAGGCTCGCTTTTATGTGGAACAGTTGGGCGGCGATTTTTCCGACTACGAACGGGAAGACGCCGTCTATCGACAGGCGGTCGGCGAAGCCTCGCAGCTGTTGACGCAGCTTGGCCGACTTCAGGTGGTGCATCGGTCGTTCCTGCCCAATTTTATTTTTGGTCCCGGCGATGTTGTCGTCGCGGTCGGGCAAGATGGGTTGGTCGCGAACACGCTGAAGTATCTTGATGGGCAGCCGCTCATCGGAGTGAACCCGGATCCATCCCGCTATGACGGTAAGCTCCTTCCTTTTTTTGTCCGCGATCTTGCGAAGGTTGCCCCGGAGGTTCTGCGTCAGAAACGTCCACTCAAGGCGGCGACAATGGCCAAGGCTTCGTTGAACGACGGACAGTTTCTCTACGCGGTGAACGATCTGTTCATCGGCCCAAAGAGTCATGGTTCGGCGCGTTACACCCTTCATCACGGCGAGAAGAAAGAGCGGCATTCATCCAGCGGGGTCATTGTGTCCACTGGGATGGGATCAACTGGCTGGTTTAGCAGTCTCCTCGCGGGTGCGCAGGGACTAATGGCGGGAATCAGCCAGGCCGATTCAGGCGTCTCGCGGGCGAATTTCCCCAAGCTCGCATGGGATTCGCCTTATTTGGTTTTTACCGTGCGTGAGCCGTTCCCCAGCCAAACGACAACGACGGAGCTCGTTTTTGGAAAAGTGGATCAAACCACGTCGCTTGCCATTGAATCCCACATGCCCGAACGGGGCGTGATTTTTAGCGATGGCTTCGAATCTGATTTTCTTGAGTTTAACTCAGGCACCAAGGCGGAGATCACCGTGGCTGATCGTCGGGGAATGCTGGTGATCTGACAGGTTTACCGTAAGAGAGCTCAAAAAAGGGAGATCAATGCGCGGGAGCGGACGAGCCGCGCTCCATACCCCGGCACGAGCGTGGCTTGACCGCGCCTGTGCCATTCCGAAGCTCTCTGAATGGGCCTCTCTCTTCACGTCCACGTTCGTGCGCCTGCCTCGCTTGATGAGCCGGCGGTGAGGGCAACCGTCACTCGCTGGCATGGCGTGGCTGAAACGCTCGCAACCGAAGGTCGGGTTGATCGGGTTTTTGAGCTTAGCAACGAAGCTGCGGACTTGAGCCAGTTTGCGACCGCCTGGCTCAGCGTGCCGGTTCCTGGCGATCCGGATACTTGCACTGGCGTGGCCATCGAACCTACGGAGGGGTGGATTTTCCTCGTTCAACTTGGGAAGGGCAGTGAACCGCTGGTGCTCGGGCTCTGCCGGTATCCGGCCACGGTAAAAGCGGCGGGAGGCGGCGGACTGCTTCCGTCGGGGAAGGATGATGGCTGGCACTTTCTCGCGTCGTGCAAAACTCAATACGCGAGTCTGAATGGCTGGGAATCATTTCGTCGCTGTCATCTTGCCGCGGTGGATCTTGCCCTTGCCGGGCAATCGCTTGGTCTTGAGGTGCGTATCGAGGACGAGGGCGGCTATTGGCCGGGGCGCGACGAAGTCGCTTTGCGTGCGGCAGTCGAACGCCTCAACCGTCTGGTCGCTGGCCTAGCTGGTGCGCTCAAAGATGTAGAGGGCTCTTCCGGTGACGTCCCGTCCGTGGAAAGTCCTATTTTCGCGCATCCCGCTTTCGAGCGCCTGGAGGCCGAGGCGCAGGATAGTGCTGACGCACATAAACTCCGTGAGGCCGTTCAGGGTCTTCGAAAAGCAATTGGAGCAATCCGGAAAAGAAGTTGAAGGAATTCGATCGGGATTGTGGCGCGCGCCATCTGCATCGGCGCAATTGATCAAATCGTCCGGCGGGTCTTAAGGGAGGAAGCTTCCCATGGATGGGTGGCTCCCGATGTGCCGGCAGCGGCTGTGCGTATCCATGAGAGATGCTTAACGGTTAAATGGAGAGGGGCATTGTTTCGCCGAATCCCCCGGGAAACTCTCCAGCCGAGCCCCAAAATCCTGCTCCATATGAAAACGAACCAATACCTCCTCGCCGGGGCCAGCGTGCTGCTGGCGCCACTCCATGCGGCTACGATCAACTTCAATGCCGCGAGCGATTACACATCCAACTTTACGCCTGCGTTCTCCAGTGGAAACGCGGTCGTGTGGGAGAGTGCAAACCTTCGTAAGAACGATAACGGGGGCGCTTCTGGAACAACATCGATGGTGCTTTTCAACACGGCGGCCACCAGCGCGAATTTTTCACTGAAAATGGATCTGCGTTTTGATGCCTCGTTGAACGCCTTCAGTCAAAACGGCCTGAGCGGCGGGTTTCTCACCCATGTTGCCGGTGGCACCGGTTATGTGACCATCTTCCGACTGACGGGCACCACCACCGCTGATGTCCGTATTTTCGAAGGTATCAACACCTCGACTGGCGCGGTGGGCACGCAAATCGGTTCGTCGACGATTACCCGTAGCAGCGGAACCTGGTCGGAAAGCTCCTATTACACCGTGAATCTCGACGTGGTGAACTCGGGTGGATCGGTTGCTTTCACAGGGTCCGTTTTGAGCAGTGCCGACGCATCCGTTTTTGGCACCTTCACGACCATCACCGATAACACGCCGACCAACGTCAGTGCATTGAACGTAGGTTTTCGGTTGGGCGTGACCCAGAATGACATCATTCGAATGGATAACTTTACGCTGACCTCGTCCGCGATTCCGGAACCGTCCACTTATGCGCTACTCGGTGGCGCCGGGGTGCTGGGCCTTGCGATTTGGAATCGCAGGAGACGCAGCTAAGACACTGTCGGAGTTGCTTGATGCCCTCCCTTGACTCGCAGGGAGGGTTCTTCGTTGGGTGGGTGTGGCGAGCGCCAAAAGACCGCCGCTTCCGTCCTGTATTCAGTTGTCGTGACGGGGGACAAGCGCACGAAGCCGGGTGTCGTCGTTCTCAACCTTGGCCGCAGCGCACAGCTTATCGATCATGGCTTCATAGTTGGCGGTCCGGATGATCGTCTCGAGTTTGACACGCACGTTGGAGAAGGAGAGGCCTTCGTAGCGGCTCTTGTTGGCGGCATAGCAGGCTTCAAGTTCTTTTTCGGTCACCTTGTATTCGGGGGAGCTTGAAAGCGCTCGTTGCAACCGGTGGTTCAACTCGCCGAAACAAATGTAATAGTAGGCGGTTTCACCATATTGGCGCGGACCGTAAACGACTTCGCTGGCCTTGATCGCGTTGAGCCGGCGGATGTTTTCCGTCCGCCAGGTTTCTTGAAAGGCGGCAAACGTCGTATCGTTGATCAGTCCCTTTTCCCGGGCGAGTGACTGTGTGACTTTGATGCGGACAAGCTCCGCTTTAACTTTGTCGCGCAAATGACGAATGGGACTTGGGGCCGGGGAATCGGGGCGCTCGTTCCAGTATCCGGCGTGATCGTTCAGGTCCTGGTTGTCCTTAAAAATGGAATACACCTCTGAAGCGCGGCGCATCATTACAAGCGTATACTCGCGGGCGGAAACGGGCTCGCCGTTGATCGTCATGACAACGGGATCCTCGCCGTGTGGGAGCTGAGCTTTGGCGGGCAATGCCGCTTGCAGCGTTCCAAGAAGAAAGAGCAGGAGTGCGGATGAGCGGGGGAAGAATGCGCAGGTGTTTTTCATCGGGTGGAAAACGAGGTCGCCGGTTGGATAAACGAGAAAAGCCAGCCCCCGGGAGAGGGGCTGGCCGGGTTCGGAGTCGATCAGGGTTGGTGTTCGAAATAGTCGATTCCGATGTAGTTTCCTCCGGACGCGGGGTTCTTGGTGGCGACCGTGGCGCGCAGTGTGTATGTTCCGTAGGGCAGGCCGCTCACTTGAAACACCTTCACCTGATAGGCCGGGCTTGTCGCATAACAATCGACGGACGTCGGGGTGCCGCCATCGACGCTGACG
>JAQSWS010000147.1 GCA_029266495.1 Rariglobus sp. | reverse complement strand
CGACCACCGGCGGCCTCTGCCTCGCCTCGTTCTCGGAAAACTCCACCGCCTATCTGGGCTGGGAGCATCCCCACCCCTATTACGAACGCTGCCTGCGCGAGTATCCTCTGCCCGAATACGACGACACCGCCGGCCGCAACGGTCGCAATCCGGCCACCGGCGCCCTCCGCGCCGACCCGCGCTGCTTCGTCACCCTCGGCACCCACGCCACCCTCGGCCGGCGCGACACCGCGCTGCGCCACACCTTCGCCCTCGCCTGGCATTTTCCCAACAACTACGCCAAGGCGGCCAAAAGCATCGCCGCCGGCTACCTTGAGGATGCCTCCTTTCCCGGCAATGCCGCCGGAGGTCCCGCCGCCGGCCCATCCGCCGCCACCCGCGGCGGTCCGCCGCTCGAAGGCCACTTCTACTCCGACCATTTCGACTCCGCCGAGGCGGTGGCCCGTTACGCGCAACAGGAACGCACCCGCCTCCACGACGAGAGCACCGCGTTCCACCGCACCTTCTTCGACAGTTCCCTGCCGATCCACGTCCTCGACCAGATCAACTCCCAGCTCAACACCCTGCGCACCAGCACCTGGCTCACCCGCACGCGCATGTTCGGCGTGCTCGAGGGCCTCGGCCCCGACCGCTCCTACGCGGGCATCGCCACGACCGACGTCGCCATGTATGGCCAGATCGCCGTCTCCCTGCTCTTCCCCGGGCTCGACCGCATGACCGTCGATCTCTGGAGCAAGTTCCAGAACGCGAACGGTTCGGTCATCCATTCCGTCTCCTGCAACTCCACCACGCCCAACCCGCGCGAACTCGATGGCACGCGCCTCGACATGCCGGGCCAATACGTGTTCATGACGCTCCGCGCCGCCCTCTGGTCCGGCGATCGCGCCTACCTTGAAAAGCTCTGGCCGCACGCCAAGGCCGCCCTCGCCTACGTGCTCCGCGAACGCGACCGCAACGGCGACCGGCTGCCCGACATGGAGGGAATCATGTGCTCCTACGACAACTTCCCCATGTTCGGCGTCTCGCCCTACGTCGTCACCCAGTGGCTTGCGGCGGTCTCCCTCGCCCTCGTCACGGCCCGCCGCCTCGGTGACACGTCATTTATTTCTGAATACACATCGTTCCTCGAACAAGGTCGCGCCACGCTTGAACGCACCACGTGGAACGGCGGCTACTTCACCCTCTCCTCCGAGCCCGACCCGAAGGATCCCGCTGGCCAGGCCGGCTGCCTCGCCGACCAGATCATCGGCGACGGCGCCGCCCGCCAGCTCGGTCTTCCCCCGATCGTCGATCCGGAGAAAACCGGCGCCGCCCTGCGCACCATCCTGCGCCTGAATTACCATCCCGACCAAGGCCTGCGCAATTGCCAGTGGCCCGGCGACGCGTTTCTCCACCCCGTGGACCGCGACTGCTGGGTCGACCAGGCCAACACCTGCTGGACCGGCGTCGAACTCAACTTCGCCGCCCAGCTCTATTACGCCGGACTCAACGAGCAGGCCGAGGAAATCATCCGCAACGTGGACGCCCGCCACCGCACGTGGGGCATGTATTGGGACCACCAGGAATTCGGCGGACACTACTTCCGCCCGCTCTCGGCTCTCGCCATACCCAACGCCTTCCTCGGACTCTCATACGACGGCGAAACGCTGCGCATCGCCCCCGCCCGCCCGCTTCCCGTCGGTCGCTGGTGCGCGCTGCTTCCCGGTGCAACCGCCACCTTTTTCCGCACCGCCACCGGCGCGCGTTTCGAGATCAAAATCGGAGTCTTCCGCGTGACCGCGCTGGAATTTTCCGTCGGTCTCTCCGACGCCCCGTCCCTCGCCGACACCGATGCACGCCTGCTTGCGCACACTCATACCAACGGGACCTGCCGGCTCGAATTCGAACCGCACACGCGCCTCTCCGCCGGAGCAACCATTACGATTGAAGGATGATAGCGGGTCTTTCTCGTCTTCCGACGCGCCTACTTAAGCAGCTCGTCAAGTTTACCCTGCATCGCGTCGGCCCAGATCTGGTAGCCGACGGGGTTCGGGTGGAGGCTGTCGCCCATGATGGATTTCGGCAGCGTGCCGTCGGGTTCCAAAAACTTTTTTCCGATATCGAAGAAGAACACCTCCCTGCCGTCCTCGAGCTTGGCAATGATGTTGTTGACTGCGGTGATCTTCGCGCGGACGGGCTCATCGGGCTTCTGATTGCGGGGAAAGATCCCGAACAGCAGCACCTTCGTTGAAGGGCTGCGTGTGCGAATTTCCTTCACGATGGCGGTGACACCCTCGGCAATCTCCGGGGCCGTGTCGCGGAATATGTTATTGGTCCCCACGAGAAGCACGACGACCTTGGGCCGGATGCCGTCGAGATTGCCGTTTTGCAGGCGCCAGAGGACATTTTCCGTCTTGTCGCCGCCGATGCCGAAGTTGGCGGCCTTGAGCGGCTCGTAACGCTCGGCCCAGATCTGCTTGCCCTGGCGATTCCAGCCGTCGGTGATCGAGTCTCCTAAAAACAGGAGGTCGATGCCGCCCTGACTGGCAATGGCGTTGAAGCTGTCATGACGCACCTGCCAGGAGTTGCCCGACGTGGGCACCACGGCCGGGTTCACGGGCGCGGCCGTAAGCGACACGATGGAACAAGCCAGACCAAGGAGCAGAGAGGGTATAAAGCGAACGAAGGGTTTCACGCACGGGGAGCGTCATCACCTCTCTTCCCCTACTCAACCGGATGGCCTTGGGACCCGTCCCACGTTTGTGTGCCCCCGCGATCAGACCAACCGGACATGGATTCCTTCGCCGCTCAGATTGGGACTGATCCCATCTTAAGGCCGTTGCCGTTCTTCGTATCGCTCCGCTTCCATGAAAAATGGCGTCTTACCCCGTCCCAACCCTGAATTGTGCCCTCCGCTTGTTTCGCCGCGCCGCACCCCTTCCAGCCTGCCTCCTCGTCCTCGCCGCCGCGGCAGCCCGACTCGCAGCCGCCAATCAAGATTGGATTCCGTGGAATCCCGCGCCGGACGACTTCAAGTCCAGTCCGATCGACCTGCGCCCCCTCAACGAAAAATTCGCCGGCGAGAACGGCTGGATCCAAGCCAGGGGCGAGCAGTTCGTTCACTCCGGCAACGGCCGACCCGTGCGCTTCTGGGCGGTCAACGGCGACGGCGGCGGCGATGTCACCCACGGGGCGCGCGTGCTCGCCAAATATGGCGTCAATCTCGTCCGCCTCCACGGCGGCCTCTACGACTCAAAAACCGGCGAACTCAAGTCGTCCGAAATCAAGGAGCGGATCACCTCGATCGAGGCGCTGAAGGGCCAGGGTATCTACTCGCTGCTCTCGATCTACTTCCCCGTCTGGTTGAAACCCAAGGCCGGCCCGGACTGGCGCGAAGGCTATGACGGCTCCAAGACGCCCTTTGCCCTGCTGTATTTCGAACCCGAATTCCAAGAGGTTTACCGCGGCTGGTGGAAAAGCATTCTCGCCACCAAAACCTCCTCCGGGACCGCCCTCGCCAACGAACCGGCCGTCATGGCCTTGGAACTCGTCAACGAGGACTCCCTCTTTTTCTGGACCTTTACCTACAAGAACATTCCCGACCCCCAGATGCGCAAGCTGGAGAAACGATTCGGCGACTGGGCGGTCAAAAAACACGGCTCCCTGCGCAGCGCGCTCTCCGCCTGGAACAACCTCGCCCACCCGCGCGACGACCTCGCCGCAGGCCGCCTCGGGTTCCGCCCGCTCTACGAGATGTTCACCCGCAAGACTCCGCGCGACCAGGCCACCGCCGCGTTCCTCTTCGAAATCCAGCGCGATTTCTACGCCGATACCGTGCGCTACATTCGCAGCCTCGGCTACAAGGGCCTGATCACCGCCTCCAATTGGACCACCGCCAACAACGACATCTTCGGCCCCCTCGAAAAACTCAGCTACATGCCGGGCGACTTCATCGACCACCACGGCTACTTTGGCGCCAACCACAAAGGCGACAACTCCGCCTGGTCCCTTCGCGAGGGACACACCTACTCCGACGTGAGCGCCCTGCGTTTCGACGCCGAGGAGCGCGGCAAGCCCCGCGCCTTCTTCAACCCGGCGATGGATCCCATGTATAACCGCCGTCCCTCCATGATCTCCGAGATCGCCTGGAACCGCCCCAGCCGCCACCGCAGCGAAGCGCCTCTTTTCCTCTCGATCTACGGCTCGTTGCAGGACACCGACGCCGTCGTCCACTTCGCCTTCGACTCCAGCCGCTGGGCGGTGAAGCCCGGGTTCTTCATGCAGCCCTGGACCCTCATGTCTCCGACGCAGGCGGGCCAGTTCCCCGCCGCCGCCTTCCTGTATCGCCGCGGCCTCGTCAAAACCGGCGAACTCATGGCCGATCTTCCCATGACCATCGCCGACGCGCTGGGGCTCAAAGGCTCGCGACTCGTGCAGCAGGCCGGTCTCGACGAATTCCGCAAGGGTGATGTCGGCGGCGATGGCGGCGCCAAAACCCAGAGCCGCGGCATCGACCCGCTGATCCATCTGGTCGGCCGCACCAACGTCGGCATCAACGAAAAAGGCGGCACGCTCGACACCAAGGACCTCACGCCCTTCATCGACCGCACCGCGCAGACCGTCCTCAGTTCCACCCGCGAGATCAAACTCGACTACGGCAAGGGCGTGCTCGCCCTCAACGCGCCCGCCGCCCAAGGCGTCAGCGGCGACCTCCGGAAGGCCGGTCCGGTTTCGCTTGGAGACGTGACCATCACGTCGCCTCTCGAAGTCGGCCACATCATCGCAGTCGCCCTCGACGGACAGCCTCTCGCCACTTCGAAACGCCTGTTGGTGCAGGCGATGTCCGAGGACAAGCCCTCCGACTTTGCCACCGAGCCCGCCAAGGAAGGCGTTCACCGCATCACCCGCCTCGGACAGGACCCGTGGCTGATGCGAGAGATCGCCGGCAATGTCCGTTTCAAACGCCCCGACGCCGCGCGGCTCAAAGTCACCGCCTTGGACCTCAACGGTTATCCGGTGAAGGAGATCGGCAACGCCGCCGCGTTCGACCTGCTTCCCGGCCATGTCTACTATCTCGTTCGACCTGCTTCCCGGCCATGTCTACTATCTCATCTCCGACGGCTCCTTGGGCAAATAATTCAACCAAAAGCGCCGTTCAATTCACCATAGATCTCGTGAATGAGAAAGTTACATCGCGCGGAATGAAAATCCATCAACCGCGAGATGAATGCCAAACGTTTCCCTGGTGGATTGATAATCCGTGCCCATCGATGAAATCCGTGGTTCTCAGGAGAACGCCAGACTGAAGCAACCATGACCCGCCCCGCTTCCCCCGCTGAAACCCGCGCCCGCTGGATCGCCCTGCTCGATCGTGTCGCGCCCTCGCCGCTGGCAGGCTCCGCGCCACCATGCCCGTGGAAGCCCGGGATGGACAGGCCCCGGGGCGCCGCCGCTTCACCCATCTGGAGGCGCTGGGCCGCACGCTGGCCGGTCTCGCCCCTGGCTGGAGCTCGATTCCCCGCCGATCCGGAGGGAAGCCAGGATTCAAGGCGAACTGCGCGCTTTCGCCCGGGTCGCCCTCACGCAAGCGATGGACCCCGCCTCCCCTGATTTCTTGAATTTCTCGGAAGGAGGACAAGTGCTCGTGGACGCCGCCTTCCTCGCCCACGCCCTGCTGCGGGCCCCGCAGGCACTGTTCGCTTCGCTTCCGGAAGTCACCCGCGAGCGGCTGCACGCCGCCCTCCGCTCCACACGGACCGTTCAGCCCGGCTTCAATAACTGGCTGTTGTTTTCCGCCATGGTCGAGGCCGCGCTCCTTCGATTTACCGGCGAGGTCGACCTCATGCGCATCGACTACGCCGTGCGTCAGCACGAGCAGTGGTATAAAGGCGACGGAGCCTACGGGGACGGACCCAACTTCCATTGGGATTACTACAACAGCTTCGTCATCCAGCCCATGTTGCTCGACGTGCTGGATGTCGCGGCGCCCCGCTCGGACGCGTGGAAAAAACTCCTCCTCTCCGTGCGGGACCGAGCGCGCCGCCTGGCCGCCGTGCTTGAGCGCCTGATCGCACCGGACGGGACTTTCCCGCCCATCGGCCGCTCGCTGGCCTATCGTTGCGGTGCATTTCAACACCTCGCGCAGATGGCGTTGCAGCACGATTTGCCGGATGAAACAACCCCGGCCCAGGCGCGTTGCGCGCTGGATGCGGTGATCCGTCGCACGCTCGACGTTCCGGGGACGTTCGACGCGGCCGGCTGGTTGCGCATCGGCGTGCACGGCTCGCAACCCAATCTTGGGAAGCCTA
Organism: Rariglobus sp.; assembly: GCA_029266495.1. GTDB lineage: Bacteria > Verrucomicrobiota > Verrucomicrobiia > Opitutales > Opitutaceae > Rariglobus. Next base: position 4,722 of record JAQSWS010000147.1, on the reverse strand, counting down.
CATCAGCACCGGCAGCCTCTATCTGTGCACCACCGCATTCCTGCCCCTGGGCCTTCCTGCGAGCGATGCCTTCTGGATCACCGCGGACGAGCCCTGGGCCTCGGTGCGGATCTGGCGTGGTGACAATCTCCCCGCCGACCATGCCCTCTGACGGCGGAATCCCTTTAAGCCACTTCTCCCGTCAAACCCCGGACTCGCGAGGCGGAACGTTGGTTTCAACGCGAAACGAAAAAAGCCATGCGGCCGCGCTCATTCCGTTTTTGCGCCACGATATAGCACCCCTTGAGATGCACCTTATTTGAGCAGGTCAGGCAGCTCGACGGGGAGGACGAACATGCAGCCTTGGGCGGCGAGATAATCGACGATGCGGACGAACTCCGCGAAGGCGTTGTCGTCCCAGCTCATGGGGTGGCCTTGAATCACGAAATAGCGGTGGTTCTTTGAGCGCTCGGCCTCGAAGCCTTTCACCAGTGCCTCGTAGTTGGGTTTGTGGACGGGAGCCTCGATGTTTACGCGACTTTCACGGCTGCCGATGAATTTACCGGCGGACAGCTTTGCATCGCCGTAGAGCCACACCTTGATCTCCGGCATGGAGGAAAGGGCGTTCGCGGTCGTGGAGTCGATGGCGTTGAAAGGCGCGCCGAAGGTGGTGAAGGTGAGGGCAAGCTTGTCTTTCGCCAATTGCTGGGTGCGGGCGAGATGATCGAGTTGGTGTGCGCGATTGGTCTTGGAAAACTCGCTCAACGTCACATCGCCTTCGACCCATTGGCGATGATCGTAACCGTGATGCCAAAACTCGATGCGTCCGGTGGCAATCATCTGCTTCAGGCTCGCGATATACTCCGGATGATCGCCCTCAAGCGAGTTGCCGATGATGCCGATGGACACCTTGATCTTTCGCTGCTCGGCGAAATCCGCGATCCGTCGCCAGCGGTCTGGCACCCGGCCGTCCTTGGCGACCATGTCGTCGAGCTTGAGCACGATGTAGGGCGCCACTGGTTTGGCGGTGAAGGTGGATGGGCTGTCGGGCGCGGCGGTCATCGGGGTGGTCAGCAGGAAAAAGGGGACGACGCGGCGAAGAATGGAGTGCATGGTGGAAGCGGTTGCGAGGTTTGGCTTACGAGCCGTCATTGGAGCAACTTGGAATTGCGCGAATGCGGACAGGAAGAGGATTTTCATAGTCTTCAAGAAACAAAGATGCCTCGGGGCAAACCCCGAGGCATTGAACGATACCGGCATTCTTCCGGCGTCTCGACGAGCGCCAGCGAGCCAACTCACGCAAGGAATGAAAACTCAGCGGCCAGGTGCGCGTCTCAGGCGCGGCGCCGACGTAAAACAACGAAACCAAGAGCCGCCCCTCCCAACAGAATCGCCCAAGAGGAAGGCTCCGGAATGGTGGACAACGAGGTCAGGCGAACGTGGTCAAAGTATGCATAACGCGTTCCGTTTGTATTACCCACATCTTCCGCATGCAAACCGAGTTGAAATGTGGATCCTATAATAGAGGAGAACTCGCTCAACGATGTATCCAAAACAAGCACACGATCACTGAATGCCGAGGTAGACAGTGTGCTGAAACGCATGAGTGCGGTCGAATGAATGACCACATTGGTGGCGGCATTATAGAAACCAAACGAGGCATATCTAAATCCACCGGAGGTATCCGAGCCGCTCACAGCCAAGCTTACGGTAAGAGTATAAATCGTGTTAGCTTGAAAAGTAATTGGTTCAGATCCGCCATCTGTGATCACATCCGACAAAGCGGTAAGGGAAGCAGGAGGTCTGCCCGTCGTCCCTGATAGCGATATCCGCGCATACTGATCACCTATCTGGTTGGTTAGATTAGTCGTGGGATCGACTGTGTTTAAAAGAGAATTCCCATTTGGTATCAATACTTCTGTCCAAAGGGCCACCGAAGGCGATGCACCGCCATTAGAGACACCAGTGTCTTCAAACGAAAAATTTGGCACCGAAATCGGAACCTCGGCAGCCTGTGCCAATGGAATCAAGGCGAGCAGAGCGACTAAGCCCAAGGCCCGCCGACGGAGTGTTTTCATAGGGAAACGCAGAGGAGATGTAGTCACAGGAGGGGTGTTCACCTCACTCAGCATGCTCGTGCGGCGCACTCGCTCAATGTCTTCAAAATGGGAACGGTCCCATCTTGAGAACCTTGTTGTCGTGCCAATCGCCCGCCCCCGTCGTGGAGCAAGCCCCCACCGCCATCCAGGCGCTCCGTAGGATTCCTGCTTGTTCATACACCAGCATGAGTCCTCACAGGCGGCCAAACCGGTGAAGATGGTCACTCTCGACCACCCATAAACCCAGACCAACGGCTCCATCTTAAACCAAGGCCAAGCAGCCCGAGTCGGCCCCGGGGGGGATGACTCCGGGTTGCGGATTATTGCCCAAGAGTTCCGGATTCATTAACGCAAAGATTCGAAGGACGCAAAGGGCGGGATTGGCTTGGCGGCCCTTGCGGGGCCTTCGCGATCTTTGCGCTAAAAATCCGCCTTCGCCCTGCCGTCACGTCCGCAGCCGATAGTATCTAAAATAAGGATACAATACCGCCTCGCCACGCCTTCCTCGTATCTGGAATCAATGGGCCAGGTCCCAAACGAATGCCATTGTTCCGCGACGGCAATAATAGTTGATTCCTCCTGCCCCCTACCGTCCGTTTTTTCCGCCCCGATCGTTCGCCGGTTTATGCCCACCCCCCATTCCGATTTTCCCAACGTTCGCAGGTCGCCCGATGCGGCGCGGCACCACGGCTTTGCACTGCTCGTCACGATCACGCTCCTCTCGTTCCTTGTGCTGCTGCTGGTTTCGCTGGCCGCGCTCACCCGCGTCGAAACGCAAGTAGCCAACAACAGTCAGCTCCTCGCGCAGGCGCGACAAAACGCCCTCTTCGGCCTTCAGATCGCCCTCGGCGAACTCCAGCGCCATGCCGGCCCCGATCAGCGCATCTCCGTCCCTGCGACCACAGTTTATCCAGCCAAGAATGTCACAAGTGCCTCCGGAAAACTGTTCGACCTCTATCGTAATCGCGCCGACACCACCTCCGGGGCGCGCAAGACGTTTTTAACCACTGCCAGTCGCCCCCTCTGGGAATCCGATCTCCGCGCCTGGTGGGCGGAGGAAAACCGCAATCCCCACTGGACCGGCATCTACGACAGCGGACTCCGGCGCGATGCTGCGGTGCCTTCCGCCCGCTACGGCGAACCCCGGCGCGACCAGTTGCCCCGCTGGCTGGTCAGCGGCAACGAGCGACCCGCAATGAACTTCGATGCTGCCACCGCTACAACTTATCCGACCGGTTACCTCACTCCCGACAAAGACCTCGCCACCCAGCCGGGCGTAGATCCTGCAGACATCGTTGAGCTGGTTGGCGCAGGCTCGTCGTCGTCCAAAGACGATTCCATCGACGGACTCTCCGGCACCGTCCGCGTTGTCCGACAGCCTTTGGCCGGCACGCCTCCGGGAACAACCGCACCGCAAACCATCGGACACTACGCCTACTGGGTGGGCGACGAAAGCCAGAAGGCCAACTTCGCGGTGCGCGATCCTTGGTTCGATGAGAATGATCCCGACACGCTCGAGTATCGCAACCGCCTCCTCGTCCCCCAGCGCATCGGTTGGGAGCGCATCAACGGGTTCCGGGAGGTCTTCGATTCCGGCACCGGGTTGTCCGTCAATGACGACCGCTTCCTGAAGATCCTGGCCCGAGAGCAGATTCCCCTTCTCGACCCCAACTTCAGAGAGCCGGTAAAAAACGCCTTCCACCACCTCACCGCCTACTCCCGGAGTCTTCACACCGACACCGCCTTGGGCGGTCTTAAAAAGGACCTCACGGTTTTCCTGCAAGGCACGGGTTCCGGCCTGCCCCTAAGCGAACCGATCGCCTCGCCCTCGCTCTATGCGAACAGCGATCCTCGCTTGGGCGGCGGCACGGGCTTTCCCTCATCGGTCGCCAATGTCGCCACCTTCGGCGACCTCAAACATTGGGCCGACACCGATGTGCCCAACGAAGCCGCCAGTGTTTCGGTGGAGCCCGGACGAGCCCCGGTGGTGGTCAACTTTCAAATCCTTTTCGCCTTCACCAGATCAGGCAGCCCATCCCGGCTGCGAATGCACTTCATCCCTTGCGTCGTGCTGTGGAATCCCTTCGACACCGCCCTCGCTGAAACCACCTATGACTTGGGATGGCGCCACAATGTCGCCCTCTTTCAGATAGGCGTGGCGACCAAAGGACTGACCGACCCCTCTGCTGATAATGCCGATGGAATGATAATGCCGGCACCTCACAGCGACTACTTCGTTCATCCACTCACACGCATCAATGACTGGTTCTTCGCCACGGACAAATTCTTCACCAACTTGAGCCGACCGTTGCTCTACATTCCACCCTCTTCCACCACAACGACCCCCAATTTATATTTAGCACCCTTTGATCGCAGAGACACGGCGGCCCCTTCAAGCTATGGAGACCGATATCTGCCAACCCTGCCTAATGGGGACCGCAATCCAAAGGTCACTTGGGTTCCTTATCGCTTCACCACCGGATTCAAAGCGGGCCAAGTAAAGGTCTTTACCATCGCAAATTCGCAATTCGTATCCGACGTGGCCAATCTTCACTCGGGCAACACGGTCATCCAGTTGAAAAATGGCTTTGATCCGGATTTCCCAAAATCCTTTTACTTCGACATCGCCGACCTTGGGAATCCT
>JAQSWS010000060.1 GCA_029266495.1 Rariglobus sp. | reverse complement strand
AACGTGCGTTCTTCGTCGGTGAGCGGCTTGCCCATCAGGCCGAGGCCTTTATAGATGCCCTGGCGGAAGAGTTCCAACTTGATGCCCCACTCTTCCAGCATCGCCGTGTAATCATACAGGGCGATGTAGGTGCCGATGCTGCCGACGCACGCGCTCTTCGTGGCGAAGATGCTCGAGCAGCCGGCGGCGATCCAGTAGCCGGCGCTCGCAAAGGTGTCGGACGAAAAGGCGAACACGGGGCGGCGGCTCTGCATCTCCACCAGCTGGTCACCGAGTTCGGGGATGCCGATGGCCATGCCTCCGGGAGTCTTGAGCAGGAGGATGACGGTGTGGACATCGGTGCGCAGATCGATCTCGGCAAGCTCGCGCGAGATGCGATCGGTCGACGCCAGGCGCCAATACCAGCACGTGATATCGTCGTAACCTTTCACCAGCGGGCCGGAGATCTGCATGAAGGCAATCCCCTCCTGGACGGTGTAGAGCGGGATTTCCCAGGGCCATTGCTGCTCGGCGCCGGCCTGCGCCGAGGCGGCGGCGGCCACCATCGACTGCAGCGTGGCAGGGTTGGCCTCGGCGGTTTTCATGCGGCCGTGGAAATCGCGGATGATCGCCAAGTGGGCATCGCCTTTCATCGCGACCGGCGAACACACGAAGTCGGAGAACAGTTGCGCGGGCGAGGCGATGGAGGGAAGTGCGTGGAGGGACATAAAGATCAACCGGCGTTGGCGGACATGCGGCGCATGAAGGCGGCCGCGGCTTCGGGGTTCTTGGCGAGACGGCCGAGGAAGGCGGAGGCTTCGTCGGGATTGGTGGGCAGACCGTCGTCACCGGTGTTTTCGGAATCGCTCCCCTGCCCTTTCTCTTCGGGATTCTGCGGGGCATTGTTGCGGGTCTTGAGCGCGAGGTAATCGGCCAGCGACACTTCGCGGTCCTTGAGGCCTTTGAGGATGAAGGCGGATTCGTCGAGGTCTTGGGTAACCTCGGGTTTCCAGTCGAGACCCTGCCAGCCGTAGAGACGTTTGTAGGTGAGCGCGCCGGCCTTGAGCTGCTCGAGGTGCATCTTGCCGTCGCGGCCGAAATCGACGGTGAGACGGGGCGGCGGGATCCAGACGTGTTTCCACCACTGCGGATCTTTGCAGGGGCGCAGGCGCTTGGTGGCGAGTCCGCACGCGATGGCGTGAATGTAGGAGCGGCCGCAATACGTGTTCACCAGCTCCTGTTGCTGCGCTTCGATCCAGCCCTGGGCGTCGGCAAGGACGAAGCGGGTGTTGGCGCCACCGAGGGCGGCGATGTTCCACAGGATATCGGGGGCCAGGTCGCAGCCCCAGGCGATGTCGCGGATCATGTAATCCAGGAGCTGGATATTGTTCGGGTGCGGACGGGAGTCGGAGAGGAACTTGATGCGCTTGCCCGGTCCGAGTTCGGGGATCACGCCGCCGCCGTGGACTTGCTCGAGGGTGATTTTCTTGCCACCGCCGACGTCAACCTGACGGGTCTGGCCGCCGGCACGGCCGGCACCGGTCGGCGAACCGCCACCGGGAAGCGGTTCGTCTTCGATGACGTAGCCGAACTGGTTGGCCAGCTTCACGCCGGCTTTGATGAAGCCGAGGATCTCCGTGCCATCGAGCAGATGCGGGATGGCGTGGTGTAGCATCGAGAGGCCGCGCACGGCGCCGCCGCGGTCGTAATCGCAATTGAGGATGAAGGCGGACGCGGGGATATCGACGGGCTCGCCATCGAAGCCGAGGATGCGGTAGGCGATCGCGCGGTTGTGACGGTCCGGCAAAACGCCGTCGCGCCAGTCGGTGTTGTCGGTGCCGGCGAGCGTGCCGTTGCCGATCTGGTGGCCTTCGTAGTAGGCCTGCATGGCCTGGCCGGTGGGGCTGGTGGTGAGCGCGTTGCCGGCATCACCGTCGCGGAAACGCCAGCGGGTGTTCGCCAGCTGGCCCTTGTCGAAGGTGTAGCGGCCGCCGACATCCCAGGACACGGGGGAATTTGCGCGGGAGTAAAAATAGGACTCGGCGAGTTCGTTCCACGCGGTGTCCGTCGTGGAGGCGTGAACGGTGAGGCCGGTGCCGACCACCATGCGCGAGCAACCGTTGACGATGCGTTTCGGGAGGCCGTGGTTGGCGTAAAGGAAACGGACTTTGCGCAGGATCTCCGTGCGCGTGTAGCTGGTGACGTCGAAGCGGGTATCCAGCTCGGGGAAATAAACCATGCCCCGGAGGCGCGAGAAATCGGCGCCCTGGTAGCCGTTGCTCATGAAGCCACCGCCTCCGCCGCCGATGCCGGAGCCGTAGCCGAAATATGATTCGGCGGACAAGGGAGCGGCGCCGGCGGAGGTCGGGGCCTCCGTGCGTGACTGGGACATGCGACGGTTGCGGCGGCTCATACTTGGACCCAGTTGCTGCCGAAGTCGGCGTAACGGAAACAGGAGGGACCGGTCGGCAAGGTCGGATCCATCTCACGCATGACATCCTGAATCGCGCTGAGCAGGGCGATGCGGGGGAACACGAGTTCGCCACCGTGCGAGCCGCCTTCAAAGGACTGGTTGGTGAGGACCACCTGATCGAGCGCGGAGGCGGCAACTTCCTGCCACTTCGCGCGCAGACCGGTGGGGTTGTTCGCGTAGAAGATGCGCAGGAAGTCCCGCGCGATATCCATGCTGACGGTTGTGTCGATGCCCATGCGGGGGGGCGCATGTCAAAAGGCGGACAACAAAAGGCCGGCCCCCAAGCGTAAGGGCCGGCCTTCGTTCCAGCATTCCAGGCTTCATCTAACAACCGTGTGAGAACTCCTAACGCTGTGTGCGGAGTGTCAAACGCGGGCGCGTCACGCCTCGGATCCGGCAAGCGCCTCGGCGGATTCATCATCGCCCGGGCGAGTTATGCGGCCGTCTTCATCCATCTCGGGGCCGGCGGGTTCGTCGGGCGGATCCTCCGGGACGGGCGTAGGCGCGCCGCCGCCGTATTGAGATTTGATGACATGCCACAGGACCAGACAGCCCTTGGTGCCGTCGCCGTAGTCGTTGGGGCCTTTCGGCTCCAACCAGCGCATGACTTTCTTTCCCTTAAACTTTATCTCACTGCGCTTTTCCTGACTGAGTTCATCGATGAAATCCTGTTCGGGATAGGCCGGCAGATGAAGGCGCGGTGTGGCGGATGTGCCGGCAACGATCTTGTCGAACTCGCCGATGCGGCCGACGTAAAGCTCCCGCTTCATATCCTCGTCGGAGAAATGATAGACCGTGATCGGGACGCCATCGACGAAGAAGCGGTTCAGCTTTTCATCGACCATGTCGCGGACGTTGGCGCGCGCCACGCCCTTCGTCGGATAGAAGCGCGGGAATCCCTTGGCGTCCGTCGTGGAGAGACAGAAGGCGCGGACGCCCTGGGTGTCTTCACCGCGGCCCTCATCCACGCCGCCGATCGCGATGTCATCATACCACTCACCCGGGAAGCGTTTGCGGAGAACGTCGGCGAGGCGCTGGTTGGTGGTGATCGCCTCGGCGCCGGCCAGCGTCATTTCCCGTTCGTCGGGGAACTTCATGCCGATGAACACGGGGCGCTCGGCGATGATGTTCAGTTCCTCGTAAGTGGCGCAGGAGCCGTAATCGATCACGAAGCATTCGCCGCCGGCGGTGAAACCGGCCTTCACCCATTTCTTTTCCTTCAGCTGGACGTCAGCCATCAGGACGATCGCGGGCAGGCCGGAGATGGGATTGACCGCGGGCGCGATCGGCATGCAGCCGTGATCATAACCGCCGGCGAGGCGGGCCACGTCTTCCTTCTTCGTCTCCATGGCGGTCTCACGGCGCGGGAGACCGAGGATGGAGTTGAAGAAATTGAGGATCTTCGAAGGCGATTTGAGCGAGCCGATCCACTTCACCGCGAGATTGCCCCACGAATTTTTCGGGCGCTGGGAATAGAGATCGTTGATCCAGATCGAGACGCGGCCGGGGAACGGCTTGTGTTCGTCCTGGCCGGTATTCATCACGCGCCAGCAACTGCGACGGAGCGCGGCGGCCTTGTGTTCTTCGCGGATCGGCTGGGCACATTCCTTGTTGGCGCACTCGAGGTAAGTTTCGTTGCGGAGACGCTTGTAGTCCCAGTTGCCTTTTTCATCTTTGCAGTGGTTGAACCGCATCTGCTCCCAATGGATCGGCTGGAAGTGATCGCAGTGCGGGCACGGGAGGTGGAGTTCTTCACGGGTTCCGGAGAGGAAGTTCTGATTCGTCTCGCCGTCCCACTCGACCGGAGTGCCACCAGCCACCAGCTTGCCGTCCTGGACTTCCTTCAAGCGCTCGCGCGCGAGGTCAATGGTGTTGGCCTCGCCGCCGGGCGCGGGCTTGTGCTTGTCGAGTTCGTCAAGGATCGCGAAGCCGATCGACTTGTTGCCGAACTGACCCGCGCTGCCCGAGCCGATCATGTAGATGATCATGCCGCGCAGGCGGACCATCAGGCTCGTCACGTCTTCGTCGGCGCCGGTGAACGCCTCCGCCGTGGCGAGACAGTTTTTAAGCATCGGCTGCAGGCGGTTCGTGCAGATGCGGCGGGCCTCGATAATCGAGTCCATCGCATAGAGCACGTGCGTCTGGCGTGTCGCGGCGAGGTAGGCGATGATGATGATGTAGGCCAGGGTGAAGCCGAGCTGCGCGCTTTTGCGGATGATGAATTCCGTTTCGTCCGGCGTCGTGACGAACTCCATCAGGCGGCGCACGTAGATGGTCAGCGACGTGTCGTATTTGCCGTGGTTGTCGCGGGATTCCTCGGGAGTCAGAAAGATGTTTTCTTCTGCCCACTCCCAACAGTTCAGCTCGCAGCCTGGCGCATAAACCCCAGAGAGAGCCCCGGCCAGTTCGTGCCGGATCTGAGCATAGGACGTCATGCCGCGGCTGCCGTCTCCGCAGGATTTTCAACGGCCGGAGAGGTGAACGCCGTCGCACGCAGGCGGGAAAACAGGCCGTCCACTTCTTTCCCCCACAATCGATCCGACTCTGCATCCGTAAGGCCGACCAGCTTCGGGCGCACGCGACGGATCAAACCGCGCAGGCCGTCGCGGATCGCCAGGTGAATCTCGGTGTTGGCCTTGATAACGTCGGACTTCAGCCACAGCTCGCCCGAGGCGCGCAGCACCTGCTCGGAATCCTTTTCGAAGGCGCGCAACTCCTTGACGATGTTCGACCACGCACGGCGGGCCTGCTCGGCTTCGGACTGTTTATCGGGATCCTGGGCGAGTTCGACATATCGGGCACCGGCAACCTGCTCGGCGTTGCGCAGACGCTGCAGGGTGGCGACGTAGCCCAATTGGTCGGCATGCGCCGGCACCGCCGGCGGCCGCGGCGTGCTCGAGGTGGAAGACTTTGCGGCCGCCGCGAAAAGTGGTCCAGTGGTCGGATCGATGGGAGCGGCGGCCGGTGTGGTCACGTGACCACAAGCCCCCCCGCCCCCCGTTGACTTTGTAGATTCGGAAGCCGAAGCCTTCACCTTTGCAGCGAGAGCAACAAGGTGATCCGGCACCCGGTTCTTCATGCGCCGCGCATACCAGTTGGCCATCAGCTCCGGATTATCTAGCGGAGGGAGGTCCGCCGGTTGCACTTCGCGTCCCGCCCCAACCCAGTTTTTCAGCGTCCGCAGAGAGCAACGAAAAATCGGCAGGTAGTGCTCATACGGGAAATCGTATCGCGCCGGTCCATGCCGAGGCGCCGCCGCCTCCTGCTCACTTTGCGCAGACGCGGACGGCGGCGACTCCAAAACAATTTCGCCAGCATCGGCCATCCCACTGCCGCCGTGTCAAAAGTGCAGGGAGTGCAGCAAAAGATTTAGACCGCGTGCATAAAAACACGGTTGGGGACGACCCCAACGCCTCTTTGATCCCATAAGGGAAGGAGACTCCTTAAGGGAGGGGGTGCGAGGGTAAGCACGGGGCAAACCCTGTGCAGAAAATCGGCGTTCCGCTGTCTGAAAGTGTAAATACCCCTGTTTACCTATGCACCTATGCTAATTAATCAAAAGACTCTGATGGCCAACAAAAAGCCGATGCACGGGTAATTACAGGGGTTGCATAGGTCACGCGCTTTTAAAAGGAAAAGGGGGAAAGGGGAAGGGGCCGAGGCCGGAGATGCCGGCGGAAGCGGCCGTTCCGCCGGCATCAAGGCAGGGAAGGTGCAACAGCGGCCGACCCATGCACGGGTTAACGTCAAGGGTCGGGGGCGGACCCGTGCAGTTATTCGCGGCCGCTGATCGGGATTGGATTGGCCATGGGGGCAGCCGCGCAGGGCCTGCCCTCCCCTCACCTGGCTAATGGTCACATGACCGCAGTGCGGTCGACGTCTGCCTACGCTGCGGCCGCTGCCGGCACGCCGAGCAACTCGACCCAGTAACGCTTGGCCCTGCCCTCGCCTCGTTTGATGAACCGCACGCGCCGGCCGTCCTCGATCACGAAGATGCGGCCGATCTTGCCCGACATCTCATCCGTGAACATGCGCCCCATCTTCGAAGCGCACTTCATGGACACCTCGAAACTCATTCGATCCCCGCTCCCGTCCGTCGGCTTCAGCTTACCCTCGAGCAGCCAGGACATCAGTTCGCTCTCATGGCAGCAGTCGACCAGCTCCTGGAAGGTGTATTCGATCGACGGCTTTTCGGCCGTCAGCGTCTGCGCCAGGATCTCCACCAGCTTCCGTTGATGCGGAGTCTTTTGGTCGGCCAACTGATCCTCCGCCGGCTTTACCAGCGGATTGCCGTAGCCGGCCGCCTGGACAGCGCCGCCGAAGATATCCGACCATTCCTTGAACGTCGCGACTCGATACGGCTTCTCACGCGTGCCCGCCGGCGGCCGCCCGATCGCATACCAGTTTCTCACCAGCGCCCACAACGCGCTCAGGAACTCCCCGCGCACTTCCGGCCGCACCATCACCACCGGGTTCAGATCCCTCCGGTGCTGTTTCTCCTGCAGGTCAAAATTCTCCACGTGCAAATCGCACTGCAACAAACGCCGCTGCAAGTCCGGGCTCACCGAAAGATTGTTGCCCGTGATGATCAGCATCGTGCTCTTCGACGCCTCAAATGACAGCTGCGTGCCCATCACGCGGCCGCCCCACACCGGCGACGTCATGAAACCCTCGAGCAACGCGCTCTCCAGGTGATTCTTCAAATTGTCGAAGAAGAGATAGGACGCCCCCTGCATCGCGGCCGTGTCCAGGACCTTCCTCAATTCCTCTTCGCCGGCGCGCGGCGTGTTCTTCGGCAAGCCGAACGGCGCCGCGATCGCCATCTGCGCCACCAGCGACTTGCCGCCACCCTGCGTGTTAGCGCGGACCATGCAACCCATGCGCGCGTCCTCGATTGGCTGCAGACCGATGCCAAACAACGCCAGCGCCATCGTGATTGCCACCGCCTTCGACCGGCTCAGGCCCGTCGCCGAGTCCAAATCCGCCCAGGGAAATTCCGAATAGTAGTCGTCCAAGATCCCCTTCGCCGTCACCAGGTCCATCTTTTCATCGATCGGGATCCGGCTCGTCATCGTGAACACCTGGGACTCGTCGTCGTAACCCTCCGGCAACAGCTCCGGCCGCCCATCCTTGCGAAACACCGGCAACCGCACCGAGTTCACACGCGCGATCTTCCGCACCTGGTAGTAGAACGCATCCGACGCCAGGCACCCGCGCGCGGTGGTCAGCGGCATCGTCCGCCCGATCTTCTCGTCACGCGCCGCCTTCCCCTTCCCCACCGTGACCCAGTCATAGAGCAACGTATAATCTTCCACCCACGACAGGAACCGCTCCGCCGTCATCGGTTTCAGCATCCCGTTTTCGTGGTCGACGGTTACGATGATATTTTCCCGCCGGAAGAGAGGCGTAGACTTGAGACAAGCGCCCATGTCGCGTGCGAAGTCGACCAGCTTACGCTCATTGCGGCCGGGCAACTCCACCTCGAGCCGCTTGTCCTCATCCCTGCCCCGTTCGGCATCGGTGAGCACGGAAACCCCCGTTGACGCCGCGGCCTCGTCAGCCGCCGCGCCCATGTGTTTTCGCGCCATCGCATTCAGTGCATCGCTTTGTTCGCTCACCAGCCGGTCCTTTCTTCCTCTGTCAAACGTAGCTCCATTTCATCACTCGCCGTGCGGATTGCCTCGCTCCCCTTCGTGTAGAAGTGCAAGCCCCGTCGCACCAGGGCAACGGACTCGTCACCGCCTGCGAGACTGCACGTGCGCGCCAGGTCTTTCCATGTCGCCTCGACGTTCCGCACCGCCGCGAGTTCGCAGATCGGCCGCATCGGTGCGTTCGGCCGCAGATAGAGGAGTTTCTGTTCACCTGGAGGCTTGAATTGCATGTATTTTTTCTGGCCCGTCTTGTTCCCGTCCCCGTCCCGCTCTTCCACCAGTTTGCCACGACGCAGACAGCCCGGCAGCCGGGACAACCGCACCGCCGACCACGTCCCCCGATCGGCGCCGCACATCAGGCCCGCCATCAGGAACGGCATCATGCGCCGTTTCTCCTCATCCCAGGACTCCTTGGTCGGACAATCCACACGCACCAGGGCGTGCACGGATCTCGAGCCCGAAGTATAGAGCGCCTCGATCCGCGCCGGGATCTGCACGATGAAACCCAGCCAGTCACGCAACGGCGCCGAATCGCTTTCGATCACGAAGTAGCGGAAATCCGTCACGCACCGCCACGTCCTCCGCGACACCGGCACCCCGCCATCCGCCCGGGCCTTCCCCTCCGGGTTCGGCCTATACTCACCGCACACCGGCTGCGGGAGAAACCAGATGCCATAGCTGCCATCCGTCACCGGCTGCTCATCCGGCCACATCTGATCGCCCTGGCTGTATTCATTTTCAAAGCACAGGATTTTTTCCCCGTTCGGATACATCAGGCGCAGGAAGTCGGCCGCCGTCACCGTCGCCGGATCCACCGCCGACCGGTTCGCCAACCACGGACCGGTGACGATGTCACGCCACGGCGCCGCGATCGCCTTCAGCTTGTCGATTTCGAATTCCACCTTCTTCCGCACCTCCGCCTCGGTCGGGATCCCGAAATCCTTTCTCTCCTGGGCGCTCGGCTTCCAATCATTCTCACGGCGCAGATATCCCTTTTCCGATCGCGACGGCTGCGCGTCGACGGATCGCAGCTTGTGCGTGATCTCCGCCTGCGTCCAAGGCAGGTCGCTGCGCGACAGGAATTCTTCGAAGAACGGCCGCGCCTCATGCGGCGTGAAGCCGAAACCATGCAGCAACACCCGCGCGGCGTTGAAGACGACCGTGTGCGAGTCCTGCGGATCGGCCGGATCCCGGCGAGGCGCTTCCATCGCCAGGAGATAACGGCGCACCCGTTCCTCGAGGCTGATTTTTTGGGGGTAAGCAGGCATCAGGAGGTAACGAAGCGAAACGGGGACGCGGGATACATTTTATCGGCCCAGCCGACCAAATCGTCCTGCGGTGGTTTATCCGCCCGATAGCTCCAATGCCCCAGCTCTCCGATGCATTCGCACAAATGCGCCACCTTCTCTTCACACTCCGTTTCCTTGGCCTTCATCACCACCAGGCTCTCCGCGATATCCTGCTCGATCACGTTTTCGACATCACCCATGCGACGAAAACGCCCCTGCAGCGTGTCCAGCTCCTGAACGATTTTTTGAACCTTCGCCAGCTCCCGCCGGACGTTGTTCAGCTCGGCCTCAAGCTCCGCACGCATCGCGTCAACCATATCGGCCTGACGGTAATTCGTGACCGTGCCGAGTGCGTTTCGGAACGCCGCCAGCAAGGCAATCTCCACCTTGCTCTTCGGCCTCTCGGCGCGCTGGTCCTTCGTATAGCCGTGCTTATCAAAGTAGGCACGCTGCTCAGCATCCGAAAGGATATCATGCGCCCAGGTCGCGCGGCGAAACTGCTGCGCATAGGCATTCTGTTCTTCCGGGCTTTTGCGGTGATGGACGTCCGGATGATTCAACCGAGCCTGCTTACGATAAGCCGCCTTGATCTGCGCGGCCGTCGCATCCGGCTTAATGCCGAGGACGTGATAGGGATTTTCTTCGTTCATGGAATGATGGGGCGTTACGCTGCTTTCTGGACTGGGTTTTTGATCGAGTGACACGCCGGCGGACGACCGGGCTTCCCGGGCTGCCATGGCTGGCAGCCCGTCCGCTTACGAACGGCGGCCGTCACCTTGGCCTGGCATGGGTCGCATCGGTCCCAACAATTCCCGCGCGGCTTACCACACAGGATGCACCGACCCGACGCCTTCATGCGCAGTTGCCACGCCCTCTGCCTCGAGACGGGTTTCGGAGTCGGTTCGCTCATTTCGCCTCCTTTTCCAGCAGCCCGTGTTCGGTTTCCCACTCGATTTGCTTCGCAAGCTCAAGGGCACGCTCGAGAGGTTTGCCACAGAGATCGATGTGCTGACCGCGCTCGCCGATCCGCTCCACCCGGATCACACGCACGCCAAATTGACGAGCTGTTGCCTCGAGCCGCTTCCGGTCTTGGTCAAACAGATGCGCGATCTGTTTACGCCCCTTGAAACACGCCGGCGTGCGCGCCTGGCCGTAGGCAAAGGCCCCCGACATCAGATGTAGCGCCTGTTCGCCGGCGGCCGCGTATTCGTATGCCGCAAGGAGTTCGTTTTGCCTGAACGTCTTCATGCCTTTTCCTCCGTGAAATGGATTCGGATGAATTCGCCGGC
Organism: Rariglobus sp.; assembly: GCA_029266495.1. Taxonomy (GTDB): domain Bacteria; phylum Verrucomicrobiota; class Verrucomicrobiia; order Opitutales; family Opitutaceae; genus Rariglobus. Next base: position 12,958 of record JAQSWS010000060.1, on the reverse strand, counting down.
CCAGCCGGGAATCGGGCACGGCCCCATGTCGATTTTAGCCACAGCGAAGCGCTGAGTGGTTGGCGTCATGCCGCGCGAGAACGTGACGGTTTTGATCTGATGGCGTTTCTGCCAAATCTGATGGATCCACTTCGACGGCCGCTCCCGCAGTGTCCCTTTATCGACGATCGTCTTCGACCGATACTCGACCCGCTTTCGGCCGGCCGCCGTCTCGTCATACCAGTGATTTGTCAGAACGAGATGAAGGTTCACGACTTCCCCTCCGCGAAGAGTGCCCACAGTTCGAACTTCGCCTCACCCAGCACCTGCGCTTCAGTGATGTCGATGGCTTTCCCCTTCCGCTCCAGCCAGCCCGTCACCGCCTCACAGACGTCCGGGAATCGCATCGATCCCGGCAAAACGATTAACGGCAGATCCGTAAGACGCCCGCGCACGTCACGCTCCGACAGGACACGTCGGACCTGGGATAAATCAATTTTACAGCTGCGGCAAAACAACCGCAGCTGGGCATCATTGCGCGCCGCGACCAATAACCGCCGACCGTGCAATTGTTCGCTCATCCAGTGCTTTTGCTCGACAGCATACGCCATCGACCGAAGCGCATCTTCGCCCTGCGTTGCGATAATCTGACGAGTGAGCGCCTGCAGTTCCAATGCGTCTTTTTTTGTCCACACCATAGTCACTCTCCTCCTTTCTCGATCACCTCGTCATCCGGCCGGTCGGGATATTCGGTCCCACGCGTGCCGTTCGCCGGGTTGATCGGCTTGCCAGGCGTGTAGAGCTTCATGGTCTCCAGCATGTGGGCCACGAGCTTCGTCTCCGTCTGCCCCTTGACGACGATCACCGCGAATTGCGCATCTTCCTTCCCGTTCGTCCCGAAAAACAAAATGGAGACCGGATCGGTGTCGGCATTCGCGTCCTTCAGCAGTTGGCTGAGTTTGGGGATATTCCAGTCGCTGAGGTTGATCGGGTTCACGACTTCACCTCCATCATCGGATGCTGCAGTTTTTCTTTCTCGGCCCAGATGCGCGTGATCTTTTTCGCCTGGCCGATCGCATCGTCCAGGGCGTTGTGCGCCACGCCTTCGGCCTCATCCTTCACCGACGGGAATTCCGCCTCGAGCGTGCGCAGGTCACGCCCATGCCAGTAATCCCACGGCAGACGGATCCCCGTCGCCGCGTAGGCATCGCCGAGACGGCCGCCATCAAAGTCCCACCCGTTGCCCCACACGTTGATTTCCTTGCCGTTGCCATCGCATAGCCACCACGCGAACGCCTCGAGCACGCAGCGCAACGAAGCGCCGGCCTTGCACACCTCGCGCCGGGCCTCGTCGTCCTGCCCCATCCACCACACCATCGTGTCCGCATCCAGCGTCAGGCCGGCCGCGATACACGACTTGATGTCGATCCGCATGTAGAACGGACGCCCCACGATCACGCCCAGGGCGTTGAACTTCACCGCGCCGATCGCACTCACCGCCGACCGCGCGGCCGTGCCCCACGTCTCGATGTCCACGCTCGCGTTGATCACCGGCGCCGGCCGCAGTTCTTTTTCCTGCGCCTTGCTCCACTTCAGCAACGCCTTCGCCGCCGCATGCGTCATGCCAGCGTTGGTGATCACGTCACCCTCGGGGCTGATCTGAATCGGGATCACGCCAGGCGCGGGCGCCGGCACCGCTGGCCATGGGTCTAGTTCATCGAGCATCCGCACCGGAATCCCGGGTATCGCGCGGAGAGGACCTTGCTCGCTGCGCCACTTCTTTTTCAACTCCTCGAGATGCTCAGCCCAAGCTACCGGATCATGGAACGGCCGGCCCGAATGGAAGGCAGCCCAAGCGGCCACCGACTGGGCCAGCCGGATCACCAAAGCCACGCGCTCCAGCTCAGGCGCGATCCAGTTGCCGTCATGCCCGTTGATCACAACAAAGCACCGCGGCGTCAGAATAGACAACGGCACCTTTCCACCCGTCGGCGTCCACGTGAAGGCACCACCCCGGGCCAACTCAATCAACGCATTGCGGACACCCTTGCGGAGCCGCGACACGTTGTCGAAATGCACGAAGCCGGCCTTCAGGAATGCGACAGCCTGCGCGGTGAAGCTGTTGCGATCCTCCGGCATCGGGGTGATCATCTTCACGGCCTCATCGGTGCCACCGGCGGCCGCGATCAGTTCCCGCCCCAACGTGGTTTTCCCCGAGCCGGACGGGCCGATGATGATGACGACCTGGACGCGCTTGCGGATGCCCGCGGACAGCGAGAGCGCCCGCCGATAATTTACGGCAGATGCGTCATCCGCGAAATAATAGGTGTGTTTCATGGTTGTGCGCGTTGAGGGTTAAGCGGCCGAATCGACGCCCCGGGATTCTTCAGCCGCGTCGTGTTTCATCTGACCGCGCAGGATGATGACTTCGGCCAGCGTCAGGCCGGAGGCCGCCGCGATTTCATGCGTAGTCTTGCCGGCGTTGATCATGTCGATCGCCGTGTGTTTGTTGGCAGGCAGACCCGCGTAGCGCTCATCCTCCGCCGCCGGCACCACGCCGACCGGAGTGAGTTCCAACGGGGCCTGCGCCGGCGGTTCCGCAGCTGCTGCAGGCTCCGTGACCGTCACGCGGGGCTTAATTAGCCCAAACTCTTTTTTGATGTTTTGAACGCTCGGCAGGGAAATCGACAACTCCTTCGCGATCTCCGCACCCGAGCAACCCGCGCCATGCATGCGACACACACGGTGCTTCAACTCGACAGTGATCTCAGCCCGCTTCGTTTTTTTCGACTGCGGTGCCGATTCCTTACCTGCCAAGGCTCCCTCGACGTCGGCCAAGGGGACACCATAGGACCTAGCGATCTCCTCGGCCGGCATGCCGCCCGCGGCGGCCTTCACCCATTCCGCGAGGATCTTCGGATCCGTCGTCACCGGCGCAGCGACCATGTCTTTTTCAATGGCTGCGACGACCAGAGGATCAGCCTCGAGGGCGAGCACCTTGAATGCCACAGGATCGTCCTTGAAGAAGGGAAGCGCCTCGGTGCACGCCCCCACAATGGCATCCGCTTCCGTCGCGAACTTCTTTCCGGACAACGACGGGGAATAACTAAAACCAGCCTTCCCCTCGGTGCGGGAACGGATATCCAGGCCGCACCGCCACGTCCCTTCGGAATCGAGGGCGATCCGCACTTCGCAATTGGCCCCGTCCGGCATGCCAAGGACCGACGATTTGAACGGCCTTTCCGCCACGCCGTTTTTGTTCCACTTGTAGGCAGCCGAGGCATCGCCCTTCACCTTCGCCGGTTTCGGGGCCTTGGGTGCTTTCGCAGCCTTCGCCGCCGGCTTGGCCTTTTCCTTCGCGGCCGTCTTCTTCGCCACCTTCTCATCCTTGAGGCGCTGGGTGACGTCTTTCTTGATCTGATCCAGGTCAACCGCCACGCCTTCGGCCAGGTCCCAGAAGACGCCATCCGCCTTCACGCCGCTCCATTTGAGCGACTGGCTCACTAGCAGCAACGGCACCAGCGCCTGGCGTTCCGCCGGCGTCAGAGTCTTCGCCCAGGTGCGGATGGTCTTTTCCTTGTCGGTGCCGTGGTCGCCGAATTTCAGGTTCTTCCACTTGCCGATGATCCACAGACCGTCGGCGCCTGCGTGACTGAGGCCGGCGTCAAAGATCGCATCCCACACCGGATCCAGCGTCCAATTGCTGGCGAGTTCGCGGTGCACGGCCGTCAACGCTTCGCACGTCACCGCCAGCTGTTTCTTCGACTCCGCCAACGCCTTCTTCCGCTCGAGGGCCAAGGCGTTGCTGCCGGCGACGGCACTGCCACCCATGATGCGGCTGGCAAAGATCGGTTCGCCCGCCTTCTCGATCGCTGCGATCGCCAATTTACGGTCGACGACTTCACGCGGCGCACCGGCCTGATCCTTGGCGATCACGCGCGGCACTTTCGCGCCCGTCTTCTTCTCGGCTTCCTCGATCAGCTTCCGCCACGTGCCCACCTTCCCCACCTCAGGCTTCAGCAAGCTGGATTGCGGCTGATCACGAATCTCGACGTAGTTCGTGTCCCAGTCCATTTCGCCAGCTCCGCGCCATGACGGATAGATTTCCCGGCTCGCTTTCTCGCCGAGCACCGTGGCGCCTGCCTCTTCAGCCGTGGCAGCCTGGCGCTTGAAAAGCGCGTCGAGTTTCAGGCGGAAGCAGGTCGGGTCACAGCACACCTTCTTTTTGAGCAACTCCGCATCGGCCTTTTCCTGGCCGAAGAGATGGGCGCAGTTGTCCGTCATCTTCGGGCAGGCCGCGCACGCGCCGGCCGCCGGCAACAACTCGGCGTCATCCAATTTGAACGGCGCACCCTTCAGACCCTGCATAAATTCCTCCGCGATCAGCTCGGAGGCCGCGATGAACGTCAGCGGTTCCTTGGAGTGCTGTGGCTTCACGATCTTCATGGCCGCCTTTTCGCGCAGCTCGGGATCCGGAATGCGCGCAATCAGAACCGCCACGCGCGCCGGCAACACATTATTTTCAAGCGCCTCTCGCGCCGTCTTCGGCAGCTCGAGTAACTTTAGGCGGCGATATATAAACGACCGTTCCACACTGAAACGCTCCGCCAGTTGGGGCACCGAATAGAGCGGTTTTCCATCCTCTCCGTTAATCTTCAGCATGCCGTCATACGACTCGGCTTCCTCAAGTTCAGTGAGGTCGCTGCGCTGCAGGTTCTCTACGATCTGGATTTCGCGGGCGACCGCATCGGACAACTCACGCACCACGCATGGCACCGTGGCGACATCGGCGCGCAGCGAGGCCCGCAGACGACGCGCGCCGGCGACGAGTTCAAACATGGGCAGGCGCTGGTTGTTGCCGACCAGCACTTGACCGGTGAGCGGACGCACCAGCAGCGGCTCGAGCACGCCCTGGGCTTTGATGCTCTCCGCGAGTTCCTCGATCTTGCGGAAAATCTTGCGGGGATTGGTGAGGGACTCCCGGATTTGTGCCGGGGCCAGGTGCTGGTATTCGATTAGTGTGCTCATGATCAGGCTGCTTTTTTGTGTTGGTTGTCGCCGCGTTTTTTTCCGAGTCGCACACGGCGATAGGACTCGACGGCCGTTTCCGACTTCTGGAAACGCGCCTTGAAACCACCGGCTCCCTGCTTGCGCATGTAGCCGCTGAAAATCTGTTTTACCCGCCAGCTGTGGGCCTGCTTGGTCTCGCCAAACAGCTTCCCGTATTCCTCGCAGGTGAGATCCCGCAACGCCTCCGGACGGAGCGCGTGCACGATCGCATAAAAATTCCGCATCACCGCCCCCGGATGGGCGCCATCCTGGACGCAGAAATCAATAAACCGGTTGAACACCTCCATGCGCGCACGCATCAGTTCCTCATCATCCTCGCCGTCTTCGGCCGCCAGCAGCGCGGAGAGCGGCGTATAATTGGTCACATCGCCCTTCTTTCCACGATACAGCCCGCGCAGTTCCTCCTTGTCGGTAACGCTGCGCAGCACGCCGGCGATCCGCTCTTCATGATTGCTGCTCATTCCGGCCTCCCTTCTGTGGTCACGTGACCACACTGGGCGCCGCCGAACGTCTTCAGGAAATGCTCGGCAAGCGCCGGCGTGGCGAAGATCCCAAACGATTCCGGCCGCCCGTCGACGGGATGGATCCGCGACACGGTCGGCTGCCCGCATGCCGACACGCCGATCTGCAGACCGTCCAACGAACGCGCCAGGGGCGAGACGACAACCGGCGCGGAAAAATCAAGGGCGGGAACCATGCGCCCGCTGGGTTCGACGATGTGATTCAAGCGACTTTGGGGGAGTGGAGAGTTGCGGGCTGGAACCCGTTGCAGCCCTGCCCGCCGGGCCAGGTGCTGGAGACTTGAGAGGAGCGGCCGAACCGTCCGCACGTTGCGCGGATGGGACACGAAGCATTGGTGCACGCGGAAACGGCGAGCGCCCGGAGCGCTGCCGCTCCGGCCTGGCGGCCACGGGCAACCCCAAGGTGACCTTTCCAAATGTCACCCGTCAGCGTGCAGAATTCACCAGGGGCAAGGATCATGCGGAGACCCCCTCTTTTTTAGGAACGTATCCGGCATCCCCTTCGAACGCCTTTAGCTCACGCTCAACACGCTTCCCGTCGGGGAGCGTAACGGTGAGTGGGATTGGCGGATGCGGCTGGTTGTCTTGCCTGAAGCGGAACGGCGCGCTCAAATTCGCGTAGCCGTCTTTCCATGCATCCCCCATCGATTCGCCCCGACCAAGGAAGGTAGTGGCCTCCTTCGTGCGCGTGTTGAGCACGGTAAATTCAAACATCTTCAGGCTCATGCCGCCGCGTCCTCCTGGCGCGCTTCAACGTCCGCCATCCAGTTCCCCCGCACGTTGCAGCCGCGCGGAGCCACGGGAGGTGGTGGCGGCGTGCGCAACTCATCTAAGGCAGCACGGAGCATCGTAGCCTCCGCCTTGCAGCCATCGGCAAAAAGTATCTCCACCAAGCGGCTCAGACCCGCGACCGTGTAGAACCAGCCGCCTCCTGCCCCCGACTGATAGAGAAAGTGACCCGGCGAACCCATGTCCGAGGTGTGCAGCCGATCCAACTTCAACTCAGAGAGGCCGGTGATTTCTGCCACCTTCCTCGCAAAAAGGCCGGCCACTGCCGGCGATGTGGTTGCGGTATTCATGGGGAAAGCTGACGGACGTCCGCAGCCAGGGCTTTGCTGGCATTGTTATATGGAACCGCATCAGCCGCCCCGCGCGGGGCCTGCTGGGGGGTTGCCGCCTGGCCGGTGTGTGCCGGGCGGACGTCCGAAAGATTGTAGGCGGCGATCTCCGCCCGCAGCTCCGCCATCACCCGCTCATGGCAGGTCGGGCAGTAGCCATGAGACTCCTGGCCGTCCTGCTCAGGCAGGCATGGCTTCGTCCCGTAAACGACGTGGCAAGTCAGACAAACCGACTTGATATGGGGAGCCGCCGGCGTGGCGCTCTCCCCTTCCCTACGGTCTGCAGCGGCATTTTGCTGCCATTCTGCTGCCAGACCTACGTTTTGAGAGTGGTGGCAAAACTCGGAATCGAACCGAGGACACGCGCATTTTCAGTGCGCTGCTCTACCAACTGAGCTATTTTGCCGTAAGGGAAGGGTGAGAGAAAAAGAGGCATGCGGATGGCGTCAATGGGAATCTCCGCTCCCGTCCGGATAATAATCCCCCAAATTTCGCGGTGCTTTGGAATAAAGCGAATCAGCAATCCGATGGCAGAGACCTCCGCCTGCGAAAGGCCCGGGGCACCGGAGATCGGAAACACACAACCAACCGACTCATCCGCATCAAGATCTTCTCTGCAACAGGTGTTTCCCCTCAGGCCTGATTAGCCAGTCCGTTTAAAGAATGGCGCATCGCCCCTTTTTTAGTTTTGCGCGCAACTCAAGCGCAGGCCTTGCTGCCCACATGGATACCGATGCGCTGCTCGCGACCCTGCGCGAAGGCACCCTGCCCCGAGATTCCGCCCTTGCCTTGACCGCACAGGAGCTCACCGCCCGTAACGCCTCGGGCAACACCCCTCTGCACGCCGCCGCCAAATACGGACGCCTCCGCGACCTCTCGACCGCCGTCCTCACCCCCGAGCTGCTTTCCATCAAAAACGATTCGGGCTACACCCCGATCCATCATCTCGCTTACGGCGGTCATTTTCACCAGCTGCCGGCGGATTTTCTCTCACGCGCCCACTTTCTTATCCGCAGCAACTCCGGCTACACCCCCCTCCACACCGCCGCGGCGGGCGGGCAACTCAGCCAGCTGCCGTCAACCGCCGGCCCGCTGGACAAGGACCTGTTTTTGCTCCGCACCGATCTCGGCAACACCCTCGTCCACGAAGCCGCCGAATACGGCACGCTCGACCGCCTGCCCGCCAGCATTCTCACCGCGGCGATTCTCTCCGAGCGCAATCTCAGCGGCGAAACCGTCATCCATGTCGCCGCCCTCAACGGCCACCTGGATCAGATTCCGCCCCCCTTGCTCGGGACAGGCGCATTGCTGCTGACCACCAAGGCCGGGGACACCGTGCTGCACGCCGCCGCCATCTCGGGTCACCTCCATCAACTTCCGCCGGAGGTGCTCGTCCACGACCACCTCATCCTGAAGAGCAAGACCGGCTACACGCCCATTCACGCCGCCGCCGAAACCGGCCAGCTCAACCGCATCCCGCCGGAACGCCTCACGATCGACCTGCTGCTCACCCGCAATGACCATGGCGACACGCCCCTTCATGCGGCCGCCCATGAGGGACACCTCGATCAGATTCCCGCAGAACTGCTGACGGCCGAACTGATGGAAACGAGAAATTACGAAGGCGTCACCCCGCTCGTCAGTGCCATCCGCCGCGGTCACACCGACCAGCTCCCCCCCGCGTTGCGGCCCCACCCTCCGGGTCCGTTCGCCCGCGTGCTCAACAAGCTGGGGTTTTCCCGCTCGCCCTTCTGACGCGTCGCCGCTGCCACGCTCCAAGCACAGTTTAGAGAACTCCTAAATCCGGCGCCACCCATCGCGCCCTGTCTGCCGTTGTAGGGCTGCCGCTTGCGGCATGCCTTCTTGATGTGATCCGGCTTGCGAGGCATGCCGCAAGCGGCAGCCCTACATTCGGAATCCCGGATAAGTTTAGTATCTCCCTTTGTGCCGGGCCGGTGAGGCTTACTTCACAACGAGCGGCTTCGGCACCGGCTGCGTGATCATAAAAACACGCACCTTGCGCGAATCCGCCGTCTTCGGAGGCAACACCATCACCAACGCCCGCGTCGACGGACTCGTCTCCAACGGGCCCAGATACAGCGTCAACGCACCGGTCTCCGTCCGCATGCCCAGCGCCAAGGCCACCGCGGCCGCGCCCGGCGGCACCAGATCTGCCAGATCCGTCACCGGTGAAACGCCCGGCTTGAACTCGGCCTGCCGCTCCCCGATCCGACCCAGCAGGTTCACCGGCGTAAGGTTGAGAACCCGCAGGCTGTTCCCCGGGAATGCCTCAAAGCCATCGTCGATCGCCAGCACGTCAAATTCCAACCCGTCCGCCCCCCGGATGGACCGCGGCACGAACACCAACAGCGCCTTGCGCACGCCGGCCGGCCAGGACACCCGCGCCACCGGCACGCGCACCGGCTGGCCCGTCGAAGGATCGATGCGTTCGCGCGTAAACACCAAGGTTTCACCGACGGCCTTTTGCACGTCGGAACGCCGCTGGTGGCTGAAGGTCAGCGGAACCACCTTTGCCAGCACCGGTTGATACGCCACCCCCTGCCAGTTGGCTTCCCCTCCGGCGAGGAGCGTGAATTGCCGCTCGCCGTTCGCCGGGGACTGCGCCCGGGCGATCGTGGCTGTCAAACCGGCCCACACCAACCAGCCGGTGATCAAATATCGGAAGGAGAGAGCCATCGGAAGGAGACGATTTTAAAACGACGGCCAAAAGGATATTTCGCGGGACTGGGCGCGAGCGGATCGATCGCCGCATCCAGCGTGCCACTCGCCGGAGCCGTCAGATCGGGCAGCCGCTGCACCAGCGCCTCGCACCACACCCGGCCCTCCACCGCATTGGTCACCGGGTTCTGCACGTCTCCGTAAGCACGCACGAGGAATGTATCCGAACGCGGCGTGATAAACGGGGCGATCGCCGTCAAGACGTCCGCCTGCGAAAGCGAGCCGGGCGAATAGGCGGCCAGCCCCTGGTTGATCGTCGTGACGGAGGCGATCGCATTGGCGATCACGCCGGCGTTCACGAAACTGGCCAGCGTCGGAAAAGGACGACCGCGCGCCTTGAGGGCGCTCACCACCGCGGTCGCCAGCTGCGTCACCTCGGCATCGGTCAGTGTGCGTGCACCGCGCGCATATTCATTGGCGGCGATGTTCGTCAACGGGTCCGCCGCCAGTTCCTGCCCGCCGTTCGGCAACCGGAAAAACGCGTTGTTCAGCGCCGCCGTCGACGCGCCCGCCCCCGAACCATGCGACCACGCCGGAATCTTCACTCCACCCAACACCGCGCTCCACGCAGGAATCGAGGTCGAGTTGATGTTGAACGCACCGCGCTGCAGCAGGTATTTCGCCGCATGGGTGCGATCGAGCAGATAGTCGGAGGTGGTCGTGCTGGCCCCGGAGGGATCGCCCACCGCCGGCGCGGCACTCTCCGCATCAACGTTGAGGCGCAAATGCCGGTTGGGTAGCAAGGGCGGGTTGCGCGGATCCCACGGCATCGTCGCCATCCAGCGCGGCAGCGTGGAGAGGAAGAAACGATCGAACAGCGCGTTGTTCGCCCCGCCCCAGGTATTGCCCAGCGAATACGGTTTGTCGGCCGCCACGTGCTGGAGCGAACCGGCGGACACCACCTCCTGCCGCGGCAGGTCGAACAGCGCGAGCGTCCGCGCCGCGTTGAAATTATCCCCGCCAGCCTGGTTGATGATCTTGTAATTATCCTGCGGCGCGGCCTCCCAGAAGGGAAAACCCGGGTCGAAAAACGCCCCGGTCAACGCGGCCCGGCGCGGGTCGCTCGCCGTCGCCCGCGAGCCATCGGTCCAGTCGCGCAAATCGTCGCGGAAATCGTAGGCGTAGCCGATCCGCGCTGCGGAGGAATCGTCGTTGACCGCAGTGACGGTGGTCGCGGTGAACGTGATGCCGGGCGTATACGAAGCCAGCACCACCGCCGACGGCGTCACCGCGGTGAGCAGGCGCACCCGCACCGTGTTCGCAGCCTGCGGAATCGTAATCGTGTCGCCCGCGCCGATCGCCGCCTGGGTGGATTCTTTCGCCGTGGGCAACGTCGCCCCCGCGGCCACGTCGAGCGTGGTCGCCCCGGAGGATAACACACGGATCTGTCCCGGAGCCCACACGGTGTTGGCCGCGACTGCCAGCGGGGCGCCCACCACCGTGTTCAAGTCCGCCGAGCCACCCGGCCACGTCACCGTGGGCAACCCGGTGATCTCGAGACTCAGCCCGCCGGAAGGAATCGTGAGCGAAGCCGCGTAAGGGTTCCACAGCTCGGCTTGAATATCGTAGCGCACACGCAAGGTGCCCGAAGCCGAGTCGCGGTGAAATTGAAAGCGGACGGCGAACTCGGTGAGCACCGGGCCGACCGAGGCCATCGGGAAACCCGTTGCCGCCGGATCGTTCGCCGCCTGCGGCGTGTAGGTCGCCTGCACGCCGGCCACCGAGGCGGGACGCGTCCGCAGGAAGGCGCGCAACGCCGTTTCATTCGCCGCCGCCAGATCCGGTGTATCCGATAAATCCTGACGCAGCCGCCCCGTGCCCGACGACAGGTCGACCAGGACCGCCTCGCTCAAGGCGGTGGCATGGTGAAACTGCGTCTTTAAGTTGGCCGAGGTGACAACCGCATCAACAAACGGAAGCTGCGTGGACGTGAGCACCCGGCTCAGGTTGGTCCGCGTCGCGGCGGCATCGGGGTCGAAACCGGCGAACACCTTTTCCGTTCGCGGGCGGGGTTGGGCAAGCTGACGAAGCCGGGCGCGCTTGTCGGCATCGCTCGACCAATTGTCACCGGCGGCGGGCGATGTGGCGTTCACCGTGCCGACGGAATTATCGTAGGTCAGATCATCGGATTGATCGTAAAGGGCGGCGCTCACCTTCACGCCCTGGTCGCCGACCCAATAGGCATAGTGGCCGACGGTGACATTTCCGCTCGTGCCCGCACCCGGCACGCTGGAAGCGGTGACCTGAATCGCCTGCCGCGCCAGCTTCACGCGCTCGGCGTCGGTCGAGACGCTGCTCGAATCGACCAAAAAAACCTCGGAACCGGATGCCGCGACCGTCGGGTTCGGCGCGGATGCAGGCGTGACCGCCAGAGGATTGGAGCCCTCGTTGCCGCTCACCAGCCAGGTGGTCAGCACCGGATCGGCCCCCGCGGCGGGAGGAACCCAGATGCCGGCAAAGTGGGCATTGCGAGCCGGTGAGGTGATCCCGGCGGACGCCGTCACCCGCAGATCAGGCCCTGCATGCCGCTGAAGCTGCCCCAGCGCGATATTAAGCCCCGCCATGGCATTCTGCCGGGCTTGGGAAATCTTTTGATTGTTATCCGCCACCTGTGTCTCGACCCGCGACAGCGAGGAAAGCGAGACCAGCAACAGGACCAAAAACGCAAGAAGCGTGATGGTAATAAGAAGGGCAAAGCCGCGGTTGGGGTATGAACGCGTCAAGTCTCGAAGTGTTAAACAGTTTACCGACACAAAAACAGGGCTCCGGTTACGAAGCCCCTGTCTTAAAAATTACAAGCCCTTGGCTTTCAGATCCACCCGCCGGGTATAGACGCGAGAGTTCGCTTGAACAATGTCCCACCAATTACCCGTGATGGTGCCAGCTTGATACAGCGCAAGCTGCTGCGAGCCTTCTACACTAAGAATACGCACGAAGACTTCCACAGATTCGGGAATCCCATAATTGGGTCCCTTGGTCGCGTCTGATGTCGCCAAGAATGTATCAGACGCACTCTGCGGAAAACGCAATCCTGCGGAAGTGTATATACGCACGCCGAAATCGACTACGTTATTGGCAATCACGTTCCCTAATTCAGGATGGCGAATGCTTCCTTGCCCATTATTGGGAGCGAGCGAAGCCGAGCTGTAGGCCGCATCCAGCAGATTATAACCGGTCGTAAAAGTAAGATTAGGAAGGACCTCCGAGCGGAACATCTGGTAACGAATTTCCGTGCTTCCAGCCACTACCGGAAGGCGCGCTATTTGATAGGCCACTGCACGAGGTGCAGAAAGTGTAGTCAAATCATTCGCTGTATTAGTGCCGGGAACGGTCGTGAAAAAACGAAACCACACCCCGTAAGGACCGAAACGATAGTCTTCCAACTTTGGAGGAGTTGCTGATCCAAAATCGTAAGTATTATCGCCGCCAGCAGTCCAATTGCCTGGATTGGTCGTCTGCATCGTGGCGGCCATCCAAACGTTTCCATCATTCCTAAGGATAGCTGCTTGTAGATCGCTGGTTATCTGGTCT
>JAQSWS010000059.1 GCA_029266495.1 Rariglobus sp. | reverse complement strand
AAAATGCGATCGATACCATGGAGCCCGCCGCAGCCCAGGCGAATCCCTTCACCGCATGGAACTCGGCCGCGGGAGCCACGATGGTCACTTCGTCTTTGCTCTATGCATCCTGGGACTCCGAACACTACATCGGAGGACCCACCAGTGAAGTCGGCACGAACCGTGACTCCTTTCGATTCAACTACAGCTTCTCCCCCAAATATCTCACCCAAGCCGATGTCGTTTCATCGCTCGGCCCCCAACTCACCGCTCGCTCCGACACGTTTGTGATCCGCACCTACGGCGAAACCATCAACCCCGTCACCCAGGAAATTGAGGGCCGTGCCTGGTGCGAAGCCGTGGTTCAACGCCTGCCCGACTACGTGGCGCCGTCCATCAACCAACCGGCCGACACCGCCAGCGGCGCCAACATCACCTTCGGTCGCCGCCTCAAGATCGTCTCCTTCCGCTGGCTAACTCCGTCCGAAATATGATCCGTTTTTGCTCATCCCTCACGTTCGCCTTTTTCGCCGCACTGGCGACGCTCGCCGCCCAAACCGGCCCCGTCGCCCCGGCAGTGGATGAATCCACCACGTTCCGCATCATGACCACCGTCGGCTCCGCCACCGATCTTCGCTTCGATCCCCGCCCGGGCACCGAACCCGTGCCACTCATGATCACACGCTCCCCCTCGAAGCGTTACTCGCGCCCCCCGGGCGACAAACTCGTCCTCTACCGCCTGCTGCCGGTTCCTCCCGACGCCCCCGCTGGCACCAAACCGGTGAAGGATATTGCCGCCGAGATACCGCTCCCCGCCGAACAAGTCGCCCTGATCATCGTGGTCGCGCCTCTTCCCAACGAAAAACTCGCCGCCAAGGTCCTGACCGATGATTCAAAAAAACACCCGGCGGGCGCCCTGCGCATCATAAATCTCTCCGATATGCCCGCGATGGTCGCGCTCAACGAAACCCGCCACGAAGCCGCCCCCGCCTCATCGATGATCGTTCCCCAAGGCACGGGTGGCATCCTCGTGCAAGTCGCCGTGGCAAACACCGGCGGCTGGAGCCTCGCCTTTCGCAAGGAGCGCCTCGCCCGACCCGAACTGCACAGCTACGGCTTCATCTTCAACTACGCACCCGACCCCGAACTGGGCCTCGATCCGACCCCGCCTCCCGCCATCGTCCGCATCATCAGCGAAAAAGCACCGGCCCCGCCCGAAAAAGCGCGTTCTTGACCCGTCCATGCATTCCGCTCCCTTGCGCCTCCTCGCCACCCTTGCCTTCCTGCTGGTCGCCTCGCCCATGCCCGCCGCCACCGTCGCCAACTTCGCCACCCGTGCCGAAAAACACGAACCGCTCTCCATCGTCTTTCTGGGCGGTTCGCTCACGTGGGGCGCCAACGCCAGCGATCCCAACACCACCAGTTATCGCGGACGCATGATGCGATGGCTGCGCGAAAAGTATCCGCGCACCCCGCTGCATTTCCACGACGCCGCCATCGGCGGCACCGGCTCCGCCCTCGCCCTCTTCCGCCTCGATCGCGACGTGCTCTCGAAGCAACCCGACCTCGTCTTCCTCGACTTCACGGTCAACGACGACCTCGGCACCGCCGACGCCCATTCCCTAGCCACTTACGAACGCATCCTTCGTGAGCTCCGCTCTTCCGAAGCCGCCGTCATCCCCGTGCTGATGAGTGTGCACGGCCTGGTCGTCGATCCGGCGGAAAAAATCCCCGCCCGCTACGCCGCCCACCAAAAGCTGGCCGACGCCTACGGCCTGATCACCGCCGATACCCTCCGCACCACGCGCACCGCCGTCGCCGCCGGACGCTACACGGCTGATCAACTCTATCCCATCGGCCGCGACCGCACCCACCCCGATGACGCCGGCTACGGCCTCTTCTTCGAAGCCGTGCGTGATGCCTATCTCCAGGCCGCCGTGTCCCCCTCCCCCTCGCCCATCCCCGCAAAATTCCTGACCGAAGACCGCTACCCCTTCCGCGAACGTCGTGTGCTTGTGGATACACCTCTTCCCGCCGGCTGGACCCGCACACACACCTGCCGCACCTCGATGTGGTTCGACGGACTCTCCAGTCGCTGGATGGGCGATGTCGCCCGCGCGACCGCCGGCGCCGCTCCGCTCGAGACCACTTTTCGCGGGTCCTTCATTGCCCTCATCGGCGAGCGATCCCCCACCACTCCGCCTTTCCGCGTCTGGATCGATGATCGTCCCATCCCCCAGCCCGCGTCCAAGGCCCCCGATCCGCATCTCTGGAACATCGATACATCCCGTTTTGCTTCGCCCGAAGCCGGTGCGGGCAATCTCTTCGCCTGGACGTTGCTCGCCAAAAACCTGGCCGACGGCGGACATACATTGAGGATCGAGCCCGTCTTCACTGACGCCGCACCCAACGCCGAACTGCGCATCGAGAGTCTCTGTTCAGCCGGTCGCTAAGCCTTCCCCATGTCGCCGGAAACTCTCGCCACCGCCCTCGCCAATCACCGCCTCGAAACCGCCCGCCGCATCGGCTTCGCTCTCCTGGCCGAACCCGTCACGTGCACGCCCGCTGCCGTCCTGGGCACCCACGACGCCCTTGCCGCGCTCGCCGAACTGCACGAAGCCACCGCCCTCCTCGCCAGTTACGCCGGCCTCCTGCGCGCCGAATCCTTCGCGGTCGCCCTTCGTCTCGCCGAAGACACCCACAATCTCGCACGCGATTCCCACTATCGCCTCTCCGCCGAAGCCCGCGCCGGCTTCACCCTCGAAGAATATCTCGCCCGATACCACGCCGCCGCCAACGACCGCTTCGGTGCGGCGCTTCGTCTCGCCGAAACACCCACGCAATACGACGCGCTCCGCGCCAGCTTCCGCCGCTGTCGTCGCCCGCTTCCGCCTGAACTCACTGAACCTCCAGCTCCTCCCCCTGCGACCGCTCCGGTTCCCGCCAGCGGACAGCTCCGCGGCGCATTGATCTTTCCCGACGATACGCCTGTCGCACACGCACTCGTCACCCTCGGCCTCGCAGTCGAAGTAAAACATCCCGATCCGCGCACCTATCTCGGGGCTGCGCCTGACTACGCACCCGTCGTCGGGCCCCTCGGAAAACTCACCACCACCACCAGTGCCCGCGGTGAGTTCCAATTTCCTTCCGTTCCCGCCGGCCGACACGAGTTCCTCGCCGTAACACTCGATCCCGCCGTCCACGCGATTCCCACTCGGTTTATCGCCCGCGATCTCGCCATCGTCGCCGATAGCGAAACCGATCTCGGCAACCTCACCGTCACCGAATGGCAAAGCGCCCCGCCCGCAACCTGGCAAAGCCCCCACTCCTCCGCCGGCATCCTTGCCGAACACCGACTGCACAATCCGTTTTACTACGACTTCCGGCTCCAGCCCCTTCGTCTTCCCCTGCCGGCCGGTTTTGATCCGGCCACGCAGGCGCTTCGCGTCGAGATCGAGCCCGGGCGACCCGAACCCCACCAAATCGTCGGACATGAGGTCGCGCTCATGGCCGCCCTCCCCATGCGCTCCCGGCGCAGCGTGGCATTCTACGCCACCGACTCGGAGCCCCCCGCGACCGACACCCGGCTGCGCCTGATCAAAGAATCGCCCGAAGTCTGGCAGCTCGACACCGGCACCGCTCAATTTCGTATCCCCGGCCCCACCGCTGCCACGGACGCGCCTCCCCTGCTCGCCGTGCGCGGCGCGGACCAGCGCTGGCGTGGTCGCGGACGATTCGTGCTTCCCCCGGGCATCACCATCACGCACCGCTCCACCGAACTGCTCCAGCTCGGCCCCATTCTCATCGAACTCCGCGTCGCTTACACGCTGAACAATGGATCATGCTACCTCGTCCATCTCACCGCTCTCGACGGCGAGCCCGTGCTTGAGGTTCACGAGATCGCACCGGCGCTCGAAGGTGCCGCATTCGAGTTCTCCCTCGCGGAGTTTTCCGGTGGCCGAACCTTCCGCCACTGGACCCGCGAATCGCCCGACGGCGGGCGGCACTGGTATCCGCTCGAGGCGAAGGACGCCCTCGTCGCCGCCCTTCCCGAATCCGTTCCCTGGTGGGTGCCGCCGCAGTTCTTCGCCGCCGCCGTCACGCCCGACAGCCTGGCCGAACGCGACTATCTCGCCGTCATGAGTCTGCGCCGCGGCGAGTGGATCGACCGCGCCTTCGCCCGCATCTCCCAGGGTCCGGTTGACGCCGACGGCTCGCCGAACCACGAGCTCGACTGGCCCTACCCCGAGATGCTCGGTTCCTCGATCTCGCAGATCACCGCGCACACCACCGCCGATGGCGACGTGTTCTTTCGCTTCGGCTTCTTCGACGGCGAGCGCCGCTGGGGCCTCTACGCCGGCGCCTTCGAGGCCAACGACGGCCCCTGGAAGGAAATGTCCGCCGTGCAGCACGCGCACTCCTCGCCGCGCCTGCAGGATTTCAAGGACTGGCATTTCGACGTCGCCGACACCGACGCCCGGCCCCACGTCGTCGCCACGCGCGGGCAACTGATTCCGCTCCGCGCCAAAACCCGGCACCCGCGCTTCGCCCGTCTCTGGCAAAAAATCCGCGGTGAAAAGCCCAAGGTCCGCGGGCCCGGCCTGGGCCTTGCGTTCGCCCTCGACGGCGACCCGCTCATCGCCTGGCGCAAGCGCATCGACTTCCTCTGCATCGCCGAGATCCGCTCCCGCATGACCCTGCTCGGCCGCGACTGGAGCGACATGTATTCGCCCGTCCTCGGCCGCCCGATCACCGAGTGGGTCGAGGAATACGACCTCATCGCCGCCAGCGGCGTCTTCAGCCCCGAGGAGGAGCGCTCCGTCCGCGCCTTCTTTATTCTGATGGGACACATGTTCATGGAGACCGACTTCATGAACTGGCAGTTTGGCGGGCGTAACGCCAACTTCGAGGCCGACCGCGCCGACATCGTGGGCGCCATCGGCATCGTGTTCGACGGCCATCCGGATGCGGAAAAATTCCAGCGCCACGTCATCGAGCTCACGAAGCGCGCCCTCGTCTCCTATTGCACGCCCGGCAGCGGAAAATGGCACGAAAACCCCGCCTGCTATTATCTGCAAAACGCCAAGTGCCGGATGAACCTCGTGTATCATCTCGTCGCGCACGGCCGCCTTTCCCTCGACGAGATTCCGCTCCTCAGGGACTTCCTGCGCTGGGGCATCCTGCTCCTCACGCCGCCCCACCCCGTCGCCTACGCCACCATGCGCGACGGCCAGGGTTCCGATCTCTTCGACCGCGTGGAAAAGGTCCGCAAGATCGCCCCTGTCGGCGACCACGCCACCATCGGCCGCTGGCTCCCCGAGCACTACGCCACCATCGGAAAGCTCTTTCGTTCGTCGGATCCCGTATTCGCCGAAGAACTACTCAATTCCTACTTCGTGGCCAATGCCGACGGCGCCCGCCTCGTCACCCGCTACGCCCGGCCCGTCGAGCAGGAGGGCGAGCAGCTCTTTCACGACATCTACTCCAGCGCCACCTTCGGCAACCTCCCGCTCTTCTTCACCGTCATCGAAGAGCCCGACATCCCCGAAGCGCCGGCGATCACGCTCGCCAGTCGCCGCCTCGAAGGCTTCGGCGCCGTGCTCCGCCAGGGCTTCAACACCGACCGCGAGGGCTACGTCCTCCTCAAACAAGGCCCCGGCGGCTACCGTTATCACCGCACCGAAGGCAGCCTTATCTTCTTCGCCGACGGCAAGCCCCTCATCTTCGACGGCGGCGAGGCCGGCGAGACCTGGCGCCACAGCACGCTCTCCTTTCACGACGTGCATATGCCGCTCATGCCCGGCCGGCTCGAACGCATCTTCGCCACGCCCGCCATTCAGTTCACCCAGGGCACGCACGCCGGCGCGGTCGCGCCCGGCGAGCCGGCCTTCCTGAGCGACAACGCCAGCCACACCCTCATCGGCGAATGTTACCGTCGCTGGAACCAGTCCGCGCCCGGCGTCGTCCGCTCCCTCGCCTGGCTCGGCGGCCGCACGCTCATCGTGCACGACGCCATCCACCTTCCCGCGAACATCCCCTCGCATTGGCACCTCCAGGTCGTCGGCGGCGTCCCCGCCGGCGACCCTGCGAGCGGTTACGTTTTCCCCGGCCGCTTCGGCACCGATCTGCAGGTCCTCTTTCCCGGGCAAGTTTTCGCCGCCGCCCGCGTGGAAAATCTTCCCATTCACGAATACCGCGGCACTCCCGCCGACTGGTTCGCGATGCAGCATCTCCAGGTCACAGCCCCCGGCGCGCGCCACTACCTGGCCGTGCTCCATCCGCTCGACTCCACCGGTCCCGTGTCCGCCGAACCGCTGCGCGACGGCGACCGCATCATCGGCGCCCGCGTTCGCGGCGCCGGCACCGGCGCTGATCATCGCGTCTGGTTTAGCCGCTCCGCCGTCTCCACCGCCGACGCCGATCACACCTTCGCCGGTGGCTCGGGCGCGCTGCTGCGCTCCCCTGCGGAAACCGTGCTCTGCGTCATCGGCCCCGGCCGCCTCGAACACGGCGGCTGGTCGCTCGAGAGCACCGGCCCGGAAGCCTCCCTCACCGTCGCCGCCCAAGGCGCGCGTCTCGTCGCCCAAGGCGCGGGCCAGGTTCACCTCCGCCACCAGGGCCGTCACCAAACCTTCGATATCTCCGGCCCGGTGAATCTCGCGCTCTCCTGAGCCGCATCCGCTCCGCTCCAACGCGGTAAAACAGAATCCATACGCCATCGCCTCGCTTTCGCCGGCCCGCAGGACGGCATAAACTCGCTGGATGCAGCCACCCCGTCTGCCCCTGCTCTTCCGCCTTGCCCTCTTGCTTCTCAGCGCCGCCGCGCTCAAGGCCGCTCCGACCTGGACCGCCGTTCCGATCGGCACCAACGGCTCGCCGCGCGGCTACTGGGAGTTCCTCCCTTCAGCCTACGCGGCCAATCCCGGCCAGTCCTTTCCCGTCGTCTTTTATTTCCACGGCCTGGGCGAAATCGGCGACGGCACCGCCGGCACCGCGCTCAACAAGGTCCTCGTCAATGAGGTCGCCCGCAACCTCAACAACCCCGCCGACCCCATCCGCGCGCTTCTCGACCAGCAGGGCGCGATCGTGCTCTGCCCGCAATACACCACCTGGTGGGCGGCCGGCCCGATCCGCGCCTTCATCGACCACGCCAGGACGCGCTACCGCATCGATCCGCGCCGCATCTACCTCACCGGCCTCAGCTCCGGCAGCGAGGGCGTCACCGACTTCATGAACAAGGACGCCAACGCCGACGAGGCCGCCGCCTTTCTCGTCTGCGCCTACCGCGGCACCGTATCCGCCTCCGCCGCCACCCGGATTTCCAAGGTAGTCCCGTTCTGGATACTCACCGCCCGGGGCGACTGGAGCAACCATCCCGACACCGCCGTGGATCTGGTCGCCGCCGCCCGCTCCGGCCTCACTTTGCCGACCTGCATGGCAAACTTTCCCGGCGTTGCCAACACCACCACCAACTACACCGGCCGCTTCACCCCCGCCGGCGCCTGGGTCTGGGGCGTCGGTCTCGATCCCGCCGCCGATGCGCAGCCCCAGCTCACCGTCTTCGCCGGCGATCTCCACAACAGCTGGCAACGCACCTACACGAACGCCAAGACGTGGAACTGGCTGCTCGGCCACCAAAAGCCCGATCTCGCCATCACCTCTCCCGTCCCCGGCACGATTCTCTCCCCCGGGACCTCGCTCCGCCTCGCCGCCACCGCCCGCGACAAAGCCGGCCTCTCGCTCTCCAACCAAAACATCCGCTGGTCCAGCCACCTCGCCGGCGAACTCGGCACCGGCGCCACTCTCGACGTCGCGAACCTCGCCACCGGCAAACACATCATCACCTGTCAGGTCACCGACGATAAATACCACGGCGCGCGAGCGAGCCTCACCGTCACCGTTCCCCACTCCGCCCCTTTCCTCTGCCGCTTCGACCTCGGTTCCGGTGCCGCCGGCTTTCCGACGACCGACCTCGGCTGGAACAACCTCACAAACCCGCTCCCCGGCGCCTCCGGCAGCGTCGTCGACAATGCCGTCAGCTCCGCCGGCACGCCCGTCGGCGTCCGCGTCGAGATCACGCAGCGCTTCGACAGCCCCAACACCAACGGCCTCACCGCTTCGTCGCTTTACCCGGGCACCGCGTTGATCGACTCGCTCTATATCTCCGCCGCCTATCACGCCGCACAGCTGCGCATCAGCGGGCTCAACCCCGGCCAGACCTACGACTTCACCTTCTTCGCCTCGCGCTCCACCGCCGGCAACCGCATCACCCGCTACTCCATCAACGGCCTCACCGCCTCGCTCAACGCCTCCGACAACGTCTCCCAGCTCGCTACCCTCGAAGACCTCGCGCCGAACTCCGCCGGCGAACTTGTCCTCGCTGTCACGAAGGACGCCGGCGCCGCCTACGGATACCTCGGCGTCATGACCATCGCCACCGACGGTCCTCCCCCGCCCACCGCCTTGCAAAGCTGGCGAGCCCGCCACGGCCTCGCCACCGATGGCGCCGAGGACCTCCGCAATCCCGCCGGCGACGGCGTGACCAACCTCCTCAAATTCGCCTTCAACCTTGCACCCGAACAGGGAGATCTTTCCCGCCCGGCCGCGCGGATCCTCTCCCCCGGCGGCACCAGCGGCCTTCCCTTGATTCAACGCCTCCCGGACGGACGTCTTACGCTCACCCTCGTCCGCCTCAAAACCTCCGCCAATCCCGGTGTGCTCTACACACCGGAGGCGAACAGCACGCTCACCGGCCCCTGGAGTCCGCTCACCACCGAGCCCGCCATCGCCTCCATCGACTCCGCCTGGGAACGCGCCACTTACACCGACGCAATCACGCCCGCTCCCGCCCGTTTCCTGCGAGTCCGCGTCACCGCGCCCTGACGTCCCCGCCCTCCCTCGTATTCACCACACAGATACGCCGACAGAATCCATACAGCGAAAGCCGGCTTCCGCCTCGGCCCGGGGCGGTCATCCTGCCCGCTTCCGCTGTCGCTCACCCCCACCCCGGGCGGCCGGTTCAACCCCAACCCCACCCCGATATGAATCCGAGCTCCCGCTCGCGCCGGCGCGTCCTCGCGTCCGCCCGCCACGCCCTCCTGATCCTTGGCTCCCTCGCCCTTGGCGCCGCCACCCAAGCCCAGACCCCGCTCATCTTCACCCACACCAAGGCCGCCCTCCCGGGCGACACTCTCACCTTGCACGGCGCCTATTTCGTCCAAGGCGCCAACCAGCCCCAGGTCTGGTTCGATCAGATCACCGGAAGCACCGACACCCCGAACGCCGAGACTCAGGCCGCCACGGTCGTCTCCGCTTCCGAAAATCTCCTCCACGCCCGCGTCCCCGCCACCTTGCCGAAGGGTCTCTACGCCGTCTTCGTCAAATGCGGTGCCTTCACCAGCGCCCACGTCTGGGTGAACCGCGCCGAAGCCTGGCAGACGCTCGATCTCGCGGGCTCGAAGATAAACCCCGGCCGCGCCTTCCGCCTCTACGGCTGGAGCCTCGATCTCCCCGGCGCCACTCCGCAGGTCTGGTTCGAAAACACCGCCACCCTCGCGCGGACCGCCGCCACCGTCACCAATCTCGACCGCGCCAACTTCCTCACGCTCACCGCGCCCGCATCCCTCGCCGCCGGCCAGACCTACCGGCTCATCGTGAACAACGGCCACGGCGGCACCTACGGCGAAACCACCGGTCCCGTCCTCGCCTGCGTCGCCACGCCCGCCGACCCCCTCAACCTCGGCGTGCCCTGGGCCGGCGAATACGCCTTCGCCACGAGCAACGTCTACAACGTCAAGACCGACACCCGCCTCGCCCTTCACGCCGTCGGCGATGGAGTGGCCGACGACTCCGCCGCCATCCAGGCCGCCTGCGACGCCGCCTCCGCCGCCGGCGGCGGCCAGGTCTACTTCCCCGCCGGCACCTATAATCTCGGCGCCACCGTGCTTCGTCCCGGAAAGAAGGTCGTGCTCAAGGGCGCCGGCATGAACGCCTCCACCCTCGTCGGCACCATCAACCCCAAGACCGTCCACTCCACCCTCGGCACCGTCTACCACATGGGCTTCATCGACCTCGCCCTCACCGGCGGCCAGATCCGCTTCAACAGCGGCAGCCCCGACGGCGGCCCCGTCGTCTTCGTCCGCGCCCGCATCGATACCACCGGCGGCGCCGGCCTCGACGTCGGCGGCGTGAAAGTCGGCACCCTCGTCAAGGACTCCGAGATCATCGCCCGCGCCACCACCGGCAAATACGTCTTCGTCTCCGCCGGCACCGAAAACCTCCTGATGAAAAACTGCTACGTTCAGTGGTCCGATGGACGCCTCTGGGCCGGGGCCGGCCGCAATCTTCAGATCGACGACAACACCTTCGCCCGCACCGTCGCGACCGACGACAGCGCGCCCTACGAATACGGAGGCTGGGCCCTCGACCGCAGCAGCCAGGTCGCCTTCATCGACAACATCTTTGAAAAAATCGGCTCCGGCCCCATCCCGCAGGCCAACGACGGTGAGACCATCCTCGACCAGGCCCCGCCCAAACTCGGCGGCGGGCACGTCACCGGCGCGACCGCGACCACCTTCACCGACTCCGCCCGTGCCTGGGCCGCCAACGAGCTTCCCGCCGCCGGCGCCCACGTCTTCATCCTCGACGGCCCGGGCGAAGGCCAGGTGCGCAAAATCGTCAGCAACACCGCCACCACCGCCACGCTCGACGCCGCCTGGAGCATCACCCCCACCACCGCCTCGACCTACGCCGTCACCTGGCTCGGCTCGCAATGGCTGATCGCCGGCAACCTCTTCCAAAACTGCCCGCGCACCGTCTGGTTCTACAGCTCCTCCAACGCCGACGTCGCCGTCATCGACAACACCTTCATCAACTCCGGCGACATCTATATCCGCTCCGATCAGCGCCTCAACGACGGCCACGGCCGTTTCAGCCTCTTCCGCAACGTCCTCGTCCAGGGTAACGAAATGTTGAATACGGATCACGTCTACCCCTCGCAGATCATCGCCCACGCCGTCGCCGCTATCGCCGGCGAGACCCGTCTCGGCAACGGCTTCTGGGACGTCGCCTTCCGCGGCAACTCCATCGATTCCATCCGGCCCAGCCTGACCAACAACAACGGCCACGGCCTCAACGGCGAAGGCTACTTCTCCATCGGTCTCGGCGCCGGCGTGGTCGGCGGCACCGAGGGCGCCAAGGGCGTGCTCTTCGACCGCAACGCCGCCCGCGATCTCGACTTCGGCTTCACCCTCGGTTCCGGCGCCTACCAGACCGCGATTTTCAAACCGGAACTCTCCAACGTCGGCACCGCCTGGCAGAACCTCACCCTCTCCGGCGCCAGCCAGGCCGCGCTCAACACCGTCTACGTCGCCCCGCCCGCCACCGCCCTCATCGTGGACAACTCCGCCGCCACCGGCGTCACCATCACCGGCGCCTGGACCAGCTCCGCCGCCGATCCCGGCTACCACGGCACCAATTACCTCCATGACGGCGACGCCGGCAAAGGCACGAAGAGCGTCCGCTTCTCGCCCACCCTCGCCACCGCCGGCACCTACGAGGTCTACCTCCGCTGGACCGCCTCCACCAGCCGCGCCAACAACGTCCCCGTCACCATCACCCACGCCGGCGGCACCGCCTCCACCCAGGTGAACCAAAAGGTGAACGGCGGCGAATGGGTTCTGCTCGGCTCCTATGCCTTCAACGCCGGCACCGCGGGCAACGTTCTCGTCTCCACCACCGGCACCAGCGGCTACGTCGTCGCCGACGCCATCAAGTTCGAGAAGCAGTAGAGAAAACAAAGCGCCCTCCCCCGTAACCGTAGCGGAACGGCAAAGCCGTTTCGTGCTGACCTCGCCCAGCCCCGCGTCTCCCGGCGCGGGACTTTCTTTTTTTTGTATCGTCGTAGCGGAACGGCGGAGCCGGTTCGCCCGCCCCCGCCGCCTCCCCCGGCGGGGCTTTTTGTATAACAAGTGTATGCTTTGCTCCGCCGCCGTGTTCGCTGGCTTCCTGAACCCCCGCGGCGGCTTTGCCCGCCCGCCCGACCGCGGCCCGCCCCATGTCTCTCTCCTCCTCCCCGCCGCTCTCCGCGCCGCAAGCCCCCGACGTCATCACCGACCCCGCCACCGGCCGGCGCTTCTGGACCATCGGCACCCTCCGCTACACCAAGGCCGGCCTGATCACGCTCTTCTTCTGGCTCATGTGGAACGACTTTTTCCTCATGCTGCTGGAAGCGGTGAAACCCGCGCTCACCGGCCTGCTCATGCGCAGCCACGGCGCGACCAACACCCAGATCGCCCTCACCGGCACCGTCGCCACCGTATTCACGATCTGGATAAATCCCGTCGTCAGCACCTGGTCCGACCGCACCCGCACCTCCTGGGGCCGCCGCCGCCCTTTCCTCCTCATCGCCGCGCCCCCCGCCGCCCTTTTTCTCGGACTCATCCCCTGGGCTCCGGAGGCCTGGAACTGGCTCATGGGACACGCCTGGTTCGCCGAACTTTTCCCTCCCGGCTCGATCAACGGCGCCGTCGTCGCCATCGCCGCCTGCGGCATCGTCTTCGGCATTTTCAACGCAGTCCTCATGGGCGTCTTCCAGTATTTCTACTGGGACGTCGTGCCCAAATCCGTGCTCGGCCGCTTCAACGCCACGGTGAAAATCGTCACGACCATCCAGACCTTTGTCTGGAACTACTGGATCTTCGGCCACGCCCAGAACCACATGAAGTGGGTCTACGGCCTCCTCGCCGGCCTCTGCCTCGCCGCCTACATGGTCAGCCTTTTCGTGGTGAAGGAGGGCGACTACCCGCCGCCCGAACCGCGCCCAAAAAAAACGTTCTTCGCCCCCTTTAAAAGCTACGTCACCGACTGCTTCAGCCACGGCTACTACTGGTGGATTTTCGGCGCCTTCATCGCCTATCAGCTCGGCAATCTGCCCAACCTCTACCGCCTCTTCCACTGGAGCGAGACCATCGCCCTGGATCTCGACACCATCGGCAAGATGCAGGCTTGGCCCACCCTCGGCATCGTGCTCCTGGGCTACCCGCTCGGCGCCCTGCTCGACCGCTTCCAGCCCGTGCGGCTCGTCGCGGTCGGGCTTCTGATGTGGGCCGCGTCCAACGTCGTCTCGTTCTTTTTCCTCCGCGACGCCACCAGCCTGCTCGTCTGCATGGGCCTCATCACCCTCTCCCAGTTCGTCTACGGCATCTGCGTCGGCGTCGTCATGGTCGAGGTATTCCCCCGCGAAAAAATCGGCCAGTTCTCCTCCGCCAACAACATCGTCCACTCGATCATCACCTTTGTCCTCACGCCCTTCGTCGGGATGTTCTTCGACTGGGTGAACAACTACACCTACGCCTACCTCTGGTCCGCCACCTGCCAGCTCGTCGCCGCCGCCCTCTTCGTAAAAGTGTATTTCAACTGGCGCCGACGGAAGCTCGCCGAAGCCGCAACGTCATCCGGCCCCTCTTTCACCCCCATCCCCGCCATCACCTCTTCATGACCTGGTTCAATCAAGCCCGCTACGGCCTGTTCATTCACTGGGGCGCCTACTCCGTCGCCGGCCGCGGCGAATGGGTCGCCAACCGCGAGTTGCATTCCAAAGAGGACTACATCCGCGACTGTGTCGTCCCCTTCACCGCCGGGCGCTACGACCCGCGCGAATGGGCCCGCCTCGCCAAGGACGCCGGCATGGGCTACGCCGTTCTCACCACGCGCCACCACGACGGTTTCTGCCTCTGGGACACCGATACCACCGATTTCAAGGCCACCGCCCTCGGTCCGAAACGCGACCTCGTCCGCGACTACGTCGCCGCCTTCCGCGCCGCCGGTCTCAAGGTCGGCCTCTACTACTCCGTCGCCGACTGGTTCCACCCCGACTACCCGGGCGCGCACCGCCGTGACTGGCCCGACCGCTGGCCCGACGAGGCCGCCCGCCAGCGCTTCGTGAAATTCTACCACGCGCAACTCGAGGAGCTCATGACCCGCTACGGCAAGATCGACCTCCTCTGGTATGACGGCTGCATCCCCTCGCCCACCGACGGCACCGTCATCAACACCCGCATCAAGCAGCTCCAGCCGCACATCCTCATCAACGACCGCAACGGCGACCCGCACGATTTTCACAGCTGCGAGCAGGCGATCAAGCCCGCCGCTCCCGGCCACGACTGGGAAGCCTGCATGACCCTCAACGAAAACTGGGGCTACCACGCCGGCGACACCAACTGGAAAACCCCGCGCCAGGTCGTCCGCATGCTCCTCGAGACCTCCTGCTCCGCCGGCAACCTACTCCTCAACGTCGGTCCCAAGCCCGACGGCACCATCCCCGAGGAATCCGTCCGCATCCTCCGCGAGTCCGGCGACTGGTTGCGCCGCAACCGCGAGTTCCTGGAAAACTCCGGGCGCTCGCCCTTCACCTGGAACAACTGGGGACGCATCACCACCAAGGGCGACCGCATCTACCTCCACGTCATCAACGGCACCGGCCCCCGCCTCCGCGTCTCCGATATCGCCAACCGCGTGCTCCGCGCATTCCGCCTCGATGGCAGCGCCCCCGTGCGTTTCGACCAGCAAGGCGACCTCGTCACTCTTCACGATTTGCCCGCGTCGCTTCCCGACCCGATCTGCACCACCTTCGTCCTCGAGGTCGAAGGCCAGCCCGCCACCACGCGCGCCCAAACCTCTTTTTGGATTCCCGGCTGATGCCCGCCAACGATTCCCTCATCCACGTCATTGGAGAACCCCCGCTCTTTTTTCTACAAAGTCCGGGATCGAGCTATGTCATGGGCGTGCATCCGCAAGGCACGCTCTGTCATCTGCACTGGGGCGCCCCGGTTGCACCGGACCAAGGCATGGCATCTCTGCTCAACATTCCCCGACGCGCCTTCAGCACGGTCGTGCGCCATGAAAACGGAGAGCCCGTTCCACTCGATATCCTGCCGACGGAATATCCAACTGCCAACACCGGCGATTTCGGATCTCCCGCCATCGACGCCGAGCATGCCGACGGCACCCGTGGTCTCCGTCTGGCCTATGCAGGCCACCGCCTTTTCCGCGGGAAACCCTCGTTATCCGGCCTGCCTGCCACCTACGTGGAATCCGATGACGAGGCCGAAACCCTGGAAGTTGACCTGCGTGACGAACCCAGCGGCCTGATCGTCACGCTCAGCTACACCGTTTTCGCCGGGCGCAATGCGATCGCCCGTTCCGCGCGCATCACCAACACCGGTCCCCGCCCCCTCACCTTGCGCCGTGCCCTGAGTGCTGCCATCGACTTCGCCGCCCGGCCGTTCGAGATGATTCATCTGCCCGGCTCCTGGGCCCGTGAACGCTGGCTCGAACGCCAGCCCCTTCACTCAGGCGAGCAATGGGTCGGCAGCCGACGAGGAGCCAGTGGACATCAACACCACCCGTTCTTTGCGCTCGTCACTCCGGGAACCGGTGAGGAACACGGCGAGGCCTATGGCTTCAGCTTGGTATATAGTGGAAACCATCTGGGAGGAGTGGATGTTGACCAATACCATCGTTCGCGCGCGCTCACCGGCCTTCACCCCGAAGGCTTCGCCTGGCGCCTGGAAACCGGCGAAGCCTTTCAGACCCCCGAAGCCATCCTCGTCCATTCCCGTTCCGGCTTGGGCGGACTGTCAGGCACCTACCATCGCCTCTATCGAGAACGCCTCGTCCGCGGCCTCTGGCGTGACCGCGAGCGCCCTGTTCTGATCAACAACTGGGAGGGAACTTATTTTAAGTTCACCGAGGACAAACTCGTTGCCATCGCCACCGCGGCCGCCGGCCTGGGCTGCGAGCTTTTCGTTCTCGACGATGGGTGGTTCGGCGAGCGCAACGGACCTGAAACCTCCTTGGGAGACTGGATCGTAAATCTTTCTAAGCTACCCTCCGGCCTCGACGGCCTCGCCCGCCGCATCGGCGAACAGGGACTCATGTTCGGGCTATGGTTTGAACCTGAAATGGTCTCCGTTCGCAGCCGTCTCCACACTGAACATCCGGATTGGTGTCTTCACCTGCCGGGCCGGCCGCGCACTGAAAGCCGCTTTCAACTGGTGCTCGATTTCTCCCGGGCCGAAGTCGTCGACACTGTCTACCGCCAGATGGAAGCCGTGCTTTCCTCCGCCCCGATCCGCTACCTCAAGTGGGACATGAACCGCCATCTCACCGAAGTCGCGTCGGCTGTCCTTCCCGCGGAACGCCAGGGCGAAACCGCCCATCGCCACCTGCTCGGCGTCTACGCCCTTCTCGAACGAATCCTCCAGCGATTTCCGGATCTCCTGATCGAAGGCTGCTCAGGAGGAGGAGGCCGTTACGACCCGGGCATGTTATTCTACACGCCGCAAATCTGGTGCAGCGACAACTCCGATGCCATCGCCCGCCTCCGCATCCAGCACGGCACGTCATTGATTTATCCGCCGTGCACCATGGGCGCCCACGTTTCCGCCGTGCCCAACCACCAGATGCACCGCAGCCCTTCGATGCGCACCCGCGGTCACGTCGCCCTCGCCGGAGTCTTCGGCTTCGAACTCGATCTCACGAGCCTCGACGAAGCCGATCACGCCGAGGCCATCGCCCTGACCCGTCTGGCCAAAACCACCCGGCACCTGCTTCGCCACGGTGATCTGCATCGGCTCGCCAATCCGTTCACCGAGGACGCCGCCGCCTGGATGCTCGTTTTACCCGATGCCACCGAAGCGCTGGTGACACATGTGACCATCCTTGCGTCACCCAACTGGTTTGATGGGCGCCTGCGCTTGCGCGGTTTGGACCCGGCGGCCCTCTATCGCAGCTGTCATGGCCCCTCCGGCGAATGGCGCGGCGACTTCCTTCACCATGTCGGCCTGCCCGTGAAGCTCGAACGCGATTTTGAAAGCACGGTCTGGCACCTCCGACGAGCCTTCTGATATGACTGAACCCGCGCAACCGTGACCTCCCCTTCCTCACCACTCCCTATTGGCATCGTCGGGCTCAACTTCGGCCGCTGTGTGCTGGAATATCTCCAGCGCGAGCCTGCCGCCCGTTTCTTCAAGCTCGCCGCCGTCTGCGACCTCGATGCCGCAAAGGTCGCCGAGTTTTCCTCCCGGTATGGTGTCACCGGCCATACGTCGCTCGAAGCCTTGCTCGCCGATCCCGACATCCCCGTTGTCGGTCTCTTCACCGGCCCCGCCGGCCGCGCCGGACTGCTCCGTCAGATCATCCGCGCCGGAAAAGATGTGATGACCACCAAACCCTTCGAGGTGAAACCCGACGCGGCCCGTGCGGTCCTCGACGAGGCCCGCTTCCTCGGTCGCGTCATCCACCTGAATGCCCCCGCGCCCGCCCTCACTCCCGCTTTCGAAAAAATCCGTGAATGGGTCTCCGTCCACGATCTCGGCCGCCCCGTCTTTGCCCGCGGCGAAATCACCGCTGCCTATCGCGAACAAGCCGACGGCTCCTGGTATGACGATCCGGTCCGCTGTCCCGTCGCACCCATTTTCCGCCTCGGCATCTATCTGATTCAGGACCTCGTCCGGCTCTTCGGCCCTGTCGCCTCCGTGCAGGTCCAACACACCCGTCTTTTCACCAGGCGCCCCACCCCCGACAATGCCCAGCTCGGCCTGACCTTCGCCAACGGCGCCCTCGGCAGCATCTTCGCCTCCTTCTGCGTCGACAACGGCCAGCACTACGCCAACGCCCTCCTGCTCCACTACGAACGCGGCACGATCCAGCTCAACCTCGACCCCGCTCCCTACGGCAAGGCCAGTGCGACCTCGCGTCTCCGTCTCATCTCCCAACGAGATCAACAGGTCGTCACCGAGGACTGGTCCTGCCCCGGCAGCTCCGGCGCCTACCAGTGGGAAGAGCTTCACCGCGCCATCCACGTCCGTGATGTCGCCTCCATGCCCATCGACGAAATCATGCAAGGCATCGCCATTATCCAAGCCATGACCCGTGCCGAAAAAAGCAGCGCCACCGAATCCGTTTCCACTTAAAAACACCGCCATGCTCCGCGTCGGCCTCCACGGCACCAACGGCCACCAGATCCACAACGCCCTCGTTGCGCACCCGCTCGCGAAGCTCGTCGCGCTCTCCGATTTTCCCGCGGACAAACTCCCGCCCGCGCTCCGCGCCGACGCCTCCATCCGGCACCACGCCACGTTCGACGCGCTCCTCGCCGACCCGAACGTCGACCTCGTCGTCCTCTGTTCCGCCCGTCGCGCCGACCAGGCCGGTGACGCCCTCCGCGCCCTCCGCGCAGGAAAACACGTCCTCGCCGAAAAACCCAGCGCCCTCGTCGAGTCCGATCTGGACGCTCTCCTCGCCGCCGCGCACGACACCGGCCGCGTCTTCCGCGAGATGGCCGGCACCGCCTTCGCCCAGCCCTACCTCGCGATGCGTGAAATCATTCTCGCCGGTCGCATCGGCGAAGTCGTTCAGATCATCTCGGAAAAATCCTACCCCTGCTTCGACGGGCGCCCCCAGGACGAGGCACTCGACGGAGGCCTCATCGCCCAGAACGCCATTCACGCCCTCCGCTTCGTCGAACACGTCGCCGGCACTCCCATCGCCTCCATCCGCGCGGTCGAAACCACACTCGGCAATCCCGTGCCCGGCGGCGGCCTGCGCATCGCCGCATCGCTTCTCCTCACCTTGAAAAATGGCGGCGTCGCCTCCCTTGCGGCCAACTACCTCAATCCCCGCGGTACCGGCGTCTGGGGTGATGAATGCCTTAAGGTTCTTGGCACCCTCGGCATCGTCGAATCACGCGCCGGCGGAGCCTTCACCCGTCTGGTCGTCGGCGACACCGACCATGGCCCGCTCGATGTCTCCGTGCCGCATAGCAGCTGGCTTGATCTCTTTTTCGGTTCGCTCCTCGGTCGTGTCGCGATGCCGCTGACACCCGATGAGGAACTCTCCCCGACCCGCTGGGCCCTTCGCGCCAGGCGCGATGCGGCCTCGCGCGTCACTTGATGCGCACTCTCCACGGCAGCTCGCCACCACCGCGGCGCACCACGCCGAACCAGCGTGGTGTCCACGCATAGCCATCCTCCGACCAGACCAACCGGGTTGTCTGCCCCCCGGGATGACGGTGCATCCACACGATCGAAAGCCCCAAGTCCCCCGATGCCGGCCAGGCCATCGTGTGCATCACTTCGTAAGGCACAAACAACTCCGCCTCGGTTATCTCCCTGCCTGCGTCCCGCCACGCTGCATACAGCCCTTCGCTGGTCCGTGACGAATCCCCGGCCTTCAACGCAATCGCACCGCCCGGCTTCATCGCTCCGTCCACCCAATAATAAGGCCCGGCCGAACCCAATTCCTCCGGACCGCGCGGATCGAGCAGGACCGTAAACCGGTCATTCGACAAATCGCCACTGCCACGAAAGGCAAAATAAACGCCCTCGCGCCCCGCCCGAAAACTCCATCGCAAATAACACTCCCCCGAAGTCGCTCGCAGATCACGGATGACACCTCGCACCGACCGCGCCTGGACTTCCTCGCCGACCGGCACCCACTCTGCGTCCCCCCAGTCGTTGAGCACACCATCCAGCACTGCCTCACCCTCCGTCGCCCGCGCGTGGCGAACAAACGCCAGCTCGCCACCCCCGGTCAGCGGAATCCGTCCGACCGCCGCAGCCTTGGGTAATTCCACCTTCACCAACCCGCCCGCCTTTTTCCGCAGCACCACGAGCCCGTCTGCAACCACGAGGTGCTCACGCTCCCACCCCTCGCCCGATGTCAGCCGGACCGCCTCCACCCGGCTCCCTCCGTCATGATAATCCACCACCTGCAAACACGACTCCACCCGGTTCGCGGGCCAGGTGAACTCGAGGTCGATCGATTCACCGGCCTTCAACAAATAATCGTGGTTTTCATGCAGATCCTCCCCCGCAAAGGGATACAGGGCCAGTCGCCCCGACCGGGATTCCTCCGTGAGGTTCTTCACCGTAAGCCTGCCCGACCAGCCGTCGTTCTCCATGCGCGTCTCTCCCGACAAATGCAGGGGAGGCACCCGGGGCCGTCCGGCGAGCGTTGTAAACACCGCCCGCGCCAACGCCAGGTGCCCGCGTGCATTCGGATGGATCGTGTCTCCACGCCCTCCGGTCTCCACCAGCGTCGTAAACGGCTCCTTGTAACTCCGGGGAAACAACGGCCACATCCGCCGCGCCGCCTCCTGCAAATTCACTCCCCCGTTACCCCATAAAGCATCGAAGGTCGGCGCCACCGGCACGCCGAGCTCCGCACCCGTCTCACGCAACGCCGCGCCAAAACCCACCGTGCGAAAAACAGACGCCTCCGGCGGAGGCGGCGCCTTCGCGTCCACCAGCGGCGTGATACCGATATGCGGCGTCGGCTCCAACAGCACCACGTCCGCATCATCCTCGCTTCGCAACCGGTCCACCAGCCAGCGCATCTGTTCTTGATAGGCCGCCACCGGCACCCCCGCCGCCTGGTCGTTCAACCCAAACATAATCAATGCCAGCTGCGGATCGACCGGTTCAATATCGCGCCACCAACGCCGGACCGCTGCGTCCGTGCCCTTCCCGGGATATGCCGCCCGCACGACCGTGATGCTTTTATTGCCCGTCGCCCGCTCCAGCAATTGCGTAAGGATTTCCGGATACGGGCCGGTTGCGGTCACCGAATCGCCAATCGCCAGAATGGTAAACGACTCCCTGCGCACCAGCCGCCCTCCGTTCCGGGGAAGTGTTTTCCCCAGCGTCTCTGCGGTGATCCGCATCACCGGCGCGTCATCCATCAAGGCCGGCGCCCCCGGCTCCGACCAAGGCAAGGCCGCCCGCGCGGCACCGGCCAGTAAAAACCAGCCCACTGCCCCCCACTCCTTCATCGCGCCGCCTCGAGAATCAGTTCATGCCGCAGCGGCGTCACCGCCGCGCGGGCGGCGGCGCGCAACGCCGCATCCTTCTCCATCACCGCATCCTGCAGCGCCGTGATCAGCTCGGGTTTTTCAGGCAGGGCCTTCCGCCACTCCGGCATCGAATGCAAGATCCCCTTGATGCCCGGCACCTCGAAATCCTGCTGCACCTGCACCGCCGCAAGCACCTCCGCGAAGCGCTCGCAAAAGGGGTTTTTCAGGAAATCCGCCGCCAGATTCACACCCGCCGCCAGTTCTGCCGCGCTGTAGATCCGGCTGGCCCCGCCCCAGGTCACCCGCGTCCGGGAAGGCGCATTTTTCACCACGAGCAGGTAACGATTCAACTGCGCGTTGAACGGCAGGCAGTCCAGCATCGCCACCGTCGCCGGATCGCCCGCCGCGCCGACAAAACAAAACGGATAACGTCTCGACTCGATCTCGATACGACCGCGCTTCGTATTGATCACCTGCTGCCCGGTGTCGGCCTCGACCTGGCCGCCGGTGAAATCACACGTGATCCGGCCGATTTCACCGTCGCACCCCAGCGCCTTGAGAAACGCCGCCGCCATGGGCAGGTGCCCGTTTGCCTGCGGATGCACGCCGTCCCGCGCGAGTATGTAGCTCGGTCCGAATTTAGCGTGGGCCTTCGTCATCGCAGCCATCATCTCCGCGTGCACATCGGCGAAGCCCACCTCCTCCGCGGCGGCAACTTCGCGCGCTGCGCCGGCAAGCGCCGACAGCGTTTGATTATAGGTCGCCGCGTCGATCTTCGGCCGCTTAAACCCGCCCGGATCCACCGCACCGGGCGAACCAACCACAATCAAACGCACGCCGGCGCGCTTCAGTTTTCTCACCGTCGCCTGGGTGGCTGAACGATACTCCGCGATCACGGCGTCAGTGACCGCTTCGTAACGGCCGTCGTTCATGCCGTAACACGTGGTCACGACCGAGGGGGCGAAAGGCAGCACGTCAGTCTCGATCCGACCATTAAACCCTCCGGCCTTTTCACCACCCCAGCCCAGCTGCAGCGCCTGCAAATCGGCCGCCGGCTGGCACGCCAGCAGATAGCTTTCCACGAATACCGAGTAGATGCGTTGCTGGGTGATCGAGTCGCCGCCGATCGCAACCACATCGCCCGCCTTCAAAGCGGACGCGCGCGCCACGCCAGGGAAAGCGGCAGAGGTCAAAAACAGCACCGGCACCAAAAATGAGGCCGGATGGTTTACAAGACGAAGCAGGAGCATGAGGCGGTCGTATCATGCAATCCTCCTGCTGGAAGCGCACAGTATATGTATCGTTTCTGTATCCGTTGCCGGTGACCGCGTGCGCAGGCCTCCTTCGTTCAGCCCCAACCCCGCCAGTCCATGAACACCCCGCCCACTTCATTTTCGACGCGTCCCACACGGCATGATCATCACGGCCTTTCAACCCGCGTCCACGCCTTCACGTTGGTCGAACTCCTCACGGTCATCGCCATTGTCGGAATTCTCGCGGCCATCCTTATTCCGACCATCGGCGCCATCCGTCAAAATGCGCGCAAGAGCCAGTGCACGTCCAATCTGCGCCAGGTGGGCCTGGCCTACCTCGCATATATGTCGGAAAATAAAAACCGGCTTCCGAACAACACCTGGAGTGGTGCGAACCCACGCCCCAACTACAACGTCGGCTACATCGACCTGGGCCACTCCCTGCATCTCGGCGCCTCCGCCAAAAACGCCCATGCCTCCGTCGAGATCAGCCCGGCGGCGCTCGGCGCCGAGTTCACGACCCTGTTTAAACTCACCGCCTACCCGGGGCATTATCGAACAACTTCCTATTGGCCCAATCCCCACGTGTGGAACGGCACGCTTTTCAACAACGATATCAGAACCAAGAGCCTCGATGGCCAGGTCTCCGCCGGGACCCTGGAGCCCACACGAGCCCCGATGCTCGGAGTGGTCGATCGCACCTTCCTCCTGGAGAAAGGCACCACCGGCGTTTACCTCTGGGACGCCTTTCCTGAACGATTCGAATACCACGGCGGGGAGAGCACCAGTATCGCTTACTTCGACGGACATGTCGCCTCCGTCAACCGGACGGAGCTGCCTGCCCGCTGGTGTCCCGGATTTTAGCGGCTACTTGTCATGTCCGACCTGGCCCGGCGCTTTTCCGCCAATCCGCTTCTGCGCCCCTCCGACATCCCGCCCAGCCGCACCGGGATGGAGGTCGCCTGCGTCCTCAATCCCGGAGCATTCCGCTATCAAGGCCGCACCGGCCTTCTCCTGCGCATCGCGGAACGGCCGGTGCAAGAGCCCGGATGGATATCTACCCCCGTGCTCGCTCCGGACAAGGAAGGAGGCATCGACCTCGTGCGTTTTCCCGAAGCCGAGTGCACCTGGATTGAGGCTGCCCGGATTTTTGCCCATGCCGGTCGCAGTTACCTCACCACACTTTCACACCTGCGCCTTGCTTGGAGCGACGACGGAGTCTCCTTCACGGTGGATGCAAAACCCACGCTCACCGGCGAAGGCCCATGGGAATCCTTCGGCATCGAGGACTGTCGCGTCACCCAGATCGGCGACACCTACCATCTTCATTTCACCGCAGTTTCCGACGCCGGTTTCGGTATCGGCTATATCAGCACTCACGATTGGAAAACCTTCGAACGCCATGGTGTGATTCTCCCGCCTCCGAACAAAGACTTCGCGCTCTTTCCCGGGAAAATCGACGGCAATTTTTACGCGTTGCACCGCCCCACGCATCATAGTCTCGGCGGCCCCTACATCTGGATTTCACGTTCGCCGGATCTGCTTCACTGGGGCGATCATCACTGCGTCGCCCGCCCGCGCCCGGGCGCTTGGGACGGCCTCAAGCTTGGCGCCGGCGCCGCCCCTATCCGCCCTCCGCCTCCTACGAGCTCACCGGCTTCTTGGGCAACGTCGTCTTCACCAATGGCCATGTCGTCGAGGGCGACAAGCTCACGATATATTACGGTGCCTCTGACGAGGTGATTTGTGGGGCGGTTTTTTCTATTCAAGCATTGTTGGCATCACTGGCCTAAGCCCAATCCCCTGCGCTGCCTCATTAGCCGGCAGCATGGCCACTCGCGAGCGGTGCTCGGTCACGGGGAGACAGAGTCGCACCGGTGATGGTAGCCCCGTCAGATAATCCACGTCAGATTCACCTGCGACTCCTGATCGTCGGTGTCATAGACGCAGAGGCGGGCATTGAATGCGGCGAGACCGCCGCCACGAAATCGAAAAACGCATCGCCGACCTCAAGCGCGAGGGCTACGACCTCGCCGCCATCGAGACCGACCGCACCAAGGCAATGAACAAACTCCGCGCCGACCTCGACGCCATCAACCAGAAGCTCGTCGCGCAGAAAATGGACCCGCTTATATCGTCCGAAACATCCGCCGTGTGCTCGACACCGATTTCCAATCCGCGCTGAAGAAAGCCGGTTACTCCTTCAAATTGGACACGACCGGCTGGACAAGGAGGGCAACCCCATGTGGATAACCCTGAAGGTCGAGGCCGGCGACCGCGTCGGCGCGGAGTTCTCCGACGTGACCAGCCACGTATCCAGACTCCAATACGGACTCCTCCGCGAACGCGCCTCCGTAAACATCTTCCTCTTCGTCGGCCCCGACGAAAAAATCGATGAGGCCGAAAAGAACCTCGCATCCCTAGCCTCCAAAAACGGCGGCAAATTCAGCCTGCTCACCACCAAACGACTCGAAGAGTTGAGCAAGGTCACCAAGTAACCGCGGATGAAGCGAACCGGCGCTACACCCCGCTGCGACGGTAGCTTGCCGGCGGCTGCCCCATGCGCCCGGCGAATACTTTCCCGAAATACCCCGCGTCGCCAAAACCGCAGCGCACCGCGACCTCCTTGAGCGAGAGTCGCGACTCACGCAGCAGTCGCGCCGCTTCCTTCACGCGTAGATCCATCAGCCACGCCGTCGGCGAAGCGCCGGTGTGCACCGTGAACAGCCGCGTGAAGTGGAATCGCGAAAATCCCGCGATCTTCGCCAGATCATCCACCCCGAGCGGTTCCGCTAAGTGCGACTCCGCATGCCGCCTAGCCCGCTCCATCGCCTCGGCGTGCGGACTCGCCCGGTCGCCCATCGGCACCGTCTCCAGCATCCGCATCACCCACGCGTAGGCCAGGGCCGAGCCGTCAAAGGCCGACGCGATCTCCCCGCTCATAGCCCGCCGCACGATCTCCCCCGCCTGCACCACGGGCTTCGCGTCCGCCGGCAATGTCGTCAGCGCACCGTGTCCGCCCTCCACCCGTGGCCACAGTCGCATGATCTCGCGCCCATGCAGGCACAGGTAGATGAACTCCCAGTGTCCGCCCGTCGCCGGCAGCCAATAACGGTTCTCCGCCGGGAAATGCAGCATCATCGCCGCGCCAGGCGTCACCGCGTGCTCCCGCCCGCCGACCCTCAGGCGTCCTTCGCCCGAAAGCGTGTATTGAAACAACGCGAACTCCTGCCGTCCCCGCCTCAGCCCGTCCCAATCGTAACGCGGACTCGTCTCCCGCGCATGCCCCACGCTGCCGAGCATCGCGTGCAACAGTGGCACCCGTTCGTCGAAATAAGTGATGCGCTCCCCGATCGGGAGCCTGGTAAGTCGATTGAGCACAAAACCACCAAGTATGGCACGTTCTTCCCATAGCAATAACGTAAATGCTGCGTTATACTGAGCACGATCCGACGATAATCAAAACCTCGTTCCCCCTCATGTCCTTCCGCATCGCATTCATCGGAGCCGGTTCCGGCGGCTTCACCCGCAAACTGGTTTCCGACCTCCTGACCGTGCCGGAGTTCGCCGACGTCGAATTCGCCTTCACCGACATCAACAAATGCAACCTCGACATGGTCACGCGCATCTGCCGCACCGACATCGCCGCCAACGGATTGAAAGCGACCATCACCGCCACCACGGACCGCCGCGAGGCACTTAAAGGCGCCCGATACGTCTTCGTCGTCGTGCGCATCGGCGGCATCGAAGCCTTCGCCACCGACATCGACATCCCCCTCAAATACGGCATCGACCAATGCGTCGGCGATACGCTCTGCGCCGGCGGCATCATGTATGGCCAGCGCGGCATCGCCGCCATACTCGACTTCTGCCGCGACATCCGCGAAGTCGCCGCACCCGGCTGCATCCTGTTCAACTATGCCAACCCCATGGCCATGCTCACCTGGGCGGCCAACACCCACGGCGGCGTGCGCTGCGTGGGTCTTTGCCACGGCGTGCAACACGGCCATCAACAGCTCGTCGAGGTGCTCGGTGCCAAGTCCAAGGCCGAGGTAGACATCGTCTGCGCCGGCATCAACCACCAGACGTGGTATGTTTCCGTGCAATACCAGGGTCGCCGGATCGGCGGCGAAGAGCTGCTCGCCGCCTTCGAGCGCCACCCGCAATATTCCCGCGAAGAAAAGGTGCGCATCGACATGCTCCTCCGCTTCGGCGCTTACAGCACCGAGTCCAACGGCCACCTCAGCGAATACCTGCCGTGGTATCGCAAGCGCCCGGCCGAGATCAAAAACTGGATAGACATGGGATTTTGGATACACGGCGAAACCGGCGGCTACCTGCGCGTCTCCACCGAGGGCCGCAACTGGTTCGAGGACGAATTCAGCGCCGGCCGCGAGATCAAGCCCTTCGCCTACACGCCGGAAAACCGCTCCGAGGAGCACGGCTCGCGCATCATCGAGGGACTCGAAACCGGCCGCCTCTATCGCGGCCACTTCAATGTCGTCAACCGCGGCACGATCACCAACCTGCCCGACGACTGCGTGATCGAGGCCCCCGGCTACGTGGACCGCAACGGCATCAACCTGCCGCGCGTCGGCGAACTTCCCCTCGGTTGCGCCGCCGTGTGCAACGTCTCGGTGAGCGTGCAGCGTCTCGCCGTGGAAGCCGCCGCCACCGGCGACGACAAGCTCCTGCGCCAGGCCTTCATGATGGACCCGCTCACCGGCGCGGTCTGCAACCCGCCCGAGATCTGGCAATTGGTGGACGAGATGCTGGTGGCAGGCGCGAAGTGGCTACCCCAATACCGCGCCGCCATCAAGGCCGCCAAGGCGCGACTGGCCAAGGGACCGCGCATTCCCGCCCGCGCGTCCGCCGGCGCCGCCCGCCTGAAAACCCGCTCGCTGGCCGAACTCCACCGCGAAAAGATCAACCCCCGCGCCGGCCACTGATCGATCTGGCGAACACCCCTCACAGTATTTTGCCACTGCTTCGGTGTAGGCAACGGCGACCGCGGAAAGATCATCTTCCGTATAGCTTGGATTGGATTCCCGTGCACGAAGAGCTTCCAGTGCTTTTTCACCGGGAGATTGTCCGCAACCCGTGAGCGCCAGACTGATCGAGAGTAGGATGATACCGTAGGTGTATTTCATGATTGGTTGAGGGAGAAGTTTACTGCTCAGGCTGCCACTGTTCGACGAAGGCGATCTGCTCCGCGTTCTCCGGCGTAGGCCGGAAATCCGCGACATTGTGCGAGGTCAACGCGTGCAGAGCGGCGACGGCTTGCGCTGGCGACGTCTGCCGGTGCCGAACCGTCCCCAACTGACGAGCGATCAAAGCCCGTCTCGAACAGCTCCAGTGATCGAGGCTATGTCCGAGCAACCTTAAGGGCGCACCAGCTCACTGTTTCCAATCATTCCGCCATAACTAAAAACTCTAAAATCCATTAAATGGTCCGGTGTCTCTGTAGCTGACTTGTTTAAGTCACATCCGTGTATTGACGCAAACAAATGGATTCAAGGGCATGAAACTGCCTGCAGCCAGTTCCCGGTGGCTAATCTTATGCCAGAGCCTCTAGTTCTGAGAACAATCGTCCAATTTGGCATTTAGCCAAAGTCGGCCGGGTTAGCTCGACACCTTCGTGGCGCTCCAGACAGCCGTTTTCTTCCCGCACCGTGAATCGCAGCCCTTCGCTGAGAAGACCATCACCAGGGGAGGCGTATGGAACTTTGAGTTTTTGCTGTAAAGCTAAGGGACATTTTTTAGACATTTGGGACACCGTCGACGGGTCATGCCGCCAGCTGATTCTTGTAGATGGGGTTGGGCGTCCAGCTTGCCGGGTTTGTGTGGTGATCGCGTTCGGCCATGAGCAGGGC
Organism: Rariglobus sp.; assembly: GCA_029266495.1. Classification (GTDB taxonomy): domain Bacteria; phylum Verrucomicrobiota; class Verrucomicrobiia; order Opitutales; family Opitutaceae; genus Rariglobus. The sequence goes on along the minus strand of JAQSWS010000059.1, from coordinate 5,043 downwards.
TTTCCGTTTTTCTCCCTCGGCAACAACGTGAGCGTAGGACCAGCCAAACGTCTCCTCAAAATCCAACCCGACTTGCCGGCACATTTCGTGGGCGCCGTCGGCGTGGCAGCCCAACCGGCAAAGGAGCTGAGACTGCGCGCCTTCAGACAACAGTTCCTGCAATGCCCGCCCTATAATCCCAAAGGTCTTTGAGAAATAAACCAAATCAGGCCAGAGGGCGAAAGAGCGCATAGAAAGCTCTTGGGTCCAAACAAGCGCATCTAGATTTTTGAAAGACTTCAAGTGCCTCAGGGAATTTGTCACGACGGTTTCCGGTGTCTCTTTGTATTCGTTGAGTTCGCACTCATTATCGTGTTCTCCGCGTTCCTGTATCTCCCGTAACTCGATCGCCTGAAACTCAAAGAAGTTTTTGCAAAACCCATGCAAGGTTACCGCCCGGGGAGGTTGTTGAAACCCGCCTTCCCGAGGAACGTAACCCAAGTTCTCCAAGACGAACCCGACGGTGGCGGGCAACACGCCCTTGTTGTTGACGAGGTTCACTAATAACCGGGCCTCAATGTCGCTGTAGCCGGCGAACCGTTTCTTGAGGACGTTGGCGAATGGCTGGGCTTCGACCATTCCCCTCCAGTCCTTTCTCTTGTGAGAAGATTTTGCCGGGAGGTCGTCGGTTGATTCCGGACAATTTATTTCTGGGGATTGGTTCGGAGAAGAAAAAGAAGAGCAACCCGCCGCAGGGGGGTTGCCTTCCTTATTTCGATACAATCCGCTACGTGACTCATCTTCCCTAGCAGCGTGAGTCACTACCGTCTCAACCTGAGACACAAAAATAGAATGCTCAGCCCGGATTTCTTCGACATTAGGAACCGCTACACGGCGGACCGTGGTGACCTTGACGTGTCCCGGCAACTTTGGTGTCCCTCCGTTCAACATGTCCTCGGCGTCGACGATCTCGAACTGCTTGGGCTTGGTGTTCAGCCCCGCAAGGATGACGACCCGGCGCCGCACCATTCGTTTCCCGTATATTCCAAGGAAGGCGATGAACCCTTTCTTGTGCAGCCGCGAGATGAGGTTCCGAGTTTGTCCGAGGGTGAGGCCGGCGTCGTGAGCGATGGTCTCGACCTTGGCGAAGCATCCCAAGCTGCCCTTCCCGTGGCGGTCATGCATCTGGATGGCGTGTAGGACCCGGATCTCGTTGTTGTTGAGAATACCATCGAGCGCGTTTATGTCACCCTGAGTGTAATTCCGAAACTGAGCTGATTCGAATGTGGTGGTCATGGGAGTGATCGCTCCAATGAACTAGGAAGACGGAGATATACTGGCCGGGAAGCCGTGCGAATTTGAGAGTGCTTGGGAAAACTAGACATGATTTGAACCTTGTTGACGCGGCTGCGCGCTAACCGCCTGATGTTTGTGAAAGGAAACCGGCGAAACGGCTCGCTGGACCAGATTGTCAGTGCAAAGTCCAAGGTGGCACTTTGGCGGATAGCCACTTAGACGAATTACAATTCTTTTCCCCTATGGTGCCAATAATTCGGCGAATTCGGGATCAGCAAATCTCACAACTCATCCTCATTATGCCCGCAATAGCGGTATTCGAGAACATGAGAATCAGTTAATGAATCATTTGCGTCAAGTTTTGAACCGCTTGTTCATAACAAATTATTAGGGTGTGTTGATTAAGGCTTCAGGCGCTGGCGTTCACCTTCTCGTTGCTGGAAGGCCTGTCACACCGCCCGACGACGCGATAAAAGACCAATCAGCCGATTGCCCTCATGCAGCGTTTTCAAACTTTCCTGACCGGCTTCTCTGTTCGTGGCCTAATAGGAGCGTGATCGAGCCTGCATAGGACGCGGCAGTCCTTCCAAATTAGCCCTGAGAAGTTCAGACCAGCGCGATCCCCTTTGAGCCGCTTCACATCCCCTCTTCGGGAAGCTGTTCAAAAAGGGAGCAACTCGTCAAAGCTGCAGTTCAACGCGGTTCGGATTCTCGCGATCGTCGTCACCAAGGGGGTAAATTCACCTGCTTCCAGCTTTTGTAAGGTGCGTGCGGCGATATCGGCTTTTTCGGCCAAAAGTTCTTGGGTCAAACCTCTCTCCCGGCGCATAGCCCTGACACGACTTCCCAAAGCGACCAACCATTTGGCGGCATCAGGATCTTTCCTCTTATGGCTGGGGGGCACGCCACACTATGCCGGATTTACATCTTGCAAAACACGCCACTTCATGGCGTAAATCCTGCAAATGCCATCCACTGAAGCCGCTCGGGGCGTAAGGCTTATAAATTGCGCCGAAGTTCTATGCCATCCCTCCATTGCCTGATCACTTCCCTAGTTCTGACCTTTTTCGCCTCCGTGAGTTTCGCCCAAGTCGATACTGTCACGTTCAAAATCGCGGTCTCCGAACTCCGCACCGAGGTCAACAAGGCCGGCACCGTTGTCTTGCTGCACGCTTCCTTGGAGGCGATGCGGGCAGCCAGCAAAGCCGGCAAACCCACCACTTTTAGAGTGCCCTTCGAGGGATTCATGAAATCGCTGACCGGTGACGAAGCGAGTCGGGCTCGAGCCTTCCGAATCACTATGTCGAAGGCTGCAGACGGGAGCGGCCTTGTCATCTATGCGCGCAAAGAAAACCTCGTGGTCCTCCAAAAACAACTCGCCGTTCTCGAAGCCCACCAGCTGAAGTGGGACCGCGTCGAGCCGACCGAGCGCAGCCGCAAGTTCAAGGCCTTCGCCTTGGACCCCGCCGTCAAGATGCTGAAGGAAGCGATTGCCGGCACCAGCAGCCAGGCGTGGGTCGAGACCGCCAAGCAGATGACGTTCTACTTCGATAGCCTTACGCCAGTCGCAGCCAGCACGCCATGATCTCGAAGGGGATGGAAAAAATAATCGCGGAGCGGAGACACCAGCGCTTAGCCGTGATTACCGACCGAGACGGGTTCCCTGTGAGCGCTACAGACACCTCTCAAGTTTATACCGATGACCACTGAGACTAAACATTCTGGATTCGCCATTTCCGCCTCCATCTGCGGCTGCATGGGGGCCGTCTTTGCCGCAATTAGTCTGGTAGTATCTACAGCCAGATATTGCAGTGTGGAAGCCCGGGAACTGCGGTTTTAAACCTGCGAGCGAAAACCGCGGAGGGCTTTACCTTTCAAGGAACTAAAACGAAAGCAGAACGAACCATCTTTCACGGCAAGACGAGCAAGAACCGTCTCAAGTCGTATAAGAGGGCCTAGGTTTCATTCCGCACCTTTTTCCTGTGCCTTTCTTGGCTCGGGCGTCCTGCAGTTTGATTTTCCCGGCGACATCGCTAGACGACTAAGAATGGTCAACCGCAGGCGAAAGTCGCATCCGACGGGTGGTTCGCAACGGACTCATCTCCGCGGAGATTTCCGTGCAATGCCCGACCCTTTGGTAGGATTATGCGGAGTTGAGCGGCAACAGGCGCTCGCGACCGTGGCTGAAAAGGCACGGAATGATTTCAAGGATAGCGTAGTCCGGTTGACGACGGCGGTGCGTGGATTCAATCCGCTGCAACTGCTGGCGCATTTTGCCTACTACGATCAAATCCATCTTCACCATTCGAGGGGAAAGTATGGCTACAGCCCGACGGCGCAAAGTTTGGTGGAATGGCTTCAGTCCCTCGTTCTTCAGGTTCCCGAAACTGAAGTGCAGGCAGTGTTGGATGAATGTCCCGCCGGCAACCAATTGCATGAGGTAAACAAGGCCCTAAACACCGCGCAGGAGTGCTTTGGACTGATGCGACTGGCGCATACGCGGGGGCCCGATCCTGCCGGTATGGCCGCAGAACTGATTCGCCAGCATACCGCATTTGTCCGCAACGAAGGCTACGGTTGGCAACTGCAACGCCTGCATCGAGAAATCTTCCGGCCGCTGGATGCAGAATTCCGAAAGCGGGAAGGGGTGTCGCTGTCTGAAGCTGCCGCGTTCTTGTGGGCGGTGGTAGAGTCCGTTCAGCGGCGAATTAATGAGGATTTTAATCAGCGCAGAAAGATCATTGGCCAACGCATGGTGAAGGGCGTTATCACCGAATTCGCAGCGCTGGTGGGGCAGAATTCTGAACAAGTTCGGAATGACATGGCGGAGTTTGCGCACGACATTGAAAAAGTCCGCTCCGCAGTGATGAACTGGCTGGATTTTAGAAATTTCCGCTTATTCTATTTTAGTGAAGATGATCTTGCGGGTCTTTTTTCTACCGGTGTGGCCCGAGAAACGGTCCGCAAAATTCTGGACCAACTTAGTATCAAATGGGGCGAGCTTGCCGGCACGGATTCTGAAAAACTGATATTGGACAACCCTGTGTGGACTCGGCCGTTTTTCGCCGTTGGAGGCGGTCGTTTTTATTGTCCCGTTATTGGTTTGGTGCAGTCCTTCGGCTTGGAAATCGTAGAAGGCTTGCTCCGAGCGCATCAGGACCTCTGGGATACTTACGGGCATTCGATTCGTGGCACCTATCTCGAAGATCGAACGGAAGCGGCGGTAAGAGCGGCCTATCCACAGTCCAAGGTATACCGGGGGCTCAAATGGCCGGGAGCCGATGGTAAAGATTACGAGAATGACGTGCTCGTCCTCATCGACACCCACGCTTTGATCTTCGAATGCAAATCGGGTCGAGTCCGGGCGCTCGCGCAACGCGGGCACGGTGAAGCAATGAAAACCGAAATCGAAAAGATCGTCGGCGATCCATCCCGGCAGGGACGTCGTTTCGCGGATTATCTACTGGCACAGAAGGGTATGGTGCGACTGCCCGATGTGACCGGCAAGATGCAGGACCTAGATCTCAAGCAGCTTCTCCGCGCCACGACGGTAAATGTCACTCTCGATTACCTTGGGCACCTGGCGGTGCAGCAGCGATTGTTGCATTCGGCTTCTCTGGTTGCCGCCGACACCGTGCTGACTGCCACGCTTCCGCTTCACGAATTGGAGCTCGTTCTCGAGCTGCTAGATCGGCCGGCATTTTCCACCCATTACTTTCGGCGTCGTTCCGAAATTGCATCGGCAAATGACATGCTAGCGGAGGAAAG
>JAQSWS010000172.1 GCA_029266495.1 Rariglobus sp. | reverse complement strand
GGGTCGGGCAGATCAGAGCCGTCGCCGAGGCTGTCGTCGCGCGCTTGGATCACCGCGTCCGGCTGTGGTTACCTCGCTTGTTGACTCAGAAGAGGGCGCCTCGCAATTCCGACTGCTTCACGTCGTCACGAGTTCCTCTGCCTGCTCGGCGGGCGCGAGTTTCATCGGCAAAATGCCCGCTTCCTCATTGCCATCGATGTCGAGAATCTCGCGGAAGGCCGCCTCGATCGTCCGGACGGCATTGCCTAACTCGTGGAGCCAGGCCGCCCAAAATTGATCGATCGCCGGCGCCTGCCTGGTTTGGCGGATCTCGCGTTGGATATCTTTTCGGAAAGCAGGGACGTCAAATCCACGCAGCAGAGCGGCTCCGGCCTCGGTGAGATTGATCCGATCGTTCACGTCGAAGCAGAGAAGATCTTTACGGAACGTGCGATCCGCGCCGTCCTTGCCGGTGGTGGAGATACGCTCCTGAAAGGTGAGCGCGCCGGAAATCACCGTGGCGTCATTCGTCATCTGCAGGAGCGTCGTCGCGGTCGTCGGCGCCTTCACGCCGACTGCCGGACTGGTGTCGTGCAGCCGGATCCACGCCGGGCCGGAGATGCCGACCCAGACATCGCTCGGCAGCTGCGTCATCGAGAAGTAGTTCGCGACGATGCCTTCGAGCTCCCGGTCATCCAGCTTTTCGATTTCTTTCGCAGAAAACCGTGTGGCTTCGTCGGCGCGTTTCAGAAAGTCGTCGCGGTGCCCGGTGCCCTCGTACAGCTTATGGAGAATCTGCGCGGTCCAATTCGGTTGACGATAGGTCCAGGCTACCGGCAGGATCTCGGCGCCTAAGGTTTGAAGCCGGACGCTGATCGCGTGGATCAGCTTTTTATTATGGCTCTCGATGTAGACGCGCCCTTCGTTGAAATCGAGGAGCACCGGAAATTGTTTCCGAACGGCGGCGTTGACACCGAGCGTCTCCTGGTCGAGGGACCTCTTGTCGATCGCCTGCAGAAACCGATACGGCCGTTCCATCAAGACGTAGGAGCGCTGCTCCTTGATCGAGGCCAGGTCGCTGACGTCCTTCCATTCGTTGGCGACTGCCCAGAGTCCGTACCACGGCGTCGAGGGGTTGAGTAGGAACTGCGCCTCGGTGACGCCATAGCCCCGGCCTTCCAGGAGCTCGGCGGGAAGGCTGTAGGTGGCGCGCGCCTCCTGGTCTATCGTGGCGAATCGCGAGAGTTCCTCCTGGTGCTCCAGGCTGATGACCTGCTCCTCATCGAGACGCGGAGCGCCGAACGGATTGATCCCGATCGCATCGGAGGCAAACTGCCGCGTCACGACGGATGCCGCGAGCTGCGAACAGGCCAACATGACCGTCCGGTCTTCGAGGCTGGTTCTGAAAGCTTCGAGCGATTCTTTCGCGAGGCCAAGGATGGCCCAATTTCCACGTCCAAACATGCGCGATTTTTGTCCCTTGTTGTACTGGCCGTCGGCCCACACGTGTAGCTCGGCACGTGCGGGCCGACGTGATTACTGGATGAGAGCCCTCGCTACACTTCGTAGGGCTTGCGATACGCCGGGCGAGTGATCATCTTCATCGCTTCTGCGTCGCCGGTGAACTTCGGCGTCGGGCCGGGCTCGATCCTCAGGGCACGACCGACACGGTAGCTGATGTTCGCCAAATGGCAAAGATCGGCGCTGGGCACGGCGTTGGCGATGGGATCGCGCAGATCCTGCTCGCGACGGGACTTCTGATGTTCGCCAAATGGCAAAGATCGGCGCTGGGCACGGCGTTGGCGATGGGATCGCGCAGATCCTGCTCGCGACGGGACTTCACACATGACAGGAAATTCTGCATATGGAGGCCGGTGGAATCGCCGCGGTCGGGCCGCTCGTCCATAATCAGCTCGCTCGAATCGCCCTTATACGCCTGGAAGCCCTGGTCGCTCATGGCGGCCCAACCATCGCTGCCATAGAAGAGATTCCCGACCGCGACATTGAGGGGATTGCTCGCCGGTCCCACCTGCGTGGGGGCCGGAGCGGCCGGAGGCGCGGCTGCGGGCGCAGGGCCTTCCGGGGGCCTCTGGCCGCCCGGTCCGCCGCGGCCGCCACGTCCGGCGGCCATCGGTCCCGCGGTCACCACACGGGCCTGCCGCGTGCCTTCACCGTTGGTCATTTTGCCGCGCACCTCGATGACGAGCTGCTGGGCGCCGTAGCTGAAACCGGCCGTGAGCGTGTTGGGTGTTTCGGTGTCGTCGTCGATGCCGAACTTGCCGCCGAACGCCATCGCCGTCTTGGGCCACACGGGATCGCCGAGCGCCCAGCGCGCGATACCGGTCTCGTGCACGCCCTGGTTTCCGATGTCGCCGTTGCCGGTGTCCCAGAACCAGTGCCAGTAGTACGTGTAACGTTTCTCGTTGAAGGGCCGCATCGGCGCGGCGCCGAGGAACAGGTCCCAGTTCAAGCCGGGAGGCGTGGGGGAGTCCGGCGTGTGGCCGATGGAGGGGCGCAGCTTGTAGCACAGCGCCTTGCTCATATAGAGCTTGCCGATCAGGCCCTGTTGGAGCGCCGCGATCGCCTTAATCTTGAACGGCAGGCTGCGGTGCTGCGATCCCACCTGCATGAGCCGCTTGGTCTCGCGCTGCACCTGGATCATCCGCATGCCTTCGTGGATGTTGTAGCTGGCGGGTTTTTCGCCGTAGACGTCCTTGCCCGCCTTCATCGCCCAGATCGCCGAGAGCGCGTGCCAGTGGTTCGGCGTGGCAATCGAAACCGCCTCGACCTTGGGGTCGGCGAACATCTGCCGCATATCCTCGAATTCCCTGGCCTTTTCCTGGCTCCGCCTCGCCAGCGTCGCCTGCGCCCGCTCGCGTGCGACCTGA
>JAQSWS010000058.1 GCA_029266495.1 Rariglobus sp. | reverse complement strand
AGCGCGATTAAACCGGTCAGCGGCTCTGCAGGCTGAACCGGTTCAGCCCGGTCTTGCGGCAGGCATCCATCACAAAGGTCAGCGTTTTGAGCGGCGTCTCTTCGTCGGCGCGGATCAGCACCGGCGTATCCTTGTCGAGATCGCGAACCTGACGAAGCAGCTCGGTGAGCTGCGTCTCCGTCGCTTCCTTGCCATTGAATGAAAGCACACCGTCGGAGCGGATCCCGATGGTCACCGGTCCCTTGAATTCGTTTTTCCCAGCCGTCTCGACCTTGGGCAGGGTGATATTGAGCGTGGCCGACGAGCGAAACTGCATCGTCACAAACGAAAAGAACACGAGCATCACGAGCACGTCGATCAATGGCACGAGATTGAGCTCGGGACGCTTGCGCCGGCGTTGATAGAGTGCGCCCATGGCCGGTTATTTGGACGTCGTGCGGGCGAGGATACGTTCCAGCAGCACGTCGAGCTGGGCGGCGTATTTTTCAACCCTGCGCTGCAAGATGCCCCCGCCCACCAGCGCGGGGACCGCGATGAGGAGACCAAGCACGGTGGCGGAGAGCGCGAGCGACACACCGCTGGTGAACTTCACCGGATCGGGAAGACCGCTTTCGCCCGAAATGCTGGAAAACACGCGAATGAGCGACCAGACCGTGCCGGTCAGGCCGATGAGCGGCGCGCCGGAGTAGATCACATCAAGATAGGGAATGCCGCGCTCCATGCGCACGAGTTCGAGCCGGGCGAACGCCTTCACGGCGTCGGGATCGTTCGGATGCTGCTCGGAGAATGCGACCACGCGGGAAAGCACCGAATGCTGGCCGCCGGTGATCGGACGACCCGCGACCACCGCATCGACCAAGTCGTCAGGAAGGATGGCGGAGCGGCGCAATGCAAAGCTGCGCTCGACGAGGATGAAGACGAGCACGACGGAGCAGACGGCGAGCGGATAGATGAGGAGGTCGGCCCCCTTGAAGATGTCGATGGCAGCAAGAAACATGGAAGGTGATGCGGTTGCGACCCCGCCCCCGGGCGTTTGTCACAAAAAAACCGGCAGGCCTACGAAGACCTGCCGGCTGAAAGGGAGCAAGCTTCAGGGAGAAAGGCAGGGCGGAGACTCCGCTGCCCGACAGATCGGAGGCGGGGAACGGAGTCCCCGCGCTACCCCCGCCCTACTTCTTCCAGAAGCTCAAGCAGCCATGTAAGGCAGCTTGGCGGCCGTCTGCTTCACATCCGGCAAACCGTCGATGAGTTCGCCGATGGCGTCCCAACGACCGTTGACCAATGCGTCGCGAGCCGACTCGCGTTGCGCAATCTTGACGGACTGGCCGGCGAAGCGGACCTCCAGCTTTTCGAGGTCGATGGTCACCTCGGTCTGCGGATTGGCTTCAATGGCGGCGGCGATCTTCGCGATGTCCTCGCGGGCGGCGGTCACGCAAGGCATTCCGAGCGTGGTGCTGTTGCCAAAGAAGATTTCGGCAAAGTTTTCCGCGATGATCGCCTTGAAACCATACTTGGCGATGGCCTGAGGAGCATGTTCGCGGGAGGAACCACAGCCGAAGTTGGCACCGGAGAGAAGGATGGTTGCACCCTTGAAACGCGGATCGTTGAGCGGGTGGTTGGTGTTTTCGCCGGTCGTGGTGTCCTTGCGGACGTCGAAGAACAGGAATTCGCCCAGACCGTCAAAGGTGACGCACTTCATGAAGCGCGCCGGGATGATGCGGTCGGTGTCGATGTCGTTGCCGGGCACGTTTACGGCGCGGCCGGTGACGGAGGTGATTTTTGCGAGAGCCATTTTAGGAAAAGTAATGAGTAGCGGATAGCGGTAGTGGGTAGCGAGTGGACTGAGCGCGGTGGCTGCGTGATGCTCGCTACTCGCTACCCACTACTCGCTACTTTTGATTAGTTATTCGTGACGTGAAACACCTCGCGAGCGTCGGAGACCTCTCCGGTGACGGCGGCGGCGGCGACCATGACGGGGCTCATCAGGATGGTGCGACCGGTGGTCGAACCCTGGCGGCCCTTGAAGTTGCGGTTCGAAGATGACGCGCAGAGCTGGTCGCCGATGAGCTTGTCGGGATTCATCGCGAGGCACATGGAGCAACCGGCGGCGCGCCATTCAAAGCCCGCCTCGACGAGGATCTTGTCGAGGCCGAGTTTTTCGCACTGAAGTCCGACGATCTGCGAACCGGGAACGGCGATGGCCTTCACGCCCGGGGCAACCTTGCGGCCCTTGATGTATTTGGCGACTTCCTGGAAGTCAGAGAGACGTCCGTTGGTGCAGGAACCGAGGAATGCAACGTTGATCTTGGTGCCCTTGATCGGCTTGCCGGCGGGGAGCTTCATGTATTCGAGCGCCTCGATGATACCGGCTTTGTCGTCGGCTGAAGTGGCGGTCTCCGGACTTGGGATATTCTCGGTGATCGAGATGCCCTGGCCGGGATTGATGCCCCAGGTAACGGATGGTGCGATATCGGCGGCGTCGATCTTGATGACGTCGTCGTAGGTGGCTCCGGGATCGGAGGCGTAGGACTTCCAACGTGCGACGGCCGCATCCCACTCCGCACCCTTCGGCGAATAAGGACGACCGTTCAGGTAAGCAAAGGTGGTTTCGTCGGGATTGACGTAACCAACGCGGGCGCCGCCCTCGATGGACATGTTACACACGGTCATGCGCTCCTCCATGGTGAAAGCGTCGAACGTGGACCCGGCGTATTCGTAGGCGAAACCCGTGCCACCGTTCACACCGGTCAGACGGATGATATGGAGGATGACATCCTTCGCATAAACACCGGCGCGCAGCTTTCCATTGACCTCGATGCGGCGGACCTTGAGGGCACCGAGAGCCATGGTCTGCGTGGCCAGCACATCGCGCACCTGGCTCGTGCCGATGCCGAACGCGATCGCACCGAACGCACCGTGGGTGGAGGTATGCGAGTCGCCACACGCGATGGTCGTGCCTGGCTGGGTGATGCCCTGTTCGGGACCAACGATGTGCACGATGCCCTGTTTACCAGAGGCACGGTCGAAAAAGGTGACACCGTAGTCGGCGCAGTTTTTGCGCAACTCGTCCATCATGGCTTGCGCAAGCGGATCAGCGTAGGGCTCGACGAACTGGTCGGTGGGGACGATATGGTCGACCGTCGCGAACGTGCGGTGGGGGAACGCGACTTTCAAACCGAGGTCACGCAACATGCCGAAGGCTTGGGGGGAAGTCACCTCATGGATGAGATGCGTGCCGATGAGCAGTTGAGTCTGGCCGTTGGCCAGTTTGCGGACGGAGTGGGCGTCCCAGACTTTTTGGAAGAGTGATTTAGCCATGTGCAGGTAGGTCGAGGTTGGCGGGAGCAAACTCCCGTGGTCAAAACAAGGACATGAGACTACCAGATTCTTGCATACCTGAGAAATACTTGTTCAGTCATCAGTGATGCCTCGCGAGTATCAGTTTAATTATGAATTACGGCACCTCGTCTACTTCCGGGAGGTGGCCCGCCAGCTGCATTTCAGGAAGGCGGCGGAAACTCTCGCGATTGCCCAACCTGCATTGAGCCGGCAGATTGCGCAGCTCGAAGCGGCGTTGGGCACCGCGCTTTTCCTGCGCTCCCGTCGCAAGGTCGAGCTTACCCCGGCGGGACGGGCGCTGGCCGAACGGGTGGAGCCGGTTCTTCGCACGCTGTCCAAGGTTCCGTCAGAATTGCAGGCGCTCGCGGCAGGCGGCAGCGGACACATCAAGGCAGGTTTCACCGGCCTCGCGATGGCCACGGTATTGCCGGCGATCCTGCGCGAGTTTCATAAGAAATTCCCCGGCATCCGGCTCGAGTTGAACGAATCACCGACATCGGCGCAGCTGACCGCATTACAGAGCGGCGAACTGGCGTGCGGTTTCTTTCATCCCGAAGCGGTCGCGACACCAGGACTCAAAACCAAGCTCCTCCTCCGCGAAAAAAACGGCGTGCTCCTTCCTTCCGATCACGCACTGGCAGCGAGACCTTCGCTCCAGCTTCGCGACCTTGCGGCAACACCCTTCGTGCTGTTTCCGCGAGCTTACAATCCCGGTTTCTATGACCGTATCCTCGCGGCGTTCGCGCGCGCTGGAGTGGCTCCGCATATCGCAGAGGAAGTGTGGCCGCGCGCCAACGGCGTGGGATTCGTGCGTGCAGGAATCGGCGCGACCTTCATGTGTCCGTCCGAGGCAAGGCAACTTCCCCCAGAGGTAATCTTCCGCCCGCTCGAAGGTCCCGGCCCGGAAAGCCGGCTCGTCATCGGCTGGAAAAATTCGCCGCTCCCCGACCCTGCGCTGGCGGCTTTTTTGTCGGTCGCCGTCATCACACCCGAAAACGGGGACTGATTACTTTGCCTTCGCCGCAAGCTCGTCCAGTTCGCGGTCGAACTGGCTGCCCAGCTCCGGCTTGAGCACCGCACGGGTCTGGAAGATCACTTGTAATGCCTCCCCCTTTCGTTTTGCGGTGATCATTTGCTCGATCAGCGGCGCCGTCACCCGGTCATAGAAGTCGATGCCCGTGTCACGACCGTATTGCTGCAACAATTGCCGGTAAACGCGGACCTGGTCGGCCGGAGCCGTGCCCGCCATGACCGTGACCGCATGATCGATGCCGACGTCGCTGCGTCCGCCAGTTTGTCCGCGTCGCACCAGGGAGCGCTCCTCAAACTCCGCCGCGCTGGCCTCGCCTCGTTCGCGCAGGCTGGTCGCAAGGTCACGAACAAAACGCCCGTTCAAATCCGGATAACGCTGCAAGGCCTGCGCCGCCTCGCGCAATAATGCTTCGCGGGGCCGGGGCGGCGCCTCGTCACTGGCCGCCACCAATAGTTCCCATGCCTCGACATTGCGGCGCTCGTAATTGACCGCCTTGCGCGCGGCAGTCGCGGCGGCGGGCTTTTGCTTCAGGCGCAGATATAGTTCCGCGAATACCTGATGCTGTCGCGACTGCCGGTAAGGGGGCAGCCGGCGAAATCCTTCGCTGAGAAAAACAAGCTCGTGGTCGGACAACGACGCCCATGTTTGAGGATCCAATGTCACGCCGGTTACATAGCGCTGCTCTTCGTAACGGCCGGCATCGAGCACCCACTTTTGTCCGGTGCCCAAGTAGCCGAACCATGCATGCCGCCCGTCCCTGCCCGCCCCGGAGAACAACAACGTAGGCACGCCCCTCGCCTTGCCCGCCTGCGTTGCGAAGTAGGCCTGATCCACGCAAATACCGCCTTCGCCATGGATCGTCGGCAAATCATAGCGCTCCCCCGGCCAGATGTAATCCTGAGCCTCGATCCGGTCGTTCCGATAACGAATCGCCTCGTAGCTTTTCACCAAGTTCACGAGCGGGAACTTGACCGAACGTTGCGCCCAGATGAGTTCGGGAAAGCCAACCGAGCAATCGACGACAAACTTCAAATCGCCCGCCGGAAGTGTCGCGAGTTTATGCAAGGTCGCCCCCGCTTGATCGGAATCCATGAGAAATTTGAAGATCTCGCCGGGCGGCGGTAAACGTCGTGGCAGGACCTTTGTCGACACCTGCCAATGCGGCCAATGCGAGGGTGGCGGTGCATCATAAACAAGGGCGATGGCAAGGGCGAGTTGGGTATAGGTCGCGAAGCGACGCGCATCCGTTTCAAGCAAGGCCTGCAGAATGGCCATCACTCGCGGCAGACAATCGTAAGGTGTAACCAGGTTGAAAAACGTCTCCGAAAATGCACGGTCGCCCAGCAACCATGCCCCGGTCTCGGCCGTCAGCAGGCGGGCAATGGGCTCATTTGGAAGCGCGGCAATTTGCGCCTGATCAATATTCGCATGCAAGCCGCCGGCCTTGCCCAGTGTTTCAAGCCACTGCCGTCCCGCCATGGATTGGGGCTTGCCAAGCAGGTCACACCATCGCGCGACGAGATACCAAGCGGATGCCGCGTCGTCCTGGCGCAATTCATACGCGCGGATCGATCCCGCAAACAACCGGACAGCCACCGGTGTCCAGCCATCGGAAGCCGCCGCAGCTTGGACCGCTTTGATCCGTTCCGCCGTAGGCACACGGGTGAACCAATCATCAGGAATCAAAAGCGCCGGATCGGCTTTCGCATGCGCAATGAACAGGCAGAGGACAAGCCACCGGCAGGAGCATGGACGAATTAGCCGCATACTGGAGCGTGTGAACATCAGGCCGGACACAACGAGCCAAAAAAAAACGCCCCGCAGGCCACCAAGGCCGCAGGGCGTGAATGAATGAAATCCGGCCGGATCAAGATGCCACGTTGGTATCAGGCGAGGGCTGACTCGGATTCTTTTGCTTGAACGCGAGCTCATCGCCCTTCCGCACAACGAGGATCGTGTCACCGTCCTTGACCTCCCCGCGCAGGATGGCCTCGGCCAGCGGATCCTCCAGGTAGTGCTCAACCGCACGCCGCAGCGGGCGCGCGCCGTATTTCTCGTCGTAGCCTTTGTCGATGAGCAGCAGTTTGGCTTCTTCCGTGAACTCGAGTTCGATTTTGCGATCCGTAAGACGCTTCGCGAACTTGACCACTTCGAGCTCCACGATCTTGACGAGATCGGTCTTCTCCAGCGGGCGGAAGAAGACGATGTCGGAGATGCGGTTCAAGAACTCGGGCTTGAAGATCTTCTTGGCCTCCTCGAGCACCTTCTCGCGCATCTTCTCGGCATCGCTGAAGCTCGTCGCGGCGGCGGCAAAACCCATGGACGTCTGGCGCTGCAAGAGCTGCGCACCGACGTTCGAGGTCATGATGATGATCGTATTCCGGAAATCGACCACACGACCAAGCGAGTCGGTCAGACGGCCGTCTTCAAGAATCTGCAGGAGGATTTGCAACACGTCGGGGTGCGCCTTTTCGATTTCATCGAAAAGGATCACGGCATAGGGCTTGCGACGCACGGCTTCGGTCAATTGACCGCCCTCGTCATACCCGACGTAGCCGGGAGGGGAGCCCACCATGCGCGACACGGCGAACTTTTCCATGTATTCGCTCATGTCGATCTGGATGAGCGCCTCCTGATTACCGAACATTTGCACGGCAAGCTGTTTGGCGGTCTCGGTCTTGCCGACGCCCGTCGGGCCGACAAAGAGGAACGAGCCGATCGGACGGCGCGGATCCTTGAGATCGGCGCGCGAACGACGCAGCGCGCGGGCAATGGCGCTCGCGGCGATATCCTGGCCGATGACTGCGCGTTGGATTTCCTTTTCGAGACCGAGGAGTTTTTCGCTCTCCTTCTTTTCCATGCGGGAGAGCGGAATGCCGGTCCAATCGGCGACGACCTGCATCATGAGATCCTCGTCAATCGTGATACGATGTTCCTCTCGGGCCTTCTTCCATGCCTCGGTGGCCTGCTCCTGCTTGGTGCGAAGCTGCTTCTCGGTGTCACGGTATTTGGCCGCCTCCTCAAAGTGCTGCTTGGCGATCGCCTCTTCCTTTTGCGCACAGACTTGTTCGATCTCCTTGGAGAGATCTTCGATATCAGTCGGACGGCTGAGGGAGGAGATACGGGCGCGCGAACCGGCTTCGTCCATTACATCGATCGCCTTGTCGGGCAGGAAACGTCCGGTGATGTAGCGATCGGAAAGCTTGGCGGCGGTTTCGAGCGACTTGTCAGTAAAGATGGCCTTGTGGTGATCCTCATACTTCGGGCGAATGCCCTTAAGGATCGTGACCGTGTCCTCGACGGACGGCGGTTCGATCTTCACCGACTGGAAGCGGCGATCGAGGGCGGAATCCTTTTCGATATACTTGCGGTATTCGTTGAGGGTGGTTGCGCCGATGCACTGCAACTCGCCGCGGCTGAGGGCGGGTTTGAAGATATTGGACGCGTCCATTGCGCCCTCGGCGGCGCCGGCGCCGACGATGGTGTGCATCTCATCGATGAAGATGATGACGTTCTTGGCACGCTTGATTTCGTCCATCACAGCCTTGATACGCTCCTCGAATTGACCGCGGTATTTGGTGCCGGCGACCATGAGGGCGAGATCGAGCGTGATGACTTTTTTATCCAAAAGAATCTCGGGCACGATGCCGCTGGCGATTTCCTGGGCGAGCCCCTCGGCGATGGCGGTCTTGCCGACGCCGGCCTCGCCGATGAGGACAGGGTTGTTTTTCGTGCGGCGGCAGAGAATCTGCACAACCCGACGAATCTCGTTTTTGCGGCCAACAACCGGATCGAGTTCACCCTTGCGGGCGAGTTCGGTCAGGTCGCGACCAAAGGCCTTGAGCGCAGGGGTCTTGACTTCCTTTTTGCCACCTTCTTCCGCGCTGGCGCCGGCGCCACCACGTTGGGGGCTGCTGGCAGAGGCTTCTTCGCCACCGCCGCCGCCTTCGCCACCGGAGAACTGCGGATCGAGTTCGCGAAGAATTTCATTGCGAGTGCGCTCAATGTCGATGTCGAGGGACTTCAACACGCGAGCGGCAACGCCTTCGCCTTCACGGAGGAGGCCGAGCAGGATGTGCTCGGTTCCAACATAAGAGTGATTGAGCGCCTTGGCTTCCTTGCCGGCGAGAGCGAGGACCTTCTTCACACGGGGCGTGTAAGGAATGCTGCCCTGCGTCTTGGTTTCCTGACCGGTGCCGACCTGTTTTTCGACCGCGTTGCGGACGGTCTCAAGGTCGAGACCCATCTTTTGAAGGACGCTCACGGCCACGCCCTGACCCAGCTTGATCAGGCCCAGGAGGATGTGCTCGGTGCCGACGTAGTTGTGATGGAAGCGGTCGGCTTCCTTGCGAGCCAGCGCCAGCACTTGCTGGGCGCGCGGCGTAAAATTGTTCATCGGTTCCATAGGCGTGGGTAATTATGGGTTAGTTCTGACCGTTGACCGTAAAGTTAGGTTTTGCAAACGTAGCAAACTCCGTGCGCAGGCGCTCCGCACGAAGAATATCCCGCTGATTTGATTCCAGATCGTGCTTCGCGGTGCTCTGGATGTGCCCCGGCTGAGCCTCGATGAAGAGGCGGTCGATCACTGCGCGGGTTTCCTCGGGAAACACAAGCAGGTCGATGCCCAACCTCAACAAAGACAGCAGGTTCATCGCTTCAGTAGACGTCAGCTGATGGCTGTTTTGAAGAATTCCGTAGGCCCGACCAATCTTGTCGAAAAGCTTGGTCGCATCGCTTTCCAACAACTTGGCCCGGGCGTTGAGCTCATGCTCAATGATGGACTGGAGCACGCTGCCGAGGCGCTTGATAATGGCCTCCTCGGATTCGCCCAAAGTCGTCTGGTTGGAAATCTGGAAAATACTGCCGCTCGCGTCGGAGCCTTCGCCAAAAAGGCCTCGCACGACCATCCCCAGCTGATTCACGGCACGGACCACCTTTTCCATCTGTCCGGCGATCACCAGTGCAGGCAGGTGCATCATCGCCGAGGCGCGAAGGCCGGTTCCGAGGTTGGTCGGGCAGGCAGTCAGATAACCGAGCCGGGGGGAAAATGCGTAGTCGAGGCGGTTCTCGAGTTCGGAATCGAGGGCGTTGATGACGCTCCACGCTTTCTTCAACTGAAAGCCGGCGCGAAGAACCTGAATGCGCAGGTGGTCCTCTTCATTAATCATCACGGAGACGGTCTGGTCTTTGTTGATGACCACGCCCGCGCCAGAGGAAGAACCGCTGAGTTCACGGGAAATCAAGTGCCGCTCCACGAGCATCTGCTTCTCGAGATCGGTGAGCTCGGAGACGGCGGCGTTGGCGCTGCGCTTCATCGGCGCGGTCGCAAGCAAGGCGTCACGACAGACTGCGAGCACCTCGGCGCGCTGCGCTTCACGCGCCCAACCCGGGAAGGATTTGCCCGCAAGGTTCCGGGCCAGCCGGATGCGCGTCATCAAAACGATCGCGGACTTGCTGCTCGCGGAGTCCGTAAGTTCGGAGGGCGTGGAAAGGAGGGATGCGATCGTCATGGGCTTAGCGCGCTGACTTCGGCTGCTCGACGATTTGTTTGAGCTGGTTGATTTCATCGCGGTAACGGGCGGCGTCTTCGTAACGTTCGGTTTTCACCGCGTCTTCAAGGTTCGATTCAAGTTCGCCGAGGCGGTCGTGAAGGGTTTTGCGTTCAAGCGCGCGCTCCGGAACCTTGCCGGTGTGAGCCGTGCCCTTGTGCATGTTGTCGAGCATCGGATCAATCAGGCTGGAAAACGCCTCGTAGCATTGAGGGCAGCCAAAACGTCCGTGTTTCTTAAAGTCATTCTGAGTGAAGCCGCATTGCTCGCAACGAACCGCTGAAACAGGGACCTCCGGATTAAGCGAAGCCTTGAGCAGAAGGTCGGCCAGCGAGAAGCCGCTGGGGTCCGTCACGCCCTTGGCTTGGGCGCAGGTTTCGCACAGATCCACCTTGTGCACCTTGTTGTTCACGATTTGCGTGAGGTGCACGGTGGCGGGTTGAG
The DNA here is from genome assembly GCA_029266495.1 of Rariglobus sp. Taxonomy (GTDB): domain Bacteria; phylum Verrucomicrobiota; class Verrucomicrobiia; order Opitutales; family Opitutaceae; genus Rariglobus. Next base: position 13,789 of record JAQSWS010000058.1, on the reverse strand, counting down.
TGCAGAGGTCACATTTGAGGGGGCTGGCCATGGAAATAAGTTAGCACGTCAGACGGAAACTTCGACTCCGTGCACGAGAAATTGAGAAGATTCGAAGAAGTTCGTCTCTGCACCGACCATGCCAACCGGTGAACGGCTGACAAGGCAAGGCCTCAGCACGCAAATGATCGAAGGGCACGGCGGCATGATGAGACGGCGAGGCGCACAGCCCCGCAAGGAGGGCGCGAATTTGTCCCGCTTCGCGCCAATCAGGCCGGGTCGCCAGAGACGTTTGGCGATCAAAGGCGGGTGCCTTCGACCAACACCCGGCGCCGGAAAGCCTCGAGCACCCGCTGCGTGATTTGGCCGGGCTTGGCGTCGCCAATTTCGCGCCCATCCAGCTTCACCACCGGGATGACCTCGGCGGCGGTGCCAGTCAGGAAGCACTCATCGGCGTTCCAGACATCGTAACGGGTGAGATCAACCTCCTTGAGCGGAATCCCCAGCTCGGCGGCGATGTCAATGATGGTGGAGCGGGTGATGCCCTTGAGCGCGCCTTGCGAAGCGCCCGGGGTGAAGATCACGCCCTTATGCACAATGAAGATGTTATCACCGGTGCACTCCGCCACATACCCTTGGTCGTTCAGCATGATTGCCTCCAGCGCACCCGCCTGGCGGGCCTCGATCTTGGCAAGAATGTTATTAAGGTAGTTCAGGGACTTCACGGCCGGGGGAAGCGCGGCCGAGTTGATGCGTCGCGTGGCCACCGTGACGATCGAAAGGCCAACGGCGTAGTGCTCCGCAGGATACAAGGCGATTTTGCTGGCGATGATGAAAATGGAAGGCGTGGGGCACAACCATGGCGAGAGGCCCAGATCGCCGACGCCGCGGGTCACCACCAGGCGGATGTAGCCGTCCGTCAGTCCGTTTTGGCGGCACGTTTCAAGCGTGGCATCGGAGATTTCCTTACGCGACCAAGGCATCTTGAGCAGCAATGCCTTCGCGGAATACTCCAACCGCTCCAGATGCTCCTCCAGCCGGAAAACGTTACCTTGGTAGAGCCGGATGCCCTCAAACACCCCGTCGCCATAGAGAAGGCCGTGGTCGAACACGGAGACCTTGGCCTCGGACTCATCGACAAACTTTCCATCCAGGTAAATTTTCATTCCGGGACAGCGTAGGAAACAGCAGGAGATTTTGTCCAGCTCCGGGGGGACTTTCTTCTTGAGTTTGGTGAACACCGGGGGCAACTGTTTGTCATACCCTTACCACTACCCTCAATCCCTTCCCCCATGATTAAAACCATCCGTCGTCCCCGTGCAGGTTTCACCCTGATCGAACTTCTCACCGTTATCGCGATCATCGGTATTCTTGCCGCCATCATCATTCCTACGGTCGGCAAGGTTCAGCAGACCGCCAAGCGCACTGCTGACGCGTCCAATCTGCGTCAGATCGGGCAGGCCTCGCTGATTTTCGCTCAATCGAGCAAAGATCAATTGCCCGCCCTAAAAATCGATACGGTGACGTTTTCGAATAGCGCGGCAGGAAGTAATGTAACTAGCATCAAAACCATCGCCGCGGCCCTTGCTATAGGCGGTGGCTTGGAATCAGGTAAAATGTGGGTCTCTAAAGCAGACGATACCACGACACTCGAAGGTCAAAATGCCAATGTTGGTAACGTTCTGGCCATCTCCGGCTCGGGCGTTAAAACAATCGACGCCGCATTCAATGCAGCCAACTTGGCGTTCGGATACGTGGTTGGTTTGAATACAAATAGCCCGGCAACCACGCCTATTGCCTTCACCCGCGGTATCACCGCCTCCGCCGACGGTAAATGGAACCTGACGACTGGAACCTACAAAGACGATGGTGGGCATATCGTCTTCGTTGGAGGCAACGTAGCCTTCTATAAAAATCTCGGCACGGCCACGGCCGGTGAACTGATCAACGCCTCTGGTGCTCCCACGAACATCATCACTACGACTATTAGAGCTAATAAATCAGGCTCTGTTCAGTTTGTTGAAGAAAGCAACCAAGCCGTCTTCTCCACGACTGCTCCGACCGGCCCCAATACCTAATTAGCATAACTTGCTATACGCAAAACAGCCCGGCCATTTGGCCGGGCTGTTTTGCGTATGGAAGAACGAGGTAGTCTCTGCTCAATTACTTCCGTCCGAATCGCCCACACCTTCTTACCCAAGTTCGTCTGTAAACTAGATGAGTTCCGCCTCCACCGTTTCCCCCACCTACATCATCGGCCACAAGAACCCTGATGCGGACGCCATTTGCTCGGCGATCGCCTACGCCTCCCTCAAGGAAGCCAAAGGGGAAGCCGGCTACGCTCCCGCCCGCTGTGGAAACTCCAATGCCCGTATCGACACCATTCTCGCGCGTTTCCACCAACCGCTTCCCATCTACCTGAGCGACGTCACCCCAAGGGTGCGGGACGTCATGGTGCGCGATGTCGTGGCCATCTGCCAGTCAGCCACTTGCGCTGAGGCACTGGAACTCATTGATCAGCACGACGTTCGCATCCTCCCAGTGGTAACGGATGATCATCGCGTCATCGGGTCGGTATCCATCTTCCAATTGGGCAGCTTTTTCGTGCCGCACATGCGCGAGCCCCGTGAGATGCGGAAAGTGTTCAGCAGCCTCACCCACATTTGCCGCGCTCTCAAAGCCCGTATCGTCCATGTCGAACGCCCGGATTTTGCCGAAGATCTGTTCGTGCGCGTGGGCGCCATGGATGTGAAATCATTTGGGAAAGTATCCAGTGGCGAAGGCGTGCCCATGGATAAAACAATCATCATCGTGGGCGACCGCCGCGATATTCAGCTTCGCTCCATCGAGCTCGGCGTGCGCGCCTTGGTCGTCACTGGCAACCTCCCGGTCGAGGACGAAATTGTGCAATCCGCCAAACAACGTGGCGTATCTCTCATGGTCAGTCCCTACGACTCGGCCACCACCGCCTGGGTCATTCGCAGCGCAACCACCCTTGAGCGGCTCGTCGACCGGAAGTTCGCCTCGCTGAGTGCGGATATCCGCCTGAGCGACCTCCGCAAGAAACTGGCGACCTCCACCATCGCCGCCTACATGGTCGTCAACGACGAAGGAAAGCTGCAGGGCATTCTCACCAAAACCGATGTCCTCAAACCCGTAAAAACCCGCCTCGTGCTCGTTGACCACAACGAAATGAGCCAGGCCGTGAGCGGCGCAGACCAGGTCACCATCGCCGAAATCATCGACCATCACCGCCTCGGCTCGCTGAACACCCAGCAACCCATCCTCTTCATCAATGAACCGGTGGGCTCCACTTGCACCATTATCGCCGACCTGTTCCGGCGCGAAGGCCTTGTCCCCTCGCCTGACATCGCCGGCATCATGATGAGCGGCATCATCTCCGATACACTCCACCTCAACAGCCCCACCACAACGGAGAAAGACGGCGTCATGCTGTCCTGGCTGGCGAAGATCGCCTCGGTTGATTCCCGTGAACTGGCCAACGAAATCTTCAGTTCTGGGTCGGTGATTCTCGCCAATCCTCCGGACAAGGTTATCCGCTCAGACTTCAAGATCTACGAGGAAGACGGCGTGCGCTTCGCCGTCTCTCAGATTGAAGAACTCGGTTTTGGCAATTTCTGGCAACACTCCCGCGATCTGGCCAAAGCCCTTCAATCCCTTCGCGATGAAGAGTCCCTGCTCTTTGCCTGCGTGCTTGTCACCGATATCAACACGCAAAACTCACTCCTGCTCGTCAAAGGAGAGTCCGAATTCATCGACCGTATCAGCTACCCCTCCGTCCAAAAGGATGAGATTTTCGACATGCCGGGCATCGTAAGTCGCAAAAAGCAGCTCATTCCCTACATCGGTGGTATCCTCAAGGAAATGCATGCCTACGGCGTCATGCCCTCGCCCGGAGCCTCGTCCGGTCCCTTCGACAAACCCGCGGCATCTTAAAGCCGGATGCTTCTCCCGCGACCCTAAGCTGTAAGCTCAGGGAGCGCCCATCCGAAGATCTCCCGGCCGCCTGCTGCTCCCGCCGCCGCGGCCACCATCGCAATCGTCAATTGTAGCGTTGCCGCGTGCGTCCGCACGCGGCAAGTTGCGCCTTTATGACCGTTGAGAACAACGCCGACCCCGTGCCCGCGACGCCCAGCGATTTTATCCGCGATATCGTCGCCTCCGACCTTGCCGCCGGCCGGCACCAGAAAATCGTCACCCGCTTTCCACCGGAGCCGAACGGCTATCTGCACATCGGCCATGCGAAATCCATCTGCCTGAATTTCGGCATCGCCCGCGAAAACAGCGGTCAGTGCAATCTCCGCTTCGACGACACCAACCCCGCCAAGGAGGATGTCGAATACGTCGACTCCATCACCACCGATGTAAAATGGCTCATCGCCGGCTGGGCCGACCACTGCCTCGGCTTCAAACCCAAAGGCTCCCACCCCGCTCCCCAATCCGTCAACGGTCGCCCCGACCATTACCGCGCCCCCGTCGCGCCCGGCCCCGACAGCGAGCCCTTTTTTGCGAGCGACTACTTCGAACAGCTCTACACCTACGCCCTTGAGTTGATCAAGAAAGGCAAGGCCTACGTCTGCGATCTCAACGCCGAAGAGACCGAGTCCTACCGCGGCTCCCCCGAAAAGCCCGGCAAAGACAGCCCTTTCCGCAACCGCAGCGTCGAAGAGAATCTTGATCTCTTCCAACGCATGCGCGCCGGCGAATTCCCCAATGGAGCCCGCTCACTCCGCGCAAAGATCGACATGGCCGCGCCCAACATGTGGCTGCGCGATCCCCTCCTCTATCGCATCCGTCACGTCTCCCATCACCACGCCGGTGACAAGTGGTGCATCTACCCGCTCTACGACTACGCCCATTGCCTGAGCGACTACCTCGAGGGCATCACCCACAGCATCTGCACGCTCGAGTTTGTCGATCACCGCCCGCTCTACGACTGGGTGCTCGAAAGCCTCGAACTGCCCCGCGCCCTTCCGCGTCAATACGAATTCTCCAAGCTCATCCCGGGCTACATGATCGTCTCGAAGCGCAAGCTTCTCCAACTCGTCACGGGTAACATTGTCTCCGGCTGGGACGATCCGCGCATGCCCACGCTGTCCGGCCTGCGCCGTCGCGGCATCCCCGCCGCCGCGTTGCGCCGTTTCGTGATCGGTGCCGGAGTCACCAAGTTCGACGCCCTCACCGATATCGCCGCGATGGAGCACGTCGTGCGCGAGGAGCTCAACACCCTCGCCGTCCGTCGTCTCGCCGTGCTCCGACCGGTCAAGATCGTCCTCACCAACATCGCCGAGGGAGAGGTCGTCGAATGCGACGCGACCAACAATCCCCAGGACGAAAATCCCACCACCCGAAAAATTGCGCTCACTCGCGAGGTGTTCATTGAGAGCGACGATTTTGCCGAGGTGCCGCCTCCGAAATATTTCCGCCTCAAGCCCGGCGGCGAAGTGCGTCTCAAATATGCCTGCATCATCAAGCTCGACGAGATCGTCAAGGACGCCGCCGGCGCGATCACCGAACTGCGCTGCACCGCCGACCTGACCACTCGCTCAGGCGGTCCCAACTCCGACAAAAAGGTCAAAGGCACGATCCACTGGGTGAGCGCCAGCAACAGTTTCCCCGCCGAAGTGCGCCTTTATGACCGCCTCTTCACCGTCCCCGAACCGGGCGCCGAGGAAGATTTCACGAAAGTGATCAACCCGCAGTCGCTCGAAGTGATCACCGCCTGCCTGGAGCTCTCGCTGGCCGAGGCGCAGCTGGAGGATCGTTTCCAATTCGAACGCGTCGGCTACTTCGCGCTCGACGCCAAGGACAGCGCCCCGGGCAAACCCGTCTTCAATCGGACGATTTCCCTGAAGGACAACTGGGCGAAAAAGTGATCGGAAATCAGGGAGGACCCGCCGGGCCCTCCGCGATCGCCATCGGCTGATCTCATTCGCAGTTCCAACCAGGACGGACCGGCCGTCCGTCCCTGCTTCAAGCCGCCAGCTTTGCGAGTCTCGCCAGCGTGCGTTCGCGACCCAACACACGGAACAAGCCGGTGAGGCTTGGTCCGACATTGGTGCCACTCACCGCGAGACGCGCCACCGACTGGTAGTCGCCAAAGCCCAGGCCCTTCGCGGTCGCAAGCGCCTTGATCGCCTCCTCGATCGCCGTGTCGCTGGAGAAATCCGCCGTTGCCAGCATTTCGGTGAGTTCAGCGAGCCGTGCCTTCGGCTCCCCTTTGCCCATGATTTTGTCGCGCACCTTGGCATCGGTCGAAAAGTCCTCGGTGAAAAAATACGCCGTGTAGGCGGGCAATTCCTCGATGGCCTTGATCTTGGGCTGGCTGATAAGCATCACCTCGCGGAAATACGCCGGATCGGCCGCCAGCGCCGCCGCCGCCACCGGCGTGCCCTGCTTTTCAAAATACGCCCGGGCCCGGGCCACGAAATCATCCGCCGGGAGCTCCAGCAGATAAGCCATGTTCATGTGCGCGAGCTTCTTGTCGTCAAAACGCGCGTTGCTCTGGTTGATCCCCGGGAAGTTGAACAGGCTGATGATGTCCGCGAGGAGCATCTTCTCACGGTCGTCCTTCGGCGACCAGCCGAGGAGCGACAGGAAATTGACCAGCGCCTCGGGCAGGTATCCGCGTTTTTGATACTCCTCGATGAGCGCGCCCTGGTCGCGCTTCGACATCTTGCCAGGGCCGTTCTGTTTCAGAATAAGCGGAATGTGCGCGAAGACCGGAGGCTGCACGCCAAAGGCCTTGAACAGCTCGACATGCTTGCTGGTGTTCGAGAGGTGATCCTCGCCGCGGATGACATGCGTAATCTTCATCGCAATGTCGTCCACCACGTTGACGAAGTGAAACACCGGGTTGCCATCCGAACGGAAGATCACGAAGTCCTCGTCCTCCAGCCGCTCCACGCGGCCACGGATCTGGTCGTCGATCACCGCGGGCGCATTGGCGACCTTGGTCACGGTCTTTTTACGATGGTCATCATAAACTTCGCTGCGTTCGCCGAGGAGCTTGAACCAGATGGCGCCGTCTTTCTCGTAGGCACGGCCGGCATCGAGCAACTTTTGCAGGTAGTCCTTGTAGATGGGCGCTCGTTCGCTCTGGCGGTAGGGACCGTAGCTGCCGCCCACCTTGGGGCCCTCGTCCCAGTTCATACCCAGCCAGGTGAGGCTGTCGTAGATGACATTGAGAAACTCCTCGCTGTTGCGCGCCTGGTCCGTGTCCTCGATACGCAATACGAACACACCGCCGGTGTGCCGTGCATAGAGCCAGTTGAACAACGCCGTGCGGGCGCTGCCGATGTGAAAAAAGCCGGTCGGGCTGGGTGCAAAACGGACGCGAACTTGGGACATGGTGGGCGGTGAAATCTTGCGGCTTGTGAGCAGGTAAAAGGTGAGCAAGAAGCACGGCATGGTTGCTGTCAAAGCCTCCGCATTAGACCCGTCTGAGTTCGCCCGGCGTTTTGCCGTCGCCGCAGGCGATCGGGGCTTCCGGGCCGAACCGCTCGTCGTGGTCTCCGGGGTTCCCTTGGTCGCCTATACGAAACGCACGCCGGGTCCGCGCCCGCGCGTCTATGTTTCCAGTGGCATTCACGGCGACGAACCCGCCACGCCCGAGGCGCTCCTGCACATGCTGGAGCACGGCGTGTTCGACGAACGCGCCACTTGGTTCCTCTGCCCGCTGCTGAATCCCTCCGGCTACCTGCGCGGCACGCGCGAAAACGACGCCGGCATCGACCTTAACCGCGACTACCACCACCCGCACAGCGTTGAAATTGCCGCCCATGTGCGCTGGTTGCGCCGCCAACCGCGCTTCGATCTGGCCCTCTGCCTGCATGAGGACTGGGAAACGCAGGGATTTTATCTTTACGAACTCAATCCGGACGCCCGCCCCACCCTTGCTGACTCGATGATCTCCGCGGCAGGTGTGCACGGTCCCATTGAGTCCGCGTCCGTGATCGACGGGTGGAAAACTCACGCGCCGGGCATCATCCGGCCCGAAAGCGACCCGCTCCTGCGTGAGCAATGGCCCGAGGCGATCTACCTGCTCAAAAATCACAGCGAGCTCGTCTATACGCTGGAAACGCCCTCCGTCGCGCCGCTCGCCCAGCGTATCAGCACCCACCACGCCGCGGTCTCCGCCGCACTCGACGCCTTCGTCAAGCCGTAGCCGGAGGCGCCGCCGGCGCGTCACCGGCAGGCCCGGCTTCTCCGGGTTTGGCTTCGGTGGCGGGTTTCTTTCCTCCGCCGACGAGCACGCTCAACTGCTCCTGGATCGACATAAAAAACTCGGGGTTCAACTCGCCCGCCGGGACCGCGTAAATCAGCTTGGTCTTGGCATGCTCGAAGAGGTTGCGCCTGCCGTCCGCCGAGCGGCCCTTGGGGCGAAGCAGTTTTTTACGCTCCAGCATCAACGCCAAAAACTGCACCAAGCGCTCGTTTTCCGGTGCGATTTCAATGGTGGGATCGGCCAGGGTCACGAACAGGTTTTCGGCCGTAAGCTTCAATTCGCGCTCGGGATTCTCACCGGCCTTGCGAGGCTTGAACACATGCCCCCAGCTGCACGCCACGAAGCCCGGAATCGTGAAACTCTCGCGGGCCGATTCCAGCACATCATAACGCATCACTTCGTCCGAAGTCTCGTTGCGCACGAGGAAACTGAGCACGCGCTCGCCTTCGCCAAACGGTTTTCCAGTGACGTAACACGACGTGGCGAGTGGCTGCAGGTTCAATTCCATAGGCTTTCTTGTTTACTTCCACAGGGGGTGGACGCTAGCAAATTTGCGCACCTGCACGAATGAACGGACGTATCATCGCCATCGGCGACATCCATGGTTGTCACCAAGAGTTTGCCGAGCTGCTCGAGCGGCTTGAACTCACCAAGGACGACCGTCTGATCCTCGTCGGCGATCTGATCAATCGCGGACCCGACAGTTGCAAGGTGATCGACCTCGCCCGCCAGCACCGCGCGCTCTCGCTGCTGGGCAACCATGAGCTGCGCATGCTCACCTACCGGAAAAACAAGATACCGGTCACCGCCATCTCCCGTGACACCGATGCCGATACCTTCCTCAAGCTGCGCCCCGACGACTGGACCTACCTCGAAGCCATGCCGCTCACCCACTACGTCGAGGAGTTGAACACCGTGTTCGTTCACGGCGGCTTTCTCCCCGGTGAGCCCTGGCAGCGCCAGCCCGCTTCCGTGATCACGCGCATCCAGGTGATCGACGCCGATGGCAAACCCCGCAAACGCTCCGACGCGCCCGACGCCCTCCCGTGGGCAGACCTGTGGAACGGCCCGCCCTTCGTCGTCTACGGCCATACTCCGCGCCCCGAGGTCTACAAACTCAAGTGGTCGGTTGGCATCGACACCGCCTGCTGCCAGGGTGGCAGCCTCACCGCTTACATTCTTCCCGAAAAACGCTTCGTGCAGGTAAAGGCGCGCCGTCGTTATTTCCAGTAATCCACCATGACCGCTCCCTCTCCCCTCGCCGGCGTCCTGCTCCTGTGCATCGACCTGCAACCCGCCTTCCTCAAGGTCATCCACGAAGCTGACGAGGTGATCAAACGCTGCTCGTTCGCGATCGAAGCCGCCGCCGGACTCGGCATCCGCGTGGCCTTCACCGAACAACTCCCCCGCAAACTCGGCGGCACCGCTCCCGAACTGCTCGCACTGGCCCCCGGAGCGGACGTCCACGCCAAGAGCACATTTTCCGTCTTCGGCGACGATGGCATCAACGATGCCCTGCGCTCGCTCGACATCGAACACATCATCCTCTGCGGCATCGAGACGCCGGTCTGCATCTATCAAACCGCCCTCGGCGCCCTCGATGCCAACCTCCAGGTCACCGTGCTCTCCGATGCCATCGGTGCCCGACGTCCGGCGGATGCCGCCATCTGCCTCGGCGGACTCGCCCGCGCCGGCATTCACCTGCTCCCCGCAGAAACCGTTTTCTACGCCCTGCTCCACGATGCCGGACATCCCTTTTTCAAGGGCTACACCCAGCTCGTCAAAAAATACACCTGACCCGCGCCTCCTCATGTCCGACGAACTCTCGCTGCTCTGCGTCCGTGAACTCAAGGCGCTCGAAGACGCCTCCGGCCGGCCCTTCGCCAGCGTGCTGGTGGTCAGGAAACTCGCCATCAAGACCGCCTCCAACGGCAATCCGTTTCTCGTCCTCGATCTCGGCGACCGCACCGGCTCCTTCGGCTGCACGTTGTTCAGCGACGGCGCGGTGTTCGACACCGTCAAAAATGCCGGTGAAGGCGGCGTGCTGCGCATCGAAGGTCGCATCGATTATTATCAGGGCCGCCTCTCGCCCAAGCTCCTCAAGGTCGTGCCGCTCTCGGAGGAGGAGCTGGGTGCGCCCGGTCTCATCGACAATCTCGTCGAGGTCGCCCCCGAGCCGGCCGTGGAACTGTGGACGGAGTTCCAATCCTTCATCGACGGCATCGCCCCCGACGAATTGCGCATGACCGTGCGCGGCGTGTTCGAGGAGATCGGCGAAGTATTCAAATGGACACCCGCCGCCGTCTCCATGCACCACGCCTACCGGCACGGCTTGCTGGAACACACGATCCACATGGCCCGCGCCTGCAAAGCGCTGCTGCCTCTTTACCCCGAAGTCGACGGCGACCTCGCGATGGCCGGCATCCTCTTGCACGACACCGGCAAAACGACCGAATACGAAGGCACCCTCGCAACCCGGCGCAGCCGCAAGGGCATCCTCCAGGGTCACGTCGTCCTCGGCTATCAGCTCGCCCGCAAACACGGCATCAAGGCCCGTCTTGACAGCGAGCGCCTGGAGCGGCTCGAGCACATCGTCCTCAGCCACCAAGGCGAACCCGAGTGGGGTGCCGCCGTCTATGCCGCCACGCCCGAAGCGGTGTTCGTCTCCATGATCGACAACCTCGACGCCAAGATGGGCATGGTCCAGCGCGCCCTCCGCCAGGCCAACGAACACGACGAATTCTCGGAGCGCCTCTCCGGCTTGAACACGGTTCTGCTCACACGACCGATCCCGCCAAAGGCGTAATCCAAAGCATCATCTCCGCGTGGCCCCGAGCGTGAGCTCGGGAATCGCCGGCAGAGATCATTATCAGCCTCCCCCCTCGGCTGATGCCTCGGGCCACGGGACAGCTCACGCCAGCCGCGCGGCCACGTCGGCAAACAGTTGCTTCCGAAATGCCGTGTCGCGCACACGATCGGTGCGCACTTCAAGCACGCGCACACCCGCTTCCGGCAATGCGCCGATCAGTGCCGTCAGATGCGCGGTATCCTTCACCTCGACATGCCCGACACCGTAAGCCGCGCACAATTTCGCGAAATCCACCGCCTGCGGCGTCGCCCAGTATTTTTCGAACGGCGGATCAAATTGCGCGACCGGAAGGTGATTGAAAATTCCGCCGCCCGCATTGTTCACCAATACAATCGTCAGCGAGCCCCGCATCTGAGGCACGGACAGGAACCCGTTCGTATCGTGCAATAGCGCAAGGTCACCCGTGAGCAGCACGGCCGGCGCGGCACCATGCGCGATTCCCAGCGCAGTCGAAAGCGTGCCATCGATGCCATTCGCTCCGCGCGAAAAAAACACCCGGACGCCACGGGCATTCGCCGGCCAGAAATACTCCAGATCGCGCACCGGCATGCTGTTCGCCACGAAGAGAGGCGTCCTCGCGGGCAAATGCGCGGCGAGGATTGCGGTCACCTTGGGCTCCACCAGCGCACCCTCCGCCTCCAGCCCGGACGCAAGCGCGAAGGCGGCGGCGCTAGCCACCTCGCGCCACGCCTGCACATACACCGCGTCGGCAGGTCCCGCCGCCTCGACCGTCAATCCCCCGATGTCCGCCCTCAGCTGACGGGCGCGTCCGTGCAACGCCTCGCGATTCGCCTCATGCGGCGAGACCAGCCACACCTCCGCCGCACTCGTTTCCAGCCAGCCGCGAAGCACCTTGCTCGTCGGCCAGCCGCCCAGGCAAAGCACCGTTTCAGGCGCGAGCGCCCGCGCCCGCTCCGCATTGCGCAAAATGACATCATACACCGCCACCACCACTCCGTCGCATTCCTGATGGCGCACCGGCGACAATACATCCGCCAGCACCGGCCACCCCGTCGCCTTCGCGAATTCCCGGACTTTTGTCACGTAATCAGTGACATTCTCCGTATCCGCCGGCCCGGCCACAATGACACCGCGTGCCCCCGGAGAACGCCAGGTCACCCTTTGCCCGCTCACGGGCGCTTTCGCATCAAGGTGACTGAAAAACGCCTCCCAATCTTCCGCGACCAGTTGCTGCGCCGTTCCATCTTCGATCGGTGGCAACGGATCGCGAAACGGCGCATTCAAGTGCACCGGCCCGCGCACGGTGCGCTCCACCGCATGCACAACCGTTTGCCGTAAATAACGCAACAACCCGACCTTTGCCTCCGGCACCGCAAACTCGTGGTAAAACCGCACAAATCCGCCAAACAGCTTTTGCTGATCAATGGTTTGCCCCGATGCGCAATCCCGCATCTCCGGCGGACGGTCCGCCGTGATCACGATCAAAGGCACCCCGCTCTCATGGGCCTCGATCACCGCCGGAAAATAGTTGGCCCCCGCCGTGCCGCTTGTGCACACGAGCACCACTGGTTTGCGACCGCGCTTTGCCAGCCCCAGCGCAAAAAACGCCGCCGAACGCTCGTCCAGCACCGGCACCGCCTCGATTCCCGGATGCCGTGCCAACGCCATCGTCAGCGGCGTCGACCGCGATCCCGGCGAGATCACCGCTTGCGTCACCCCGCACCGCACCAGCGTTTCTGCCAGCACACTGCACCACAAGGTGTTGGTATTGCGAAAATCCAGGGGCGTCATTCCCGCCCACCATGCATCCCGTCGCATCCGATTCAATCCGGTTAATAACCGTCAATCGCGGGCGCTTATTTTCCCTATCGCCAAGCCGCCCCGCCCCCTGCTCAGATGGGAACCATTTTTTTGACCATGTTGACCCTCCGCGGCTCCTCCGCCCTCTCCGACTTCCGCCTCAACAAACTGCTCAACGACCTCGTCGCCGCCGGCCTGCCCGCCCGCGCCGTCTCCGTCGAGTTCGTCCACGTTGCGGAACTCACCGGCGAACTCACGACCGCCGGGCACAGCGTCCTCGAAAAACTCCTCACCTACGGCCCTCGCCGCGCCTCCGCCGTCGTCACCGGCCTCGTCCAGGTCGTCGCGCCCCGCCCCGGCACGATTTCGCCATGGTCCTCCAAAGCGACCGACATTGCCCACATCTGCGGCCTGACCACCATCAAGCGCATCGAACGCGTGGTCGCCTACACGATCGATTTTGGCGGCGTTGAACTCTCGTCCGACGACACCAAGGCCCTTCTCGCCAAACTCCACGACCGCATGACCCAGGTCGTCTTCGGCGACCTCGACGCCTGCGCCACCCTCTTCAGCCACGAGACACCGCGCCCGATGACGAGCGTGCCCGTCCTCGCCCAAGGCCGCGCCGCGCTCGTCTCCGCCAATCAATCGCTCGGCCTTGCCCTCGCCGACGACGAAATCGACTACCTCGTAAAGGCCTTCACCGGCCTCCAGCGCGACCCGAACGACATCGAGCTCATGATGTTTGCGCAGGCCAACTCCGAGCATTGCCGCCACAAGATCTTTAACGCCACCTGGGACATCGACGGACAGCCGCAGGACAAGTCGCTGTTCCAGATGATCAAGAACACGTATAACCTCCACAGCGACGGCATCCTCTCCGCCTACAAGGACAACGCCGCCGTCCTCGCCGGCACCCGCGGCGGACGTTT
>JAQSWS010000004.1 GCA_029266495.1 Rariglobus sp. | reverse complement strand
CCGCCATGTAGTCGATGCCCATGCCGGCGGGAACCGGAAACTCCGCCATCACTTCGGCGGCAAGATCGGGGAAGTTCGCTCCCAATTCGCCTTCGCCACCGCGCGCAGAAAGTTTTTCGCCGATTGCTTTAAAATAATCCATGTGAGGCCACTCTCGTTCGATCACCACGCGACGCAATGGCCCAAACCGACGATCCGACTCAGTCAGGCCATAAATCGGAAATTAATTGTATGATGCACCGACACAGAAAGCTGACCGCCGCCTGATCTGACTCCGGGCTGCGGATTGCGCCGAGCGGGTGCTGCCGCTGTTCGAAGACCTCCCTCACTGAGTGGAAACCTGGCTTGAACCAAGCTTCGTCCGGACTACGTTACCACCATGAGCAAAGCTGAAATTCTCGCGGAGCTGCCCAAGCTGTCGGCGCAAGATCGCAGCGATATCCTTTCGCGACTGTGGCAGCTGGAAGAAGCCTCTGCTCCGAGTCCCCAAGAACAGGAACTCCTTCGTGAAGAGCAGGCGGCGTATGAGAAGAATCCGGATGCCGGTGCCCCTTGGTCCGAAGTGGAAGCCCGCCTGCGTCGTCGTTCATGAAATGGCTGCTGCTGATTCGCCCCCGCGCAGAATCAGATTTGGAGTCCGCCCGAGATTGGTATGAGCAAAAGTCGCCGCCCTTGGCCGACGCATTCCTCGATGAAGTATCCGCAGCGTTTCAGGAACTCGTGCGACAACCGGAATTGCCGCGGCTCTATTTCCTGAATTTCCGGCGCGTCCTCCTCCGCCGGTTTCCGTATAAAATCTTCTACCAAGTGATCGGCCAGCGCCTCGTCGTTTTTCGGGTGCTACACGTCAAGCAAGCGCACGCCCCGCGATTGGAAGAGTGAGTAACGTCGAGCAGCCACCCCATAGTCAGCCATGACTCCATCTACATGTCCTTCCGTCTCGACAGAGTAAACCGACCGGACACTTCGACCGAAATCCAGTTGGGCGGTAAAACAGGACTCTTTATGCCAAACGGGCCCTGCCCTCGCTTGGCGTAAACGCATTGGAATTCGTCTTCGACCAACCGTTCGGCCCACTCCACCCGGATGATGGTCGTCGCTTCGACGACACTCATCACACTCAAATCAATCCACTCCGGAATTTCTCCCTGCCGCCAAAGTTGATCGATCAAATCCATCTTTTTTAAGCCAAGCCCGACAGGAATGCCGCGCTCGCTGAGCGGCTGATATCGCACTTCTGAAGATAGCTCCTCGACAACCATGCTGCGCGCGACAGCAAGGGCATGGTCGGTGGCAATACCCAGAAGAGTCTCAAAGCGTTCACGTTTCATTTTTAGGTCCGGAAAACACACAGAGTCCCGACCATTTCGTGCTTATCAAGATTCCTTAAGCCAATAATGCCCCCATGTCAGTTGCTCCAAGAGAAGATCGACCGCATTGGCAGGCAATCGGCGCTTCATTTCTTCGATCGGCCGAGCCAATGGGGTCTGGCCGAGTATTGTTGCATTTCGATCTACCGGAACGGATGGCGCTGGGGCAGAAATGGGGGCAGTCCGCTAGATGCTATTTTTCACGTAACCCGGAGAAGGAATCCCACCCCCAGACGAATCACGCTGACCCAAGCCGACCTCCGCCTGATCGGACACGGGCTGCCGATTGCGCCGAGCGGGTGCTGCCGCTGTTCGATACCAAGGCTCCTCCTTACCGGCTTGCGCCAACGACACGCATCGAAGAAGTAGGGCGGCATATCAAATGGACCGCGACTATCTCGATGCCCAGGCGCGTAAGCTTCGTTCAGAAAAGATACTGTCCGGGTTCCGCCTCCCTGTCCTCGACGCTCTGCCGTGTTTCGCCCCGATCAGCGCCGTCAAATTGCCAGTGGAGGAGCATGTCATCATGCGGGCGGCCGCGTCGGCCTGTATGAGTTATCGAACCCAACTCGCAGCCGACTCCCTTGGTGATCTCGACGACCTTATGCTCGCAAACGGCATTTTTCAGGCCCTCACGCCCATCGAAAAGGAGTTCTATTTTTCACCCGCTATCGAAGAGCATCCGCTGTGGGCGTTCTTCACTTGGTCCATCGAAAGCTGCCATGCTCTTTTCTGGGCGTTGGGTCATTTGGACGGATTGTCCTATCCGGATACTGCGACAAACCATGACCGGCTTTACCACCTGTTCTTCGCAAGTGAACCCGATGAATTTCGAAACAAGTCCAAGCTTCGCCCGCTCTCCGCGATCCTGGATGCAACGGATCTCTACTATCGATATCGGGCGATTTGTCTGCGCGCCAACGAACAGGGCGAAGATCCACCCGAAATGTTGAATTCAGATATCGTTCAGCTGCGCTATGCCGCATTGCTGTGGCTGGTCGGCCGCGGAAAGTGGGACGAGGTTCAAAAACTGGCCTAAGCCAAAAGCGGTATCTTTTTCCCCCCACCTCGACTCCATGTTCGGTCCCAAAGATAAAACTGAAGCCATCATCAATCTCATCTGGAATAGAGATGAGTATTACCTCGTCACCGCAGGAAAAGACGCCCCATCAAAGAAAGAGGTGCTCGAAGTAGCCACCCGTTTCGGAATCCAACTTCCCAAAGATTATCTCGCACACGTGACAGGTCCGTGGGGCTCTCCTTATCTCGAAATACGGGAGCATATCTGGCCGCGTCATAAGGCGGGAGATGTTGGTCCGTTCTGGAGCTTTCTGTATGGGCTCTTCGTTTATGCCTACAGCGAAGAAGCTCCCGATTGGATGCAGATCCGTAAGGCTGCCGAGGAATTCAAGGCCATGGGTCACCAAGTTCTGCCCATCTTAAAAATAATTGGCGATGCCGACGTCTACTGCTTCGATTCAAAAGGAAACATCCAGCAATGGTATCACGAAGAGGATAGTTTCAGACCGTTTGATGGGACATTTTTCGATCTGCTTGAACAGGAATTCAAGGCTCTCGATGAGAGGCGGAGACAGAAGAAGGCCGAAAAGGGCCAAGTCTGAAACAGCAGTGTATCACGACATCCGAACGATCACGCTGACCGAAGACGACCTCCGCCTGATCGGACACGGGCTGCCGATTGCGCAGAGCGCGTGCTGCCGCTGTTCGAGGCCAAGACTCCCGCCGACACCCGTCCCCGCGAAGCCATCAAGGGCATCTGATCGCGTCGCCCAATCAGGTCGCGCGGAGCATTGTTGTTTTGCTCGCCCGTTTGCGACGGACAGAAGGAGCAACAGGAGACCATAGACCAACAATCCGCACTGGCGCGGCTCCCGGCTTGACCTCAACGTCGGCCCACTCCCCATGCGCATCCTCTTAACAGTGCTTCTGGCCTTTGCTACGACGGTTTTCGGAGCACCGCCCGAGCCCGTCGCGCTTGAAAACGGAACCGCACCCACCAAGCGCTACGAAGTCGTGCTTGAGGCCGACAAGGACACTCCGAAGTTCCAACGCTACGAATTCAAGGGCGACGATAGCCAGTTCCCTGCCATCTTAATTCGCCAGCTTCCGAACGGTGGCATCGTTGGCCGTCTGTCATGGCCGGGCGATGCCCACAGCGACGACCAACCACTTCGGTCCCACACAACGGTTCTCTGGCACCCGAGGGGCGACGTAGTAGCGATCAATACCAATGAACGCAATTACGCCTATTCGTCCATCTTCGCCCTCCAATCTGACACCGGCAAGTTCGTCGAGGTCCGGTTCCCTGACTATAAAACGCTAACCGGCTTCCCAACGCCCAATTCTGACCAGTTGCGCCCACGAGGCTTCGGTCGTGCCGTGCGATGGACGAAGGAGGGGCATCTCATCTATACCCTTCGCTTGCTCCCGGAAACTTACACAGGCGCTGACCCGCTGAGCCATCGCATCACACTCCGAGTAACCCCCAAAGGCATGGAAGTCATCCGCCGCGAGGCTAGCCGCGAAGATGAGTAATAACTCGGTCGAGCTAACAGCGCCACGGTCGGCCAGCGACCTTACTGTGGTGACGAGCGATCCGGCAAAAGTAACAATAAGCCGATCCGCCAAACCTGCGAGGCATTCACGCCCCATGACTAACCGACTGACTGCTTACCTCGTCCTCGGGCTCCTCTTTTTAGGTAACACCGTTTACGCCACCCAAGTCGCAAACAAAACCCTTCCCGAGCTCGTCGCCGATTCAGACCACGTCGTGATCGGAACCGTAAAAGCGGTGAAGATGCACACGTGGTTGGGGTTTGAAACCACCAACCCCAAATCTCGAACCGGCCCTGGCGGAACCAACGAACTTCGCTGGACCGTTACCATCGCCCCGTCGGACATCCTCTACACCATAAAGAAAACCGTCCCCAAGGAGATCATCATCCGGCAATGGCAGAGGTGGCACATGGATTTGGAAGGCTCCAAACACCACGAAGGGAAAACCTATATCTTCTTACTCAAAGGAGGCGACATGCATTACGTCTACCCAGCCTGGTATTACCGAGACCTGAGTGATCGCCCCGAAATTGAAGAGCTCCTGAAATCCAAAACAAAACAACCAGCCACCCAATAGGCAGCCATGACTGGCGCGGCGCCCATCAACTGCCCCTGCGATCCCAATTTGACCAATCACCAGCTCAACCGTCCCTGATCACCCGAATCGCATGCGCCACCATTCACATATCCGCAGGTTAACCGCCCGCCTGCACGTGTGCGTAAGCATGATGTTGTTCGCCGGTTGCCGGCCCGATGCACCGACTCCGATTCCTCCACTGCCTCAAGTGGCTGTGCCTGCAGAGTCCATTTCCATCGACTATCCCGATGCGGACATTCGCGAATTGCTGGAAACGCTCGCCCCTTATTTCCACCTCAAGCTCGATTTGCCGAGGGGCCTCCATGGCCGGACCTCGCTCAAGCTGCGAGAGGTATCATGGCGTCAAATATTCCAAGTCGTGCTTTCTCCCATCGGCTACGATTTCTATGAAGAGAACGGCACCGTCTTCGTCCGCACCAACGAAGAGATTGCCTCATTGCCCCCGGTTTCAACAACCGTCCTCCTTCACCATCTGCCTCCTCCTGATGCGGCAGCTTATCTCAACCGCCGGTTTCGAGGCGGCGCGACATTTACCCCGACCGAGAGCGGCGTCGCTTTTGTTGTGAGCCGCAAACTACGCCCCGCAGTCGAAGCTGCGATTCACCGCGCCGATTCCCCGGAGACGCTGTTGAAGCGTTTCCCGAGAATCCCGCATCTGCCCAAGGAACTGCCAAAACTGGTCCCGGCGCCGCGAGAGCCATGGCAAACGAGTGCGGACCGCAACGACGCGGTCACCACACAAATTTTTATCTTCGATCACATCGACGCCGAACTTGCCGCTCCCTACCTCGAAAAAGCGGCGGCCAGCAAATATACCCGCGTGGTCTTCGACATCCGCATCAACGCCCTGATCGTCACCGCGACAGAAGCGCGTATGCCTCACCTCGAAGCAATCGTCACCTACCTGGATGACGTGCGTTGGTATGCAATAGAGCCGGCGCCTGCTCAGCAGTAAAGGGGTGGAAATGAGGTCAGGTGGCGCCGGAAATGTTATTCGGACTGGATTCGTGACCGTCAGCAAATCCACGGTTCGTGAAACTTATTCACGAAGAAATATCCCGCGCCCAAACATTTACTTCCGTGGAAGACCGGCAAGGTAACTCGCGATCTCCTCATGCCCGTAGTCCCTCGCATATGCCTCGGCTGTGCGCTGCGAAACTCCTATATGGAACCAAGGATTCGCACCTGCGCCGATCAGCTTCTTCACCGCTTCAAACCGCCCGTGAATGACAGCAGCCATCAGCGGCGTTTCATAAACGTCGTAGTCCTCGTGCGGATCCACCCACGCACCACTGGTAATCAATACCTCCATGATTTCGATATGCCCGCCACACGCGGCCAAGGATAAAGCAGTGCGGTGATGTTCATCGGCAACGTTCGGATCAACGCCTTCAGCTAATAGCTGCCTGACCTCCCGCAAGTCTCCGCGATACGAAGCCGCCCTCAAACATGCCGCAGGAGTTTCCATATTTTCATTCAACGACTAGCCCACCCGTCCCTACCGGATCAAGGCCACACCAAGGCGATGAAGGCGTTTGCGGCCTCGCGTTTCTGGCAACCGCGCGATGAGATTACGCCAGCCCCGGCCTACCCCCGTCATGAAGCTCGCCCTGAACATTATTGGAGTCGCCATGATCATTGCCGTGCTGACAGCGATCCTCGTTCCTACGGTCCACGTTTGCGGTCTGTCCAGGACGGTATCTACTCCACGAAGGACGACATCACGCAGGAGATGCAGATAAGAGCACGAAACACCTCCGTCGTTCCCAAATGAAAAAAGCCGTCATACTTTCGGCGACATTCGGCGGCCTGCTTGCGGTCGCCACTGCATGGCACGTCATCACGGACGTCCGCGGCGTTTCGAGTTCAAAGCGGTCAACCCAAGCATCGATGCCCTTTCTGCAAGTGGGATTGCGACTATGCGTCCAGGAATACGGCGCGCTGCCCGAAGCAACCGAGAACTCCACGCTCTTCAAAATCCTCACTGGCGCGAATCCGCGGAAGCTCCGCTTTTGCAGTGCTACAGAGGCCGAGCATGCCGCCGGCCAGTTCTTGGACGGCTGGGAGCGTCCCTACGTCTTTCAGAAAACCGCCGGCAATCTGATCATCCTCTCCGCCGGCAGCGACGGCATCCACTACACCAAGGATGACCTGACGCTCGAAACGCTCGTGCCGTAGCAAATGAAGGCGTTCACCGTCGATCAGGCGCAGCGATTCGGCGGCAAAAAGTAGCAAGTAATGGTCCGACCCCATAGCTCGAAGGGGTGCCAAATGAGGTCGGGCCGTTCTTGCTACTTTTGGCCCGCATTCACGGTGTCAGCGAACCCAGATTCACAGTTATAACTTGCAATTAATGCATTTATTTACAGTTATAACTGTATGAATGGCCATAAATCAACGGCTATAGCTATAAACAGCTTAGACTCCGTCACCCAAGCGATTCGCCCCGTTTCGCGGCCGATTCATGGCTGGCTGGCGGCGGTTCGGAACGCGCTCGGACTCTCCCGCGCCGCCGTGGCGGCCTCGCTGAAAGTCACCCCTTCCGCCGTTCAAGATTACGAGAAAGCTGAAAAGGCGGATGCCATCACGCTTGCCACCCTCCGTCGCGTCGCCGCCGCCATGGATTGCGAACTCGTCGTCGCCCTCGTTCCCAAGGACGCACTCACCTTCGCGCAGCTCGCCGCCCGTCGAGATCCGGACTTCGTCCATCTTCGCGCGACCGAACACTCCATGGCGCTCGAAGCCCAGGCGAGCCACGATCTGCCTCCCTCGCCCCGCCCCGCTCCATGAGTCTGCTGCCGACCTCGCGAGACGATTCCGGAACCACACCTGTTTCTCCGGACGAGGAGCGTTTTCTCATCCCGAGCGTCGCCACCCTGACGGAGCTGAACCTGCTGGAACGCGCCAATATCCTCGAAGCCCGCCGCTGGCTCTTCGCGCCCCGCCGTCGTCTGACACCCACCGAGCTTCTTGATCATCTCCTCGCCCGCGACCTCCACCGGCGCATGTTTCGGCGCGTGTGGCGCTGGGCGGGAAAAATCCGCGATTGCGAACTGAACCTCGGCGTGCCGCCCCACCAAGTGGAGACCCAGCTGTATTCACTGTTTCATGACGCACGGGCCTGGCATGAGCACGACGCCTTTGCGCCCGATGAACTCTGCGTGCGGATGCACCACGGCCTCGTGGCGATTCACCCGTGGCGCAACGGCAACGGTCGCCACGCCCGTCTCCTTGCCGACCGTCTGGCCACCGCCCTCGAACGCACCGTTTTCACTTGGGGCGGCGGAGCCGAATTGAAGGCGAAAAACGACACCCGCACCCTCTACCTCGCCGCTCTGCGCAAAGCCGACGCGGGCGACTTCAATGAACTGACTGCCTTCGCCCGCTCGTAAGAGACTCGCGCATCACGCCCGCGGCATGATGCCAGCGTCACCTTTGATCACGGACTCGTTGAGGCCCCTCCGGCTCGGCAACGGAACAGCTGATTTGGTCCACCCATCATCTCCCACAGGTCTCTCGGGCAGGAACGGCGCACCTTGCCGTATGCATCGTGAGAGACGCCGATGGGCACTCGGGAGAGCAATGTCGGCGGGAACGGCAATTTTTGAGTCTCCGTGGCCAACATTCTGGCTGAATTAGGCGACTGGGGCGAAGGCGGCCCGGCGCTCTTTCTCCCTTCGCTCGTAGAGCATCAGTGATGGGCTGATATCTTTCCCTGACACGCTCTGGGGCATCCTCTGTTTCGAATAGGGAACTTTCCCTTGGGAACCCGTGAACAATTGCCCGTTCCATTCGCGTGCGGTTCGAACTATAAAAACCAGTGATTTGTGCCGATCTTCGATTGATGGACCACCCTCAGAATTTATCCCCCGGCGCACAGGCTTTACGAGCGGCCACGGGATTCAGGGCTGGCCACCATCCAAGGTGCGTTTCCGAAATAAACGGGGCCGGCATGAGAGGGCGAGCGAGCCCGGCCAAGGCGACCGAAATGGAGGCGGGCGAGAGGCCCGTGTCGTCCCGACCACCCACCGTGCGGAGCACCCTTACCTCAGCTCCTTTGTTCGCGCGGTCGCCCGGCCACCCCGGGCAGCGACTTTGCCACCTTGATTTGCCCTCGACCTTAGCGCCACGGCGTTAGCCCCCTTCGTTCTCTCAGATGAAATCCTACCCCGTCCGTCCGTTCTTTGCTCCTTCACTGTATGCTGCACTCGTCTGGCTTGGCGCCGGTGCGCTCACGGCTGAAGCACAGGATTTCGCTGACATGAACATCATGGAGTTGCTGAACGAGCCGGTGACGTCGGTCTCCAAAAAGGAGAGCCCGTTCGAGGAGTCCGCCGCGGCGATTTTTGTGATCAATCAGGAGGATATCCGGCGCTCGGGGCTCACGTCCCTGCCGGAGCTGTTCCGACTGGTGCCGGGCGCAAACGTCGCCCGCGTCCACAGCAACGAGTGGGCTGTGAGCGTCCGCGGCTTCAATGACCAGTATGCCAACAAGCTCCTGGTGCTCATTGATGGACGCTCCGTCTACAGCCCGATGTTTGGCGGCGTTTACTGGAACGCGCAGGACATGATTCTGGAGGACCTGGATCGCATCGAGGTGATTCGCGGGCCGGGCGCGACGTTATGGGGGGCCAACGCCGTCAACGGCGTGGTCAACATCACGAGCAAAAGCGCGAAGGAGACCCAGGGCGCCCTCATCACCAGCTCGTATGGCACGGAGGACGAACGGCCCATGGCCGGTGTTCGTTACGGCGGCCAGATCGCTCCGAATATCTATTACCGCACTTACGTGAAAACGTTCGATCGCCGCGGCTTCGAGGACAACCACAGCGGTGACGACTCCGACGCGTGGGATATGACCCGCGTGGGTTCGCGCGTGGACTGGGAGACCGCCTCGTTTACCACGCTCACCCTCCAGGCCGAATATTACCAGGGCACGGTGGGCGAGCACTTCGACGGCGTCACGCTTACGCCCCCGTTCCAGACGCATCAAAACGTGGAGCATGATAACTTCGGCGGCAACGTCATCGCCCGCCTGAGCCACTACTTCTCTCCGGATTCTCAGCTCACGATCCAAGCCTACTACGATCGCTACCACCAGGGCGACGGAGACATCGCGGAGACGCGCAACACGTTCGATCTGGAAGTGCAGCACAACTTCGCCCTGGGCGATTACAACAACATCGTCTGGGGCGTCGGCTCACGCTACACCGAGGACCGGCTCACGCCGACGTTCTATCTGACCTTCGATCCGGAAACGGACCAGGAGCAGTTTTACAGCGCGTTTGTGCAGGACGAGATCACCCTGGTGCCCAAGCGTCTTAAGCTGACCCTTGGATCAAAGTTCGAACATGGCGAGGAGGCCGGGTTCACCGTGCAGCCAAGCGCGCGCCTGGCCTGGACGCCGACACCCCGCCAAACCGTGTGGACCGCCGTGTCGCGCGCCGTCCGTGTGCCTGCCCGTTATGACCGCGACGCCCGGCTCAATACCGCGGCGTTTCAGGCACCCGGCGATCCGCCCGTGCTCATCGCCCTGATATCCGAGGACAACGTCGATCCCGAGACGTTGAATGCCTTCGAAGCCGGCTACCGCTTCAACAAGGACAACCGGCTCTCGTTCGATTTGACCGCATTCTACAATCAATACGACGGGATCCTCGCCTACGTCCCCGGCACTCCGTTCTTCGAGAATACGCCGGCACCCGCGCACCTCGTCATTCCGCTCTATTTCCAGAATGCGTTGAGCGGCGATACCTACGGAACGGAGGTCGCCGTGCGATGGCGGGTGACGGAGTGGTGGAAGCTGATCGCGGGCTACAGCTGGTTGCACATGCGGCTGCATCCGCAGGAGACGCCTGAGGGACAGAACTCCCAGCACCAGTATCAACTCCGGTCCTACTTCGATCTGCCGCACAATTTCCAGTTGAATGCCGCAGCCTATTACGTCGGCTCCACTTCGACCCCGCTCAAGGCCGCAACCGTGCCTTTGGATTCCATTCTGCGGGTCGACGTCGGCCTGACCTGGCGTCCGCGACCCGGGATTGAACTTGGGATCTGGGGCCAGAATCTCCTCGAGCCCAGCCAGTCCGAATTCGGCAGTTTCAAAAAGAACACCCTGTCGGAAATTCCCCGCAGTTACTCCGCCAGGGTGATCTGGGAGTTTTGACCTGCCCTGAAGACGCCCCGGATTTACGCCTCAAGAATCACCGGATTCGTAAGCGTCCCGATTTTTTCAATCGTCACACTCACCACGTCACCCGCTTTCAAATAAATCGGCGGCTTCATCGTGTGCCCCGCCCCGCCCGGCGTTCCCGTCAGGATGACCGTGCCCGGCAGCAGCGTCTTGCTCGCACTCAGGAACACGATCAGTTCCCGCACATCGAAAATCAGGTCCGCCGTGCTGCCTTCCTGACGCACCTCGCCGTTCACACGCGTCTCCAACCTCAGCGCGGCCGCGTCATCCAGCTCATCCGGCGTCACCAACACCGGTCCCAGCGGACAAAACGTGTCGAAGCTCTTACCCTGGCAAAATTGCCCTCCTCCGAGCTTGAACTGCCAGTCCCGTGCCGACACATCGTTCGCGATCGTGTATCCAAGCACAAACGACAACGCGTTCTCTCGCGTCGCGTTCTTGCACGCCCTGCCGATCACGATCGCCAGTTCACCCTCGTAATCGACGGCCTCGCTCGCGAGCGTCCGGGGAATCGCAATCGGCCCGCCCGGTCGTTGCACCGCGTTGATGCTCTTCATGAACACCAGCGGACGCTCCACCAATGCGATCCCGAGTTGCTCCGCATGCTTCCGATAGTTCAGACCAATCCCAAAAACCGTCACCGGCTCCACGGGTGCCAGCAACTCGCCCGTCGCCACCAACCGCTCCGTCACCCGCCACTCGCGCAACACGTCCCCGTCAATTGCTCGCGCCGTCCCGTCCGGTTGTAACGCCGCCCAACCCGGCCGCCCTTCAGGAGTAAGATGCCGGATAATCTTCATGGCGTCAGCTCGAGTGGTTAAACCCCGCCAGCACTTCGACGAACACCGGCGCACTCGCCACCGGCGCCACCACCTGCAACCCCGTCGAAAAACCACCCGGCAACATCACCGGCACTGTCAGCGCCGGCAGCCCCGCGACACTCACCGGCGTGGTGACCTGAAAAATCCGGTCCCTCGTCGCCTGCGTGCACCCTGCCTTCGTCGGCGCGACACAGGGCGTCGCCGGCAGCACCAGAAAATCATACTTCTCCCACACCGCCTCAAACGCCGCGCTCAACCGCTCCTGAACTTTTCGCGCCGCCGCCTGCGCCTCCTTCGTCACATCGCGCCCCGCGATCACCCGTGCGAACACCACCGGATCATACGCGTCCTTGAATCGCTCCGCCCACCCCTTATGCACCGCCCACGCTTCCGGCCCTCGCAACGCCGCGAAGGCTCCCGGCGCCTCCGCAAACACGGCCCGCAACCTCTCCGCCAGCGCCGGCTCCGCCGCCTCCAACGCCCCGCACAGCCGCGCCGCCGCGCCCGCCTGCACGGCCGCCAGCTCCGCATCCACGTTGCCAAACGGCAGCCACGCGCCACGTGATGGCCGCGCCCATTCCTTTACACCGAGCAACCCATGCAACGCCACCGCCATGTCGCCCGCGTTCGCCGTAAACCAGCCGGTCGTGTCAAAACTCGGCGCCAGGGGAAACGCATCGGCAATCCAGCGATGATGCGGCGCCATCCGAAAACCAAACAGGCCGCAAAACGCCGCCGGCACCCGGATCGACCCCGCCGTATCCGTGCCAAACGCCAGCGGCACCACCCCCGCCGCCACCGCCGCCGCACTCCCGCTGCTCGATCCGCCCGACGTGCGTCCCGGCAGCCCCGGATGCTCCACGTCACCGTAATGCGGATTCTCCCCCGTGATCCCGTAGGCGAACTCATGCAGATGCGTTTTCCCCGTCAGCACCGCACCCGCCTCCCGCAGATTCGCCACCAGCGTCCCGTCCTCCATCGGCCTCGGACGCATCTCGTTCAAAAACGTCGAGCCCGCGAGCGTCGGCACGCCTTCCACATCGAAGACGTCCTTCACCACATAAGGCACGCCGCCGAGCGGCCGCCCCGAAATACGCGAGGCCTGCTTCCGCGTAAACGCCGCCTCCAACTGCGCCTCGGAATGAAGCATCGCAAATATCGCCCGGTGTTGCGCCGGTGGCAACGCCTCCGCCTTGTCGCGCACAAGACGCGCCGCGTCCGTCGGCAACAACCGCTGCCAGTCCGAAAAAGTCATCTGGGGTTTCATCACGTTCAAATCGTCAGGCGATCACCTCCCGCTTGATCGGGAGACTTCGCCACAAAACACTAAAACGCACAAAACGGAATCCGTCTTTTGTGACTTCTGTGTCTTTTGTGGCCGGCCGGATCGCCGGACTTCACCGCGGATCCCAATCTCACTCGAAACTCACCGTCACTTGAATTTCCACCGTGGCATTCTTCGGCAACCCGGCCACCGCGACCGCCGCGCGGGCATGTTTTCCCGCCTCGCCATACAACTTCACGAACACGTCGCTCGCTCCATTGATCACCTGCGGACTCTCCGCAAATCCCGCCACCGCGTTCACGTAACCGCCCACGTATAAAAATGCCTTCACGCGCCCGAGGTCGCCCAGCGCACCCTTGATCGCCGCCAGCACATTCAACGCGCACACCTGCGCCGCCGCGTATCCCGTCTCCACCGTCTGCACACCGCCGCCCACCTGGCCCACATGCGTCATCACGCCGTCGCGAGCGCTGATCACACCCGCCAGGATCAACGTGTTCCCGTTGATCCGATACGGCACATAATTCCCGCCTGCCACCGGCGCCGCCGGCAGCGTCAACCCCGACTCCTTCAATTTCGTTTCAATCATAACGGTGGTATTCACGGTGTGTTCTTTGCGTCCTTTGCATCTTTGCGTTTAAAAATAGCGCCGGGCCGGTCAGTCAAAAATCGCCTCGGGCAAGCACGCCGTGATTGTCGTCGTCGGCACGTTCACCAACTGGCTCACCTTCAAATCAAGGACCACGCTGCACAACGTATACGCCATCTCCGGCGTCACCCCGAGACGTTCGACGATGAACTCGATCGCCCGCCGCACCGCCCGCTTGCACGCCTCGCGCGCATCCGTGTCCGACTCGATGAACAGGTGCCATGGTTTTGTCGCATAACGCGGCGGCGTGAATCCCCCCGGATACAGTGCCTGCGGTCCCTTCGGTGCTTTCCCTTGGTGCAACCGAAACGTCAGCGTCACGTCCATCGGCGCCTCCATGCCGTTGATGCATACCTCGCCATCGCCCTGCGCCGCGTGACAATCACCCGTGAGCACCCCGCCACCCGGCGTGAACACCGGCAGGAACAACGTCGTGCCCGCCGTGAGCTGGCGCACGTCCATGTTGCCTCCAAACGGCCCCGGCGCCCGCGTGCGAAACTCCCCCGTCTCCGCCCGCTGCACCCCGATGATCCCGGCGAACGGATGCAGGTCCAGCGTCACCCCCGGAAAACTCCGCGTTACGAAGTCCTCCAGTTTCCAAATGAACAAATGATGCTCCGGAAAATCCTCCGCCAGCAGGCCCAGCGTCGGGATGAGGCTCGTCCACGCGAACCCGTGATGCCGGTAGGCCTCGATCTTGATCTCCAGCATGTCGCCCGGCCTCGCCCCTTCGATCGCCACCGGCCCGGTGAGCGCGTGCACTTTCAGCGGATCGAACCGCGTCTTGAACTCCGCCGCCGTCCAGTCCGGCTTCACCTGCCAGCCACTCGAATCCGCACACTGAAACGTCACGGTGTCGCCGGATGCGACCATCAGCCGCGCCGGCGTGGAATTATCCCACCGATGAACCAGCGTCTCTGAACTGAGCGTATGATGCATAAAAGGTAGGACGGGGCCGCGGGGGCCGCCGGGGGTGCGCCTCATGATATCCTCCGCCGGCCTCCATTCGCCAGCTCCACAATTCGCGCCGCATACCCCGCCGCAATCTGTTCAATCCACCGTCCCCCTTTTTCCGCCGTCCCCGCGGTCGCATCGCCCATCACCCCCGACGCCGACACATCCTGCGACGCCCACGCAAACGTCGCCGGCGCCGCTTCGGGCCTCAACTCACCGGCGTCCTCCAGCCGCGCCGGATATTCGCACACGGCGCTCTCCATCCGCACCCATTGCGGGGCCACCGCCAGCAGCCACGACGTCTCCAGCTCGCCCGCGTGAAAACCATACGTCGCCTCCTGCGTCGGCAATGCCGGGTTCAACGTCACGCCATGCTTGAGCAACGTCACCCGCATCCCATACGCCCCTTCGATCTCACGCAGCGTATAAACGAGCACCGAGGTATTCCCCCCGTGCGTATTCAGAACGGCCAGCTGCCTGAAGCCCCACGCGCTCAACTGCCGCGCGATCGCGTGCAGTTGCAACCGCAGCGTCTCCTTCGAAATCGTCAGCGTCCCCGGAAACCCAACATGCTCGTTGCTCTTCCCGATCGTGATCGGTGGCGCGACATAACAGGACACGTCCCCGGGCAGCGCCTCCAGAATGCGGGTGATCCACACCTGCCCCATCAATGCATCCACCGCGAGTGGCAGGTGCGCACCATGTTGTTCGATCGCCCCCGTCGTCACGAGCACCGGCGCCGACGCCTTGTCAGGCAGCGCCGTGATCTGCGCCCGGCTCATTGAAGAAAGATAATGGGCGCGGCTCTTCATGGCTTCGTCGAAAGAACTCCGCCACTCGCCAGGGCCGGACGCCGCGCAATCTCCGCCAGCAACGCGGCAAGCCGCCCGCCCGCAGCCCCCACCCGCACCCCGTCCCCGCCTTCTGCCAACCCCACGCCGAGCGCGCTCAAATTCACGCAGAACATCTGAATCCCCCGTGCGATGCGGATATCCCGCGCCGCCGCGTCGCACAGCTCCTCGTTCCACGGACTCGCATTGCACAACACAACCTTCCGAAAGCCCGATGCCGCCAGCGACCCACACACCTCATCGATAAACGCATGCGCCACCGGCGCATCGACCGTGAACACCGTCCCGCCGTCCGGCGTCACCGCCCCCGTCACAAACCGCAACGGCGGCACGACCAGCAACTCCTCACCGGCGTCACGGCGCAGCGATGCCTCGCGCACCACGCTCATCAGCACCTGCTCCTCAATATCCAGCGGCAGTTCCTCGCCATGATCAGCCATCCCCGCGACCGGCACGATCACCACCACCCGGTCACGCCGGGGTATCGCGGCAACCTGTGTCCAGCTCCGCCACGGCAGAAACGTCGCATCGTCGCAGATGCACAGAGCGGGAGTCGGTCGCGCGGGGAGCACGCGTTGAGTTAGCAGATTGAAAGCCAACATGAATCCCACTCATTCGCACGCCGTCTGATAATTGGCCCGCGTTATGCGTTTATCCGGGCATGATCAGGCAGGAAACGCCCACCCATTGGCTGCTGGTAACGCATTCCGATCACGCCAGGGTGGCCGGACAATTCGCGGACGCTTGGGGCAACGAGCAGTTTGCACGCCCCGAACCCTTCGCCGAGATTCGTCATGCCGTTTATCATCATGACGATGGCTGGATCGCCCGCGACGCAACGCCCGTTCTCACCCGTGAGCACCGTCCGGAGGCGTTCACCCGCCAGCTCGTCGGTGCCTACAGCGCCTTCGAAGAAATCGACCTGCCCTCCTATTTGAAAGTGCGTGGCGATGCCACCGCCGTCGTGGCCGCGACCAATCCCGCCTCCGCCGTTTTTGTATCCATGCATACCTACAACCTGCTCTCCGAGCAGGCCGACGTGAACACCATCCGCCCCGAGCACCGGCAGGCGCACGCCGGTTTTCTCGCCTCCCAGCTTGCCTGGCAGCAGGTGACCGCCTCCGCCCTCGGGCTCGATGCCGCCACCCTCCAGCGCGGCTTCGAGTTCCTGCAATGCTGCGACAATCTCTCCCTCATCGTCTGCTCCGGCTACGAGGTTCCACGCGATCTTCGCCATACTCACCCGGATGTGTCGGGCAGGCGTCACGCGATCCGTTGCACGCGCGTCAACCCCCGCCTCTACACCCTCGCTCCCTGGCCGGGTCTTCGCTCCGAGATCATATTGGACATTCCTTACCGCTCGATTGCCAAATCCGAGTGCACCACCCTGAAGTCCTTCCAGACCGCCTGGCGTAACTCGACGCTTCATGCCCATACGCTGATCCTGCGGCCCGCCTGACCTGCCCCGCAGCTCCTTTCAATCACCCACCTCATGTCCATCGCCGTCCCTCCGTCCGCCGACACCGCACGCGAATTCGAAGATCTGATCACCCAGCTGCAGCACGCCACCGGCGCGATCCTTGCCCCCCGGCTGCTCGATGAGCGGCCGCTTTATGGCACCACGCTTTTTATCGCCAAGTGCCAGCTCGAAACCCGGTTCGGCCTCTTCCGCGCCTACATTTTCCAAGACATCATCGACAAGCATTACATCGTCGCCCTCGCCCACGGAGACATCACCGGAGCCAGGACCCTCTACACCCGCCTCCACTCCTCGTGCATCACCAGCGAAACGTTGCGCGGCTGCGACTGTGACTGCGTCCAGCAGCTCGAGGGCGCCTTCAAGGTCATCTCCGAAAAGGGCAACGGCATTCTCTTCTACCTCATGCAGGAAGGCCGCGGCGTGGGCTACGTTGGCAAGGCACGCGACCGCATGCTCGTGCAGGCCTCCCTCGACCAGATCTCCACCTTCGATGCCTACGCCGCGATGGGCCTGCAAAAGGACCACCGCAACTACGATAACATTTCCCACATCTGCCGTCTGCTCGACGTCACCGCCTCCTTCATCGTCCTCACCAACAACCCCGACAAGGTCAACGCCCTCAAAGCCCAGGGCCTCGAGGTCGCCGGCACCGAGGCGCTCGAATTTGAGCCCGGCCCCTTCAATCTCGCCTACCTCGCATCCAAAGCCGCCGGCGGACACATTCTCAGCCGCCCCCACGTCACCTCGGTGCGCCGGGCGCTTCCCCCCGAGCCCGTCGTGCCGTTCCGCGCGCATGCCTTGCCCGAGGCCCGCCGTTTCATCTACTCGGCCAGCTATTTCCTGCCGATGAAGCCGGTGGACAACGAAATCCTCGTCACCGAGGCCCAGTTCACCGAGCTGTTTCAGAAAAAAGACGCCCTCAACCGCTACACGGGAGGCCCCCGCCCCGTCATTCTGGGCTACAAGGCCATCCGTCAAAACCGCTTCCTTGTCACCATCGACCCCGCCCATCTGACCCACTACAAAGATGACCACCCCGACGATCCCGTGGTCGATTTGCTCACCACGCCCTACTGGTTCCGCGTCCACGTTTACTACGACATTGTTACGAGCCAGGACTTCGTCGTGCTCACCCACGGCGCACCGCGCATCTACGAGATGCCCGTCGTCCGTCTCCACAGCGAATCGCTCTTCAACCGCTTCCCTCTTCGCCACGTCGAGAACCGCGACAAGCTGAAGCAGTCCGTGAAACACATCATCGAATACGGCGTGGGCGCCCTGCTCCTCCTCCACAACGACGGACGCGGGGCCGGTTTCGGGGCTCACGCCACTGATCGCATGATGACCGACACCAACCAGGCATTTTCTTCCGACGAGGCCTACCGCAAACTCGGCGTGGATTATGACAGCCGCGATTACGACGCCTCGATTCTCCTTTTGCGTCATCACATCCCCAACACCAAGATCCAGATGGTGATGAACTCCCCCACCAGCCTCGTCAAAAAACCCGAATACGCCGAGGCCCTCAACCGCCACAAAATCGAAGTCGAAAAATGGATCTTCCTCGAGGATTGATCGGTCAGGCCTTCAGCAGGATGGCCACAAAAAGCCCCAGGGCCTTCCACGCGCAGGCATCCCTCTCCCTCCATGGCGCCCATAGGAGCGCGGGAGATACGCATTCGCCATAAGTCCCTTTTGTGCTTTTTGTGGCAATCACTCCGACGGCTTGATCCTCCCCATGTCCAACGCCCCCGCCGATCCCCTCGGTCACGATCTCCTCGCCCGGCGCCTCGCCGGCATCCCTTCCGTGCTCGCCGGCATGCTTGCCGCCCCCCCCGTCGCGCTGCGCCCGGCCACGCTCGCCTCCCGCCGTTTCGTCGTGACCGGGACCGGCAGCTCCGAAGCGCATGCGCGCTACCTGGCGATGTTGCTCAACCTGCATACCGACCGCGCCGCCACCTACCTGCCGCTTTCCGGCTTCACCGTGGCCGAGCCCGCGGCGTTTGCCGACAAAACCCTCGTCGTCTTCTCCCAAGGCGTCTCGCCCAACGCACGCATCGCGCTCAACCGCCGCCGTGACTTCGCGCATTGTATCCTGTTTACCGCTACAACACCCGCCGCCGCCCGCGCCGCCGGGAAAACCGACCGCGCCGATCTCCTCCAGAATATTCTCAACGAAGGCGGCGAACTCATCGAATTCCCCCTCGCCGAGGAATACACCACGCTCATCCGTTTCGTCGGCCCTCTCGCCGGCTATCTCGCCTGTCTTCAATTTTCCGCGCGGTTCGCCGGCTGCCGCTTCCCCCAGCCCGACGCGGCCACGATCCTGCCGCTCCTCGAGGCGCGCCCGCCCGACGAACTGCGTGCCGCCATGATCGGCCTGCCCAGCGCCTTCTCGCAGGGCTTTAATCTCGTCACCGCCGCCCCCATCTCCGATTTCGCGCAGAACCTCGCGTGCAAATTCATGGAAGGGGTCTTCTGGCCCTGCCCGCCGATCAGCGATTTCCTCCAGTTCGCCCATGGTCCCTTCCAGCAGATGAATGCCCACCCGAAGCCGGTGATCATCCTGCAAGGTGGTTCCGCCATCGAGGCCGAGATGGTCAACCGCAGCGTCCGCATGCTCCGCGAAGCCGGACTCGGCGCCTTCGTCATCCGCATCGACGCCCCGGCGCTGTATTCGATCTTCGGATTCGAAGCGGCCCTCAACTCGCTCGTCTTCGACGTCATGAAACATCTCCGCATCGATCAGGTGAACTGGCCGGGAAAAGGCCGCGACGACCTCCTCTACGGCTTCTGCCCCGATGCCTGACCCATGAGCACGATTCCTCCGCATCTCGACCTGCTGTATCCGACGGAAGCACTCGACGAACAACTGGCTCTGCTCGCCGGCAAACTGGACGCGTGGGCCACCACCGCCGAAGCCGGGACTGGAAAACTGCTCCTGTGCGTCTGCCTCCTGCGCGGCGGGGCGTTTTTCTTTTCCGACGTGCTCCTGCGTATGCGCCACTCCGTCGAGCCCGCCTTCTGCCGCGCACGCTCCTACGACAAAAACACCAACAGGCCCCTGGAAAAAATAGAGATCGACTGGCAAAGCACCCGGCTCGCGGATCGCGACATCGTGCTCTTCGACAATATTTGCGACAGCGGCCGCACGTTCAAGGAAGCCGCGACCCAGTTGCTGAAACAAGGCGCCCGCTCGGTTCGTTCCGTCAGCATGGTTTATCGCGCGCGCTCCGACTCCCTGCACACGCCCGATCTGGCAGGCTTCACTTTCTTTGGCAAAGAGTGGCTCGTCGGCTACGGGCTCCGTGACCACGGCGATCAGCTCATGAACACCCGCGTGATCTACACTGCGCGGAACACCAGCTATTAAACGTCGCACGACTCCATGCCCGACCTTCGCGACTGCATCCTCCTTCACGGCCCCGATCTCGTTCCCCATCACTGCCGCCGCTTTGCCTGGGAACACGACACGGTCACAGGCATCGAACTCGGCGCACCCTGCGCACAGCTCGACCAGGGGCGCCTCGTGATCATCCCCGGTCTCTACAACGGCCACACCCACATGGGCGACAGCGCCCTGCCCGACGGAGCCACCGGACTCACCCTCGAAGAAGGGTTCTTCCGGCCCAACGGCTATAAATACCGGGAACTCGGCAAACTCACCGCGGAAACCCATCTCCCGCACCTTGTCGGACACCTGGGTTATATGGCGCGCACCGGCACCATCGGCCACCTGGATTTCCGCGAGCAAGGTGCTCACGGCGCCCGCCTCCTGCGCCAGGCCTCCGAAATCACCGGCGTCGAATCGATCATCCTTAACCAATTCGACACGCCGCCGTTCACGGCCGCGGACCTCAATGCCAACACCGCGTCACTCCCTGCCTCCGCCCGGGATGAACTTGCCGCCATGCTCGCCGTCGCCGACGGCTTTTCCGAGAGCACCATGAATGACCTCACCGATGCGGCCTGGCGCGAAATCCGCACCACCACGTCGGCCTCCAAAAAGCTGCGCGCCATCCACTGCCTCGAAAGCGCCGCCTACCGCGACCGTTCGCTCGCGATCACCGGTCACGGCGACCTCATCCGGGCCATCGAAATCTACGACGCCGACCTGATCGTCCACCTCACCGTGGCCGACGCCGACGAGATTGCGTTGCTCGTGCGCAGCGGCAAAACCGCCGCGATCAACCCGCGCGCCAACGCCAGCCTCGGCCTGCCGCTTCCGCCGGTCGCCGCGTTGCTCCGCGCCGGGGCCAATCTCCTTCTCGGCACGGACAACGGCATGCTCAACTCGCCTTCACTCCTCGCCGAACTCGACTTCACCTACAAACTCGCCAAGTCGCAGGCCGGCGACGCCGTCACACCGGATCCCGCCACGATCCTGAAAATGGCGACGACGAACATCCGCCCGCTCCTCGGCGGCGATCATTACGGTTATCTCGACCGCGGCCTGCCCGCCGACTTCGTGGTGCTCGACTTCAATCAGCCGCACCTGCGCGCCACACGGCACCTCACCGCCAGCATCCTCACCCGCGTCACCCCCGCCGATGTCCTCGCCACCTATCGCCATGGTCGTGAACTCTGGCGGGATCCACGCTGGGTATAGTCCGAACCATGCCGGGCCTCACCCCGTGTAAGGCCGCGAACACCCAATGGTGTTCGGCGGCCCCAGCGGCCCGACACAAGGCCGGGCCCTGCGATCCGTCCTCCGTCTTAGTCTTCCTTCTGCAACGCCGCGATCACGGAGAAATCCTCCAGGGTCGTCGTGTCGCCCTTCACTTCGCGACCCGCCGCAATCTCCTTCAGAATACGACGCATGATTTTTCCGGAGCGCGTCTTGGGCAGACCCGCCGCGATGCGCACGCTGTCCGGCTTTGCGAACGAGCCGATCTCGCGTCCGATATGGGCGCGTAGCTCCTCCTTCAAGGCATCGCTGCTCGCGACACCCGTCTTCAACGAAACGAAGACCACGAGGGCCTGGCCCTTGAGATCATCCGGGCGCCCGACCGCCGCGGCCTCGGCCACCGCGTGATGCGTCGCCAGCGCGGCTTCCACCTCGGCCGTGCCGATGCGGTGGCCGGAGATGTTGAGCACGTCGTCGACGCGACCCGAGATCCAGAAGTAGCCATCCTTGTCCTGCTTCGCGCCGTCGCCCGTGAAATAAACACCGGGATAATCGCCGAAATAGGTTTTCTGGAAACGCTCGTCGTCGCCCCACAGCGTGCGGAGCATCGAAGGCCAGGGTTTGGTGATGATCATCTTTCCATCCGTGCCGCGCGGCACTTCCTTGCCCTTCTCGTCGACGATCTTCGGGCACACGCCGAAGAACGGCAGACTGGCGGAACCGGGCTTGAGCGGCACCGCGCCGGGCAGCGGCGCGATCATGATGGAACCGGTCTCGGTCTGCCACCACGTGTCGACAATCGGGCACTTACCCTTGCCGATCATCTTGTGATACCAGCGCCAGGCTTCGGGACTGATCGGCTCGCCGACGGAACCGAGCAAACGAAGCGAGTCGAGCCGGTGCTTGAGGACGTAGTTGTCGCCCCAACGCATGAACGCGCGAATCGCGGTCGGCGCGGTGTAGAGGATCGTAATCGCGTGGCGGTCGATCATCTGCCAGAACCGGTCCGGCTCGGGCTGGTTGGGCGCGCCTTCGTAGAGGAACACGGTCGAACCATTGGAGAGCAGACCGTAAACGACGTAGCTGTGACCGGTGATCCAGCCGATGTCGGCGGAGCAGAAGTAGCGGTCGTTCTGCTTCAGATCGAAGATGTAGT
This sequence comes from Rariglobus sp., assembly GCA_029266495.1. Classification (GTDB taxonomy): domain Bacteria; phylum Verrucomicrobiota; class Verrucomicrobiia; order Opitutales; family Opitutaceae; genus Rariglobus. The sequence continues at coordinate 68,301 of JAQSWS010000004.1, read as the reverse complement.
GCGAAGTCATCTTCGCACCGAGCAGGTAACCGGCGCTGGTATGGAGCACGCCCTTGGGTTTCCCCGTCGAGCCGCTGGTATAAAGGATGAAGAGCGGGTGCTCGCTATCGAAGGCCTTGGCCTTGTGCTGATTCGGACCGCCCTTCCAGGCGTCGTGCCACCAGATGTCGCGTCCTTCGGCCATCTTGACCTCGTTGCCGGTGCGCTTGAGCACGATGACCGACTGCACGGTGGGCGTGCCTTCAAGGGCACGGTCCACGGCAGGCTTGAGTTCGATGATCTTGCCGCGGCGCCAGCCGCCATCGGCGGTGATCACCAGCTTCGCTTTGCAATCGTTGATCCGGTCCTTGATGGCCTCGGAGCTGAAGCCGCCGAAGATCACCGTGTGCACCGCGCCGATGCGGGCGCAGGCCAGCATCGCGACCACGGCCTCGGGCACCATCGGCAGGTAGATCGCCACGCGATCACCGGCGACAATACCCATGTTTTCAAACACATGCGCCAGACGGGCGACATGCATGGACAACTGCTTGTAGGTGATCGTGCGCACATCGCCCGGCTCACCTTCGAAAATAATCGCCGCCTTGTTCTCCAACGCGGTGCCCAGATGGCGGTCGATGCAGTTCTCGGCGACATTGAGCTTCCCTCCCTTGAACCACTCGGCGTGCGGGGCCTTCCATTTCAGGACGCTCGTGAACGGCTTGCGCCAGACAAGCAACTCCTTGGCCTGCCGCCCCCAGAACTTTTCTGGGGTGTTGACAGACTCGGCATAGAGCTTCTTATACGAAGCAAGACTCCCGAGATTGGCTTGACGTTGAAACTCGGCCGAAGGCTTAAAAACCCGTTTTTCACGGGCTGCTGAAGTAATCTTTTGGTCTGACACGTTAGAGGCTTTTTAGGGGATTTTCTGAAGCACGCGGTCATTCGCGTGCGTGATGCTCGAGCCCTTATTCCGCCCTTGGTTTGCAGCGTCAAGCGTCCGCATACGTTCCACTACATCAATTTATATCCATGGCTAATAACCCTGAACCAACGCCCTCCGACATTCCCCCGTCGGAGACCGCTCCCGCCGCCAATCTCGCGCCCGCCTCCGCCGCCGCTGCTCCCCAGGTTTTGGAGCGCCCGGAGAACGTGATCCAAGTCCAAGGCGTCCTCGACATCGACATCCAGAAAGGAGGCAACGGCCAGCTCCTCGACCTTACGCGCTACGGCAAACGCCGCCCCGCGGACACCTTCGTCCCCAAGGAGCTCATCCGCCGTTTCAAGCTCCGCCAAGGCAGCCATATCACCGGCACCGCCTGGCCCGCCGAAGGCCGCTTCCCCAACCCCAAGATGAAGTTCGTCGAGTCCGTCGACGGCCTGAGCATTGAAGATCGCAAGGCGCTGCCGGAATTCACCGCACTCACCAGCATGTCGCCCGACCAGCAGCTCAAGATGGAGCTCAAGGACGGTCGCATGACCACCCGTGCCGTCGACCTCTTCTGCCCCATCGGCAAGGGCACGCGCGGCCTCATCGTCGCCCCGCCCCGCACCGGCAAGACCACCCTGCTCCGCGACATGGCGCTGGGGGTTCTCCAAAACCACCCCGAGTGCCACGTCATGATTCTCCTCGTGGATGAACGCCCGGAAGAAGTCACCGATTTCCGCCGGAGCGTCCCCGCCGAGATCTGGGCTTCCTCCAACGACGAGAACGTCGACAGCCACGTGCGCATCGCCGACATGGCCATCGAGCGTGCCAAGCGCCTCACCGAGGTCGGCCGCCACGTCGTGCTCTTCATCGACTCGATCACCCGCCTCGCCCGCGCCCACAACACCCTTAAAAACTCCGGTCGCACCGGCTCCGGCGGTCTCGATGTCCGCGCCCTCGAAAAGCCCCGCCAGCTCTTCGCCGCCGCCCGCAACATCGAGGAAGGCGGCTCGCTCACCATCGTGGCCTCCGTGCTCGTCGAGACCGGCAGCCGCATGGACGACGTCATTTTCCAGGAGTTCAAGGGCACCGGTAACAGCGACCTGGTCCTCGACCGCAAATGCGCCGAGATGCGCCTCTGGCCCGCGATGAACATCCAGTCCTCCGGCACGCGCAAGGAGGAGCTCCTCATCGACGCCAAGAAACTCGACGCGATCCACTTCTTCCGCCGCGCCCTCGTTTCGCAGAAGATCGAGGAGGCGACCGACACGATGATCGCCCGCCTCTCGAAGACGAAGAACAACGAGGAATTCCTCAAGCTGATCGCGCGCTGATCCCGAAGTAAACGCGGCGGCCCGCCGCGTTTACTCCTTCTGCCACGCCCGCCAGGCCGCCTCGGTGAAACGCATGTAGCGCACGCCCGTCGCGAAATCCGTCAACCGCACCGGCGTTCCCTTGCGGATGCTCTCCACGAAATCCGCCTCGACGCGCCACGCGCCATGTTTTTCCGGCGCGATCTCCAACTCGCGTTCCTCATGCTTCGCCGCCTGCAACCACAGCTTGCCCGCGGTCAAATCCAGCCGGATCCCCCGAAGCTCGCCGTGCAATGCTATCTCGTTTCGCGGGGACTTCGTCTCCACCCCGCTGAACTCCGCACGCAGAACCGCCCCGCCGAAGAACACCCCGTTCACCTTCACCCAATCCGGCACATCGACGGCCACCCGCGCACCCGTGGCGGCATCGACCCGCTCCGGGGTAACGATCCCCGCCTCGGCCTTCAAAACCGATGCGTCTTCACCCAGCCAGCGCTGCACCGCCTCATAATAGATGCCCAGCGTAAGCGTGTTCACACCGTTCCATTCCCTGCGCTGGCGCCACGCAATCGGTGCGCCGGGATCAGCGTAGGCCCCATGCAGATGCGCGATCTCCACCTGGTGCAGGCGGCCGAGCACGCCCTCCGCCAGCAAGTCCCGCACGACTGCATCCCATGACAGTGTCACCGGCGAGGGCACGACTTGCGCGACGATTCCCGGATACGTCCGCCGTGCGTCCGTCAAGGCAGCCTCCATCGCCTCCGCCTCTGCCACCGTCGCCGCCATGCGCGCCTCGGTCAGCACATGCTTGCCCGCCCGCAATGCCGCCACCGCCACTTCCGCATGCAGGTAAGGCCACGTGCCAATGCAAATCGCATCAATATCCGGGGCCTCCACCAGCGCCCGCCAATCCTCCGCCACCCGTGAAATGCCCGACTCACGCGCCACCCGCTCCGACGATGCCCGCGTGCGGTTGACCACCGCCGCCAACTCAACGCCCGGCAACGCCCGAAACCCCGGAATGTGTTTCTCTCGGGTATTCGCACCCGCACCGACGAAACCAATGCGCAATGGCCTGTTCATGTGTAGTGAAAGTAGACGTGGCGGCTCGCCGCGTGTATCCGAATTTCATCACCAAATTTATAATGCGGCAAGGTGCCGCATCCACTTTTTAAACCGCCGCCGGGTAACTCCCGAGCCACTTCACCAACGGGCAGAACTTCTTCAACTCCGCGATCGCCTCCTTCATCGCGGGGTCGTCGTAGTGCCCCGTGACATCGATGAAGAACAGGTAGTCCCACGGGCGACGTTTGCTCGGACGCGACTCCACCTTTGACAGGTTGATGCCACGCTGCCCGAACGGCATGAGCATCTTCAACAGCGAGCCCGAGTGCGCCGCCGCTTCGTCGCCCAGCGAGATCACCAGGCTGGTCAGATCGCGCCCGCCACCGACCGGGCCGGAGGCCTTTTTGCCCACGATGAAAAACCGCGTCGTGTTGTCGTTCTGATCCTGGATATTGCGCGCGACCACCGGCACGCCTTGCAACTGCGCGGCCAGCTCCGCCGCGATCGCCGCCGCGCCGGGGGTGTCCTTCGCGATCTGCACCGCCTTCGCCGTGCTCGCCGTATCGATCAACTGCGCATGCGGCAGATGCCGTTGCAGCCAGTGGCGGCACTGCGCGAGCGCCTGATCCTTCGAGTAAACCTTTTCGATTTTCTCCAGCGGCGTGGGGGAAATCAACGCGTGGTTGATCTCCAGAAACACCTGCGCGACGACCTTCAAGTCGCTTTCGACAAACCCGTCCAGCGCCTCGCGCACCGAACCCTCGGTGGAGTTCTCAATCGGGATGATGCCATAGTCGGCCTCGCCTTTTTCGACCGCCGTGAAAATGTCCGAGATCGTGGCGATGGCAGAGTAATCCACGCTCGCGCCAAACTTCTTGATTGCGGCCGCATGCGTGTAGGTTGCCTCCGGCCCGAGGTAGGCGATGAGCAACGGCTTCTCCAGCGCGATGGCCGCCGACATGATCTCACGGTAGATCGCCTGCAACGCCTCGTTCTTGATCGGCCCCTGGTTGAGCGCCGTGACCTTGCGAAACACCGCGTCCTCGCGTTCCGGCACGTAGATCTGTCCGCCGGAGCTGCGCTTGAGCTTGCCGATCTCGGCGGCGAGGGCGAGGCGGCTGTTGAGCAACTCGACGAGCTGGCGGTCGTGCGCGTCGATTTGTTCCCGGATGGGTTGAAGCGGATCGGACATGAAAATCAGGGTGTGTTTATGAAATAGATCAGGCCGGCGTGAGCGGACAACCCGGCTGGGCCAAGGCGACCGAGGTGGAGGCGGGCCAGCGGCCCGTGCCACCGAGGGCAACGCCGGCCAAGCCGGGTTTGCCGTTCACTCGAAGAGTTCGACGGTCTGATATGTTTCATAAACACACCCTTAGGCGGAAGCAGGTTTATCGTTATCTTCGTCGCTAACGGAAGCATCGGGAACGGCGGGTTCCTCGACCGCGGGCTCGATGGCGCCCTCGGCAACGAACACCTCCGCGGCGGATTCGGCGGAAAGCGGCACATGCTCGACCTCGACCGGTTCGAGATTCGGCGACTCGCCTTCGCCTTCCTCCAGCGGCAGTCCCATCTCGGCGTCGGCCGGAGGCGTGGCATTGATCGCATTCTTGAGCCACTCGTCGATCTGGCGCGGCGAAAGCACATCCGACGCCGGCAGCTCGACCAATGACTTCACTCCGACGAACTCCAAAAATTTATCCGTGCTCCCGTATTGCAACGGACGTCCCGGCAGGTCGGCGCGACCCACAATGTAAACCAGTTCGCGCTCCAGCAGTTTGTTGAGACCCGCCTCGGCGGACACGCCGCGAATCGTCTCGATCTCCGTGCGCGTGACGGGCTGGCGATAAGCGATGATCGCGAGTGTTTCGAGGGCCGACTGCGTGAGCTTGGCCGGTGCCGGCTCATCCCGCAGAATGCGAATCCAGCGGGCGAAACGCGGGTGGGTCACAAGACGATAACCGCTCGCTCCGTCAATCAGCAGGTAAATGTCGTTGGCCGCCCGTAATTCGGCGGCAAGTTCGTCCATCGCCTCGCGGATCTGTGCGGCGGTGATCAACGAAGGCACGTCCTGATACAGCTCCGCATCGGTTTCGGAGGGCGCCGCAATCAAGGATTCAACAACCTCGCCTTCGGCCGCGGGCGCTGCCGGCTCCTCCGCCGGAACCTCGGCGGGCTCCCCCTCGCCTGCAGCGGACTCCACGGTCGGATCGACCACCGCCTTCGGCAGCAGGGCCTGATCATGAAAGCGCGTGAACGCCGTCTGGATGTCCTTGATCGAAAGAGGCTGGCTCGACGAAAAGAGCAGCGCCTTGAGCACTTTTTTGAGGTTAAACGCCATGCGGAAGAAGCCGAAGAGTGATGCGGTCGCCCCAACCCGACGCAACCCTGGAAATTTGCCGCCTTCGCCACCTCCGCCTCGTTCTCCCTCTCCTTCCGTCCCTCCGTCTTCCGGACTTGCCCCACCCTCCCCCGCTTGGTTTCGTCCACCCTTTAATCCCATGTGCCAAACGTCGTCCTCCTTCCCCCGCCCCCACTCCTCCGTTGTCGTTGACGGCAATGACCGCGCGCCTGCCCGGTCCATGTTGCGCGCCGTGGGTTTCACGGACGAAGACTTCCACAAGCCCCAGATCGCCGTCGCCTCCGCCGCCAGCGACATGACGCCGTGCAACGTCCACCTCGGCGACCTCAGCGAGCACGCCCGCAAAGGCGTCAACGCCGCCGGTGGCAAGGCCGTCTACTTCAACACCATCACCGTGACTGACGGCATCAGCATGGGCACCCAGGGCATGCGCTACAGCCTCGTCTCCCGCGATGTCATCGCCGACTCCATCGAGACCGCCGTCGCCGCCGAAGGTTTTGACGGCCTCGTCGCCATCGGTGGCTGCGACAAAAACATGCCCGGCGCGATGATCGCAATCGCCCGCCTCAACCGCCCCGCCGTGTTCGTCTACGGCGGCACCATCCTCCCCGGCTTCACCCGCGACGACTGCGACCATAAAAAACCCCTCGATATCGTCTCCGTCTTCGAAGCCGTCGGCAAACACGCCAAGGGCGAACTCAGCGATGCCGGCCTGCGCGATGTCGAGGCAAGCGCCATTCCCGGCCCCGGTTCCTGCGGCGGCATGTATACCGCCAACACCATGGCCAGCGCCATCGAAGCCCTCGGCATGAGCCTGCCCAACAGCAGCGCCCAGCTCGCCGTCGGCAAAGAGAAACGCGAGGACTGCGAACGCGCCGGCGCCGCCGTCATGAACATGCTCAAAAAGGGCATCAAACCCCGCGACATCCTCACCCGCCACGCCTTCGAAAACGCCATCACGGTCTGCCTCGCCCTCGGCGGTTCGACCAATCTCATTCTCCATCTCCTCGCGATCGCCCACTCCGCCGCCGTCCCCCTTACGCTGGAGGACTTCAAGGCGATCGGCGAAAAAGTCCCGCTCCTCGCCGACGTGAAGCCCTTCGGCAAATACGGCATGAGCCATCTCATCCGCATCGGCGGCATCCGCCCCATGATGAAGATGCTCCTCGACCGCGGCATGCTCCATGGCCACTGCCTCACGGTCACCGGTGAAACCATGGCCGAGTCCCTCAAGGACGTGCAGCCCTACCCCGCGTATCCGTCCGAGCAGGACATCATCCGCCCGTGGGATCAGCCCATCAAAAAGGAAACCCACCTCCGCGTCCTCCACGGCAATCTCGCCCCCGAAGGCGCCGTCGGCAAGATCACCGGAAAAGAAGGCCTCTACTTCAAAGGCACCGCCAAGGTTTACGAGGGCGAAGAGGATGCCCTCAAAGGCATCCTTCGTGGCGACGTCGTCAAAGGTGACGTCGTGGTCATTCGCAACGAAGGTCCCGTCGGCGGTCCCGGCATGCGCGAAATGTTGTCTCCCACCAGTGCTGTCGCCGGCCGCGGTCTCATCAAAGAGGTCGCCCTCATCACCGACGGCCGCTTCTCCGGCGGCAGCCACGGCTTCGACGTCGGCCACATCACCCCTGAAGCCGCCCGCGGCGGCCCGATCGGCATCGTGCGCAACGGCGATCTCATCGAGATCGACGCGGTGAAAAACACCATCAGCCTGCTCATCCCCGACGCCGAATACGCGGCCCGCATGACCGCCTACAAGCCGCTCCCCCCGAAGGAAACCCGCGGCGTGCTGGCCAAATACGCCAAGCTCGTCAGCACCGCCTCCGAAGGCGCCGTGACGGACAAATACCTCTGAGGTAGTGCGGGGACTCCGTTCCCCGCACTCCGAAAAAGGCGCCGCCAACCGCGGCGCCTTTTTCGCGCCAATCGTCATCGCGGTAGGCCGCCAGCTCGCTGGCGCTCCGCCTCCGATCCCCTCGAAGGCGCTGCAAAACATGCAGCGCCTTTTTTCCGCCCGCCCAAATAAGCGCGGCCCTCCTCCGAAACTCTAGACTCTCAGCTCTAGACTATCGACTTACTGCCCTTCCCCCGCCCCATACAACCGCTTCATCGTCGCCTTGTAGCAGTGATAAGACGGCTTCGGTTGATGCTGCAGATCCAGCAACCCCCACGCGGTCTCAACCGGACAACCGGGCTGCTTGCACTGCCAGCACACCGCTTGGTCCGTCCAACGATAATAGGTTGCCCCGATCACAAACGGTTTCCGCGCAAAAACCTCAAAGGACTCCTCGATAAACTTCGCCTGTGCCTCCGGCGTATGCCCGCGACCACCCGACGAAAACCGCCACTTGCCCGCCTTGCAGGGATAGATCCCGCTCGCGTCCTCCTCCGGGGTCATCATTCCCCCGGCCGACGAATAACCGAATTCCTGAATGATGATCGGCTTCCGGGTGAGCGCGTAAAACTCGTCCAGATACGCGTCCCAACTCTCCGCGCCTCCCCTTCTCCACGTCCCCGGATAACTGTCGAAACCCGCGTAATCGAGATCCAGCTCCGGATCACCATAAACACCTTTCGCGATATGAACGCCTTCATGCAGCTCGGTGTTCCCGTCCACCTCGCCGGGCAATGAGGGAAAAAGCGTGATATTGATTCCAACCTTCGCGCGCGTCCCCGTGGATTTAATGCCTTGGATCCCGGCCTTCAAAAACGCGACCGATTGATCCAGCGTGAGCGTCGCGCGAAAAATCCAGATATCCAGTTCATTGGCGACCTGCCAATAATCCACCAGTCCCTCGAATTCGGTGGCGAGAAACACGCACATGCGCCGGTAGTTCTCCAAGTATTCCGCCGACCCCGGCGCGCCCGCCTTCGCCACCATCTCGAACGGACCTGGTGTGAGCGCCGTAAACCGAAACCCTTCGTTCCGCAGCCCGATCATCCGATCCTTGATCGCCACGAATTTTTCGGACTGAGGTTCGCCCGCGAGAAATTTCTCCTGATCAAAATGAAGTTTACCGGTGCGCAGGCCGCGAATACCGGCGGCGTGCATCAGCTCTTTGTCCCGGCTGGTCAGATGACCGATGTCTGTGGCGACACCTGCGATGAATGAAGGGGGTGACATAAATGATAGATCAAAAATGAGGCGTCCTCTTGGTATCCCAAACCCGACACCGGTCGAGCCAGACCTTCGGGAAGACCGCTCGTGTCCCATCCCTGAAGTTTTCTTTGTAATTCAGTCGGAATGTTCGCCGCAAAAAGACGCAAAAATCGCCGATCCTGCCACTGTTGCTCTCCCGCGCGCCTATAGGCGCCTTTAACGGTGCATACGCTTTTCGAATTTTTGTGATTTTTTGTGGCCATCCCTCCGAGGTATTTTCTCAACGAACTTGGATGACGGGACGCTAGCTTGCAGTTGCATTCAGATAAGCGCCGGTTGGCTAATACTCTGAGTTTTCTATATGGGATACCCGCCACGAAACTTGATCATCTACTTCGATGAAGGCGGAAGGGTGGTATTTACCACTTGGGCGAACACCTAAAACCACCCAATCTCACCGGTCGTCAGGACAGCCTCTGTAATAAATGCGCATTCCTAAAATCAAAGGAGTCATCAAACGGCGGCTGCTGGTGAATTTTCGCGCCTCACCCGAGATCGTCCAGCCCCTGCTTCCGGCTCCATTCCGTCCGAAGCTGCACAAGGGTTTCGCTCTGGTGGGCATCTGTCTGATTCGCCTGGAACAGATCCGGCCGGCAGCATTGCCCGGCTTTCTGGGTGCCTCCAGCGAAAACGCCGCCCACCGCATCGCCGTTCAGTGGAATGATGCCTCGGGCAACCTTTGCGAGGGCGTCTATATTCCCCGGCGCGACAGCAGTTCGTGGTTGAATCAACTGGCCGGCGGACGCCTTTTTCCCGGGGTCCATCATGCGGCGACGTTTTCGGTGATGGATCAGATTTCCCACATCGAACTGTCGATGCAATCAAGGGACGGCGAAGTCTCAATCAACGTGGTCGGCAGCGAAGCCAACGAGATCCCCAAGACCTCGTGCTTTGCCTCCCTGGTGGAGGCATCGGCATTCTTCGAGGCCGGCAGCCTCGGCTACTCGGCCAGCCACACCCCGGAAAAATCCGACGGCCTGATTCTGCACACCAGCGAATGGCGCGTGCGGGCGCTCGAGGTCTCCTCCGTGCACTCCAGCTATTTTGAAGATCCAGTCCGGTTCCCCCAAGGCTCGGTCTGTTTCGATCACGCACTGGTCATGCGTAATATCCTCCACGAGTGGCACTGGGCCGAGGACATGATTCACCACAAAGCCAGGCAACCTCTGTTGCATCCCGAGCCCGCCTACGGCTAAGAGTCGGCAACGCATAAAAATCATCGGCGCGCATCAGCTCTGAATTATGTCCAACGCCTTCACCGGACAACCCGGCCTTCTTTCCGTCCCGATTGATCGCAAATCCATCATGGCCGCCAATCCATCCATCGGCAGCGCCGCCAAATGGTTTTGGTGGATCGCGGCGCTTTCACTGATCAACACCGTGCTCATTCACTTCGGCAAGCTGGTCGATGAAATGGTCGCTTCCTGGCCCAAGCTGCCGAACTCCAAACCGGCCAGCCCGGAAAAAACATGAAAACCCTCGCCGCTTTTTCGACGCCCATGGAGGCATATCTGGCGGTGGCACGGCTCGAAAGCGCGGGGGTAAAAACCGTGCTCCGGGATGAACACATGGTCACCTTGAACTGGCTCGCGTCTACCGCCGTGGGCGGGGTGCGAATCGATGTGGCCGACGAAGACTGGAGAGAAGCGCGCGCCCTGCTGGACTTACCGCCTGACACGGTCGGAATGATCGCCTGCCCCCACTGCGGCTCGCCGGATATCCACATCCGCGTCCTCAGTGCGTTCGGCGCTATTTGCATGCTTTTAAAACTTCCGATTCCAATGAAACGCGCCTCGGTCGGCTGTCGCCAATGCATGCGCGTGCACAGTGTGCGCATCAATGGAGAGACGGGCGGCTGACACTCGTTTCGCAAGCCCGTGAACCCCGGCCCGGCTGGAGCGAATGGTTGCTCCACTTGGAGTGCCCCGTTTCGTCCCCGCCAGCTTGGTCTTCACAACGCAGACCGCATAAAAAAATTTCGTGCGGCACACAAACGCTGCCGCTCCACAGGCCTCAGGCGGAAGTCTGAAGCCTGGGGGGCAAGGCATGGGGTCCTCGCGTGGCCCCCATCACGGCCGGTCCAACACTTCGCGGATCAGTTTCAACATTGTTTCCGCGCTGTAGGGCTTCCCGAGGAAATCGCTGACACCTTTGATTGTCTCGCGATCAATCCCCTCCCCGCTGGCGGCGATGATGCGTGCCTCGGGATTGATGCCGAGCAACGCGCGAATCGTGGAGGCGCCGTCGCAGTTGGGCATCATCATATCGGTGATGACCACCTTGATCGCCTTCGCGTTGCGCATGTAGAGCGCGATACCCTCGATGCCATCGCCGGCGACCAGCACGTGATAGCCAAATCCTTCCAACGTCTGCTGTGCGATGTCGCGAATCGAACGTTCATCGTCGATCAACAGCACCGTTTCCCCCCGGCCGCGCGGATTGTCGATTACCATCGGCGGGCGGGAGTCGAAACTGAGCGACGAATCCACCGGGAAATGGATCCTAAACGTCGTCCCCGCCCCGACCTCGCTCGTGACGTTCACGAAACCATGATAGTGCTTCACGATCGCGTGAACCGAAGCCAGCCCGAGGCCGGTCCCTTTCCCCTCCTCCTTCGTAGTGAAAAAGGCCTCGAAGATCCGCTCCCGCACTTCGGGGGTCATTCCCGTGCCCGTGTCCGTCACGATCAACTCAACATAGGAACCGGGCGGCGCCCCGGCAGGAGCGCCGGGAGACTGCGCGTCGAGAACCTGGTTGCTCGCGGCAAAATGCAGCGTGCCGCCGAACGGCATGGCATCACGGGCGTTGACGGCCAGGTTCAGCAACACCTGGTGCAACTGCGAGGCGTCGCCCATCACCGGCCAGAGGTTGGACGCCGCGTTGAACTCGATCTCAATGTTACGCGGGAACGTCTCCATCACGATGCTTTGCAATTCGTGAAAAAGATGCCGGAAGCTGACGGCCATATACTCGCCGTCGGCCCCGCGTGAAAAGGTCAGGACCTGCCGCACAAGATCCGCGCCGCGTTGTGCGCTCACCCGGACAATCTCCAGCATCCGATGCGCCTGCTCCTTGCTCCCCGACTCCTGCTTGAGGATGTCGACCGACATGAGAATCGGCGCGAGAACGTTGTTTAAATCGTGCGCGATGCCGCCGGCCAGCACCCCGATGCTCTCCATGCGCTGCGAGCGCAGAAGGCGGGCCTCGAAATTTTTCCGCTCGGTGAGATCACGGACGCCGCCTACCATGCGCACGGCCTTGCCAGCGGCATCGCGCACGATCTGCGCACGATCCTCCACCACGGCGTGGCTGCCGTCGCGTCGCAACACCCGGTATTCATCGGTCCACGTCTGACCGGTGCCCTCGATTGCCTTTTTCAGGCTGCTTTCGACGCGCTCGCGATCATCCTCATGAATCAAGCGCTCCCAGGTGGTTTGGAGTTCATCCGCCTCGGACGCGGCCAGCCCGAAGGTGTTCTCGAAACCATCACTCCGCCAGATAACATCGGTGCGCAGGTTCCAATCCCAGATCACGTCACCGATCGTCTTGGCGACGAGTTTGAACCGTTCCTGGCTCGCAACCAATGAAGCCTGGGACGTTTTCTGCGCAGTGATGTCCCGAAAGGTCCAGATGCGTCCGTAATAGCGGCCGTTCTTTCCGGTCACCGGAGCCGAATAACGATCCAAAATCACGCCATCGCTCATCTCGATTTCATCACGGCTGACTTCCTTGGGATGGGAATGCAGATGAGTGATCTTGACCCAAAAATCCTCGGGGTTCTTCACCCGGGTCACCACGTGCTGCGCCTGCTCCCGGTCGTTGCCCAACTCAACCAGATGCGGTGGAACTTTCCATATCTCGGAAAACCGGTCGTTCTGCAGGATGCTCCGTCCGTCTGCATCCACAATCAGGATACCGTCGATGGACGTGTCCAGCTGTGCCTCAAGAATCGCGGTCTTCCCGCGCAGCTCCTCCTCCGCCGCCTTGAGTTCGGTGATGTCCTGAATCGTGCCGATCACCCGCGAAGCCTGCCCGGACGCATCCACGATGAGTTCACACCGTTGCTGCACACACCTGACCTCGCCATCCGGACGAATGATACGATGGTCAAAAGAGATCCGCCGCAACGCCGGCGACAACGTTTGCTTGCGACGGTGAACCCCCTCGAGGTCGTCCGGATGAACCCGGGTGAAGAAACTTTCCGCGGTCAAGGCAGAGCCGCCCCGGGGAACCCCCAGGATGTCATACACTTCGTTTGACCACTGCAGTTCACTGTGCCGCGCATCGCTTTCCCAATCACCGATCGTCGCAATGCGCTGGGATGTCTCCAGCCGGGTGCGCAACAGATCGGCTTCGCTCAAAGAGGAATTCATAGCGGGACGTCCGTGGAATTTCGGGGCAGAGGAAGCTCCTCAACTTAGTAGGGCGCCAAAAACGAATAATTCAGGGAATGCCTGAAGTCGACAGCCATCGCCCCCGTTAAACGACGCGGGGAACTGTGTATGGTTTTCTCCTGACAGGGCTTGGCCAATTTAAGGACTGCTGATAGACCCACGTGCAGATCACGCCTCTCCGCCCGGCGATTACTTGATCAAGGCCATGATTCCTCACCGCCTATTCACCCGAATCCGGCGCTGCGTTCGCCAACGAACTCAATTGGCAACGCCAAGCACCACGGCTTTCTTAATCCAGACATAAAGTGAAGCCGATCTAATAGGAATGAGAGGTAATCCTAGGGTCATTTTCATTCAAAACATTCTATTATTCAGCATGATAACTAAAAGATTGCCATCGCTCATCATTTTCAGGAACTCTCACCCTTTGCTCATCCAGAATAGTTCTACGTAATAATAAAAGGACCCCAACCCATGCATTGGATCGACTGGCTTATTGTCATTGTGCCCGTGGCATTAATTCTCTGGCTCGCGGTTTATTCGCGAAAATATGTCCGGGGAGTCGTCGACTTCCTTGCGGCCGGTCGCGTGGCCGGTCGCTACGTGCTTTCGGCGGGTGACATGACCTCCGGTATGGGCGTCATCGCCTTGGTCGCACTGGTCGAATCCAAATATCAAGTCGGCTACGCGCTGTCCTTTTGGGAATACCTGACGATTCCCGTGGGCATTGCCATGAGTCTGACCGGCTACTGCGTCTATCGTTTCCGGGCGACGCGCTCCCTTTCGATCGGCCAGTTTCTGGAGATGCGCTACAGCCGTTCGTTCCGTATCGTCGCGGCATCGTTGCGCACGCTCTCGGAGATGCTGACCAACGCGATCGGTCCCGCCATCGCGGCCAACTTCTTCATCTATTTCCTCGGTCTGCCCCACAAGATCATGATCTTCGGGCTGGCGCTGCCCATGTTCGGCCTGCTGGTGGGCGCCTCGCTGGTTCTGTGCATGCTCGTCATCTGGCCGGGCGGCCGCATCTCGCTGCTGATCACCGACGCCTTCCAAGGCCTCATCAGTTATCCGATTTTCGTCATCATCGCAGGCTACATCTTCCTGCACTTTGGGTGGCACGACACGATCGCGCCCGTGATGATGGACCGCGTCGACGGCGAGAACTTCATCAACCCCTTCGACATCGAGAAACTGCGGGACTTTAACATCTTCGCTCTCTTCGTGACGGTCATGGGCAGCATCCTCAACCGGGCCAGCTGGATCGGCAACGACACCTCGAATTGCGGACGCACGCCGCACGAGCAAAAGATGGCCGGGATTCTCGGCACCTGGCGCACCCTTTACTCCAACCTCATGCTGCTGCTGGTCGCGGTTATGATCATCACGTTGATGACCCACCGGAGCTTCGCGAACCAGGCGCACGACATCCGTCATCAGCTTTCGAAGCAGGTCGCGGCGGAGGCGGTCCTTGACCCCGCGATGCGAGCCCGGCTCGACGCCAACATCGCGGCCATCCCGGTGTCCGCGCACCAAATCGGCGTCGACACGCCGCTTTCGCGCCAGGACAACATCGACACGCCCTACCTCCAGACCGCCCGTGACACGCTGGGCAACACCCCCGAGGGCAACGTCCAGTTCCAAAAATACCGCACGCTTTATCAGCAGATGATGCTGCCGGTGGCCATCAAGAACCTGCTCCCCGTCGGTCTCATGGGCCTCTTCTGCCTGCTGATGATCATGCTGATGCTGTCCACCGACGACTCGCGCGTGTTCAACGCTTCCTCGACGATCATTCAGGACATCGTGATGCCATTTCTCAAAAATGGCTTCACTCCGGAGCAGCACCTCCTGGCCCTGCGCCTCTGCTCAACCGGGGTGTGCGTCTTCTTCTTCGTGGTGTCGCTGTTCTTCGTGCAGCTCGACTACATCAATATGTTCACCACGATCATGACCGGCATGTGGCTCGGTGGCGCCGGCCCGATCATGATTTTCGGCCTCTACAGCCGCTTCGGCACGACCACGGGGGCCTTTTGCTCGCTCATCTTCGGCTCCGGTCTCTCCATCGGCGGCCTGATCGTTCAGCGCAGCTGGGCGTCCAGCCTTTACCCCTGGCTCCACACCCAGGGCTGGGACGTTCCCTTCGGCAGTTTCCTCGAGGCGGTTTCCTCCCCGTTCAATCCCTACGTCATGTGGACGATGGATCCGGTGAAGTTCCCCATCAACTCCTACGAGCTTTATTTCATGTCGATGATCGCCGGCATCATCGCCTACGTCGTCGGTTCGCTGGTCACCTACAAGAAACCCTACAATCTGGACCGTCTGCTCCACCGCGGGATTTACGATGTCGAAGGACAGGTCAAACCGGCGTTCAAGTGGACGCCCGGCAACGTCGCCAAGGCACTGGTCGGCATCACGCCGGAATACACCCGCGGAGACAAGATCATCGCCTGGTCGGTGGTCGGCTACGCCATCGTTTACAAGTTCGGCCTCTGCTTCGTCGCCGTGCTGATCTGGAACATGATCTCGCCTTGGCCGACGCATTGGTGGAGCACCTACTTCTTCATCACCAGCCTGTGCGTCACCGGCGTGGTCGGAATCGTGTCCACCTTTTGGTTCCTGATCGGCGGCATCATCGATATGAAGCGTCTCTTCAAGGACCTCGAGGCTCGCGTGGACAACCCCTTGGACAATGGACAGGTCGTGGGCCACGTGTCCCTCGCCGACAAGGCCATCTTCGAGGCCAAGACGCACGAGAAGCAGGACTAGGGGGCGACCGGGTTTTCTCCTTGGGGAAAACCCGGCACGAGCGGACCGGGACTTCAAGTCCGGGAACCACAGATCAAATTCATCCTCGAAGGCGCTACGTCCCGCGTAGCGCCTTTTTCATGCACCCGCATCGGCGGCCCTTTCGCTGCCAGGTGGATTGCCTGGTTCGCATCGCAGGCGCCCTTCGTCATGCGATCCCACGTTCCTCTCTCGACACCCATTGCCCGACTGCTCCTCGGTCTTTCACTCGGCGCGGGGATGATCCCTCCCTGCCGGGGCGGCCCCGCTTCAAACGAGGTGGCCGAACTCACCCAGCCCGACGGCAGTCGCTTTCGCGCACGCCTGCAAGGAGACGAATGGTTCAACTGGAACGAGACCGAGGACGGCTACGTCATCGGCAAAGACACCGATGGCCGCTGGAAATACCGCCGTCCGCGCCAGGATCGTGCAGCCTTCGACTTCGTTCCCGACGCGCCGGTCGGCAAGTTGAACCCCGCCGCACTCGGCCTGCGCCGACACGACCTGCCGCCCCGCGCACTCATCCACGAGCGCTTGCGCACGTTGCGCGACCCCGGCCGCCCGTTTTCACGCGCCCTTCTCTCCTCCGGAACAGCAGCCTCTGCCTCCGCGCAGACCGGACCCGAAGCATCGGTCGGCGATTCCCCGCCTCCATCACCCGCCCCGCCCGCCTCAAACAACCTGCGCTGCATCGTCATCCTCGCCTCCTTTGCCGATCACTGGGATGCAGGCACCTCCGCCCCGCTCACTTCGCGCGGGAAACCCCGCGCCGACTACGACGCCTTGTTCAACACTCCCGGCTACAGCGGAGACGGGGCCACCGGATCCGCTCGCGACTATTATCATGAAGTGTCCTATGGCCGCACCGACATCACCTTCATCGTCAGCGACTGGGTGCAACTGCCGCAAAACGAAGCCTACTACGGCGACAATGCCAACGAAGTCTCCGGCGCGGGACGCGCCCGAAACCTCGCCGCCGATGCCCTCGCCGCGGCGGATACCGCCGGGTTTGATTTCTCCGCAGGTGACGGAAACAACGACGGCTGGGCGGACCTGGTGGTCGTGATCTACTCCGGTTTCTCCGAGGCGATCCCGGCCAACCCGTCCACCTGCGTCTGGCCCCGGCAATGGTCGCTGCCCGCGATGGAAACGCGTGATGGCAAAAAAATGAGCGCCTTTGCCATCACCAGCGCCATGCGCGGCCTGCAAAGCTCCTCCACCGGCATCATGCGCATCGGCACCCTGGTCCACGAAATGGGACACCTGTTCGGCCTCTCCGATCTTTATGATCTTGGGAGTGTGACCAAAGGCATCGGCGCGTGGGGACTCATGGGCTACGGCGGCTGGGGTGCCAGCGGCGGTTCCGCCACCGAAAGTCGCCCCACCCACATGGAGGCATTTTCCAAAATGCTCCTCGGTTACCTCGACCCGCAGCCCGCCCATTCCTGCGCCGAACACTCCCTGCCCCGTCTCGCCTCCTCCCCCTCGGCCCACGTGTTGCGCGGCAGCGGCGAGGATCCCGAGTATTTCCTGATCGAAAACCGCGGCGGTTCGGGTTTCGACGCCGGTCTCCCCTCGGGCCTTCTCATCACGCATATCGACGCCCGTGTCGTCACCGCCGCCAACAATTCCTCCCTCTTCGAAACTCCTGCGATCCGCGTCGAAGAAGCCGATGGCGGCGACACCTTGCGCACCTCGGCCATCGCCAGCACGGCCCATGTGTGGACCGCCACCAATGGCCTGGCCGGTGGCTTTCGCGACATCACCGGAGACCCCGAAACCAATGCCATGCGTTACCAGGCAGGCGGCACTTATCCGTATACGCGCACCGACAATCCCGCATTCCACACCGGCATCGTCGTCACCGATTTTTCTCCGGCCGGCGCACTCATGACCTACCGGTTGCAAACGCGCGTGCCCACCATTGAACCCGCGGTCGCCCCGGCTTCCAGTTACACCGTCACGTGGTCCGCAGCCTCGGCCGCCACCTCCTATGAACTCCAGGAAGGCACCGCCACGACCGTCACCACGTTTTTCGATGACGCCGAGTCCCTCGCCGCCCTGCGTGACCACTGGCAGATTTTCGGAGCCGTCGGACACAGCACCCTCGGCAATGCCACTCCCGGGGGAACCGCCTGTTATGAACTCGCCTCCAAACTTCCCGGCCCCGATGCCCTCATCAACACGACCGATGATTATTTCATGCCCGAATATCGAGGCCTCGCCCTGCGTGCCCCCTTCACCCTCACCGCCTCCTCCGCACTGAGCTTCAAATTCCTTTCTCAACGCGCCAGTGGCCGCGGCGATCTCCGCATCCAGCTCACCCGGGACGACGGCCTCACCTGGACCACGCTCGCCACCTACGACGGCTTCGTGACGGCGTGGACAACCGTCACCCTCACCTACGCCCTGCTCGAGTCCGCCGGCTTTTCCGCCGGTGACGTTTGCCGCCTGCGTTTCCTCGCGACCAGCGAACAACTCTGGGGCTGGTCCGGGTTTCCCGCCTACGGCTACGCGCTTGATGACATCGAGCTCACCGGAATCCTGCGCGACGCCACCAGTTGGACGACGATCTCTGCTGATCTCACCGTGACCGGTCATACCATTGCCGGTAAAACCGACGGCTCGTCCTGGCGCTATCGCGTGCGCGCCTATTCCGACTCGGTGTGGCGCGAGTGGTCGCCTGTTGCCACCGTCACGGTGAACTACTCGCCCCTCGCGAGCTGGCGCCAGACTCACTTTGGAACCACCGATAACACCG
Organism: Rariglobus sp.; assembly: GCA_029266495.1. GTDB lineage: Bacteria > Verrucomicrobiota > Verrucomicrobiia > Opitutales > Opitutaceae > Rariglobus. Next base: position 49,549 of record JAQSWS010000004.1, on the reverse strand, counting down.
GCGTGGCCGCCGACACCTTCGATCCTGATGGAGACGGCTTGTCCAATCTCCTTGAATACGCGGTCGGTGGCGATCCGATCAACGCCGCCAGCGCCCCCGCACCCGTCCCGCAGGTTTCAGGTTCCCATCTTCAGCTTTCTTTTTTTCGCGTCCGCTCCGAATTGGATTACACCGTCGAAGCCAGCTCCGATCTGGCAGCCTGGAGCACGCTCGCCACCAACCCGGGCTCCGTGAGCATCACCACCCCCGTCACGGTCACCGACGCCGTCAGCCTTTCCGACTCGCCCCGCCGTTTCCTGCGTCTCCGCATCTCCTACGAATAACCCGTCCCGCGGCCCATGCTCTCGATTGCCAAGCCGGTGATTTTCCGCGTGGTTGAGCGGATGTATTTCCTCCGGGGAGCTCTCGCCTGCGCACTCATCGCAACCTTGTTCGCGGGTTGCGCAACACGGCCCCAATCTCCCGCTGACCGCTCCGAATTGGGCCTGCTCATGTCTGAACGCCTCGCACTCGCCCGCGAAGTGGCCCGCGCCAAACAACACTCCGGAGCACCGGTGCACGATCCGGCACGGGAAGCCGCGATTCTCGCCACGCTCACCGCCCAGGCGACCGGCAAGGGCCTTCCCCGGGATGACGCCGAATTGTTTTTCACCGCGCAAATCACGGCCTCGCGCCAGGTTCAAACCGAGCTCCTCGCCGGCTGGGCCAAGGGTGTTCCGGTGCCTCCCGGCCCTCCGTTTGATCTGCGAACCGAGCTTCGCCCGCGCCTCGACGACGTCACCCGCCGCCTGCTCGACGTTCTCGTCCGCGTCCATCGCTCCGGACATTGGGATGACGTTGCCTCAAAAGCCCGCGCCGTGTTGCTGGCCGATAAATTCTCCGACGAGACCATCCGTCTGGCCATCGCTCCGCTGGACACCTGGGCATCCAAAGAACAGCGCAACGAGGCGCGTCAACGCCAGCATCAGCGGATGATGCGGCTCCGGCCTTCACCCGCGCGGTAATCACGCGCATTTATCCCGGCCGTTCAACCCAATCGCCTTGCCGTCGAAAACCGTCATAAGGTGGGCCGGCGACAGCGGCTTCACAAGATACCCGTGGACACCGGCTTTCCTGGCCCGTTCGCGGTCCCGCTCTTCATCCGAAGAGGTCAGCACATAGACCTTCAAGTCCTCCAATCCAGGCTGCTCGCGGAGCCATTCCAGCACTTCGTGACCGGTGTAAACCGGCATCTTCAAATCGAGCAGCACGACATCCGGCAGCGGGTAGCGCACGCGGTCCGAGTAAGTCCCCAGCCCCGCCAGATAATCCATCGCCTCTTTTCCATCCGCCACGTGAAAGACCGGGGCGACGCCCGCCTTCGTCAACACGCGCTTGGTGAGAAACAGGTCATCTTCATTATCCTCGGCGAGGAGAACTGTCATTGGAGGGGTCATGGTAGCCGAAAGAGAAAATAGTGGGGCGACGTTTATCTTAAATGCCTGTGACCGGGTTTGCATACGCGGCGTTTTCGCCGGGCGTTCCACTCAGATCCGCGCGCGCAAGCTCGAGCCAGAAACGGGAACCGTTGCCCGGCTCCGACTGGACGCCCACGGAACCGCCCATTCGCTCCGCCGCTTTTTTCACGATGGCCAGGCCGATGCCCGTGCCGGGAACGTGCTTGTGCGCGGCGGCCCGTTCAAACATGTTGAAAATCCGGTCCTGGTGCGCCGGACTGATCCCGACCCCGTGGTCCTGCACGGTCACCCGGATGCGATCCCCGCGCGGCTCCGCATAAATGTCGATCTGGGGAAGCTCTCCGTCGCGAACAAATTTAAGGGCGTTCTCCAGCAGGTTGGAGAAACATTGGATCAACGAAGGCCCATGCCCAAGGACCGTGCCGAGCGGCGCGTGCACGTGGATGAGATGGCTGGATGCAATGAGCGACGGGTATTGCTCGATCACCGCGCGCAACATCGATTCCAACTCGATCGGCTCCAGCACCAGCTCCGCACGCGACACCCGGGTGTAGGCGAGCACGTCCTGGGTCAGACGATCCATGCGTTGCGCCGTCCGGGAAATCCGGTCCAGCAACTCCTTCGCGCCCGGCTCCAGCGAAGCGCCGTAATCCTCGATCAGCGCCTGGGCATAGCCGTCCAGCACGCGCAAGGGCGCGCGCAAATCGTGCGACACACTGTAGGAAAACGCCTCCAGTTCCTCCACCATCTGCTGAAGTTTGACCGTGCGCTCCGCCACCCGCACTTCAAGTGACGCGAGGAGCTTTTCCCGATCCGCGAGCAAGTCGCGGATCTCATATTGCCGGGCCCGTGCGCGCAACGCCGTCGTCACCGCCGCCACCAGGGTCGAGGCCCGCAGCGGACGCTCGATCAATGTCAGATTTGCCCGGGCGCCCATCCATTCGATGGTCTGCGTGGTGTTCACACTCACGGTGCCGCCACCCGTGGTGATCAGGACGATCGGCACGTCCGACCAGGGCGGTTGCCCCTTCAACTCCGACGATAGAAGCAGATGATCGTGTGAATCCATGGCCTCCTCCGTCATCACCATCGCGCCGCAACCGTGCGCGAACTCACGCGCGATCTCCTCGATATTGCCACAGACCAGTGGATCGCAGCCGGCCCCGGCCAGCACCTCGCTGATATTGCGCGCGTCCGCCCCCAACGGTGCCACGATCAGCACACGGTCTTCGAATTGAACTCGGGAAGCGCGGCTCACGTCTCGGGCAGCATGTCAGCCGCTTTGCCTTGAAATGTGGGAACCCCGGTCAGCACCCCATGGAATTTCTCCAACGGTTCCCCGACCCGGATGCCCATGTTGCTCATCTTGAGTTCCCGAATGGTGTCCTCATGCCGGCCCATGCGTTTTTTCACCACGGAAATTGCCTTCCGGATACGCCCCTCCTGCTCAAAATAACGAAGGAGCATCACCGTGTCCGCCAGATAGGTCAGATCGATCGGCGTGTTCATCTGGCCCACGATGCCATGCTGCGCGACGGTCATGATCGTGACCACTCCATGGTGGCTGAGGAACGCGAGCAGCTCATGCAGCTGGATGTTGAGAAATTTCACGTCCGGCATCGCCTGCAGGTAGCCGTTGAGGCTGTCGACGATGACCATGCTCACGCGGTCCTTTTGAACCCGCTGCTGAACCATGTTCACGAACTCACCCGGGGCGAGTTCCACCGGATCCACCTGCCGGATCTCGATCAGACCGGAATCCACCAGCGCCTTGACCGGCATGTTCACCGAGTCCGCCCGGGCCACCAGGGTGCGGGCATTCTCCTCGAAAAGGCAGAGAAGCACCGATTCACCCCGCTGCGCCGCGGCCACCGCAAATTGAAGGGCGATGGTGGACTTGCCCGTGCCGGCCGGCCCCAGCAAAAGGCAGCTGGTGCCCCGGTCGAGTCCGCCGCCCACCAGCGCGTCCAGCGCAGGGATTTCCGTTTGCGCGATCCCCGCTTCAAACGGAACGCCATGCTCCGCCGCCACGAGACGCGGAAAGATTTTCAAGCCGCCCTCCACGATGACCGCATCATGAAAACCGCCGGCAAAATTAATTCCACGCAGCTTGTTGATCTTCACCCGGCGCCGCTCGGCACCGTAGTCGGACTCCAGCTGCTCGATGGTGATCACCCCGTGGGCGATGCTCTGCACATGCAGGTCGCCCCCGTCCGCCGCATGGTCGTCCAGCAACATCACGGTGACATCGCGCACGCTGAGAAATTGTTTGAGGGACAGCATCTGCCGGCGATAGCGAAGCGGCGTGTCCGAGAGCAGCCGGAGTTCCGAGAGCGAGTCGATCACCAGCCGCTTCGGCTTCACCTCGTCGATCCGGCCCAGCAGAATGTCGGTCGTCTTGTTCAATTCGATTTCCGAGGGACGGAACACCGTGTTCTGCGACTCCTGCGCCAGTTGATGCTCGAGTGCGGACAACTCGAAAATGGCAAGCCCTTCAAGGCTCCAGCCATGGGACCGGGCGACCGAGTTAATTTCGTCCCGCGTTTCCGAAAGCGTGATATACAACCCTGGTTCGCCTCGCCTGACGCCTTCGATCAAATACTGCAGCGCGAGCGTCGTCTTGCCCACGCCCGGGTTGCCCTTCAGGAGATACAAACGCTGGGAAGGCAGGCCTCCCCGGAGAATTTCATCCAATCCCTCCACGCCGGTGGCGCAGGTTTCAGACGCTAACGTTGGTTTCATTAGTAGGTATGATTTGGGGTTGAAGTGCTGGATGGCTATTTTCGCCTGTAGGCCCGACAGCCAGCCTCAGGGAAAGTGCGCAACAAAGGGTAAGACAATTTCAACTATTTTACACGCCTCCCACCCGTATGCAAAATGCCCGGGGTCGAAATTTCCCGATCCGAGGGTGGCGAGACGCCACCTCCCCGGTTCAGACGTAGAGATAAACGTAGATCGCAAACACGATCGCGACCAGGCCCGCACCGGCGGCGAGCGACCAGAGCAGGTTTCGCTTTTTTGCGGCCATGGCGAGGGTGCTGATGATCACGCCCATCTGCGCTGCGAGCATGCCGAAGAAAAAACGCTGGCTGCGCGTGTGATGCCGCTGGGCCTGGAAGTTGGTCTTGCGCACCTGCACTTCGTAGAGCCGGGCGATCGCCGCATTGAGCTGGGCCTCGTGATCGTAGCGGGTCGTATTAAAACGGAGGCGCCCGGCCACGGATCCACCCGCCTCGATTTTTTCAAGCAGGGGCCGGGTGATCGCGTCATAGCCCGCCGCGTGGTCCTTCGCCACGCGCTGGGCCCCGGCCAGCATCGCGGGCGGGAGCCGCAACAGGAGCGGGGCGAGCGTCTCGTCCGGCGCATCATCGCGCATGGCTTGAAGAACGACGGCGAGCTCGGGCGCGATTTCGGGAGCAGGCGGCGGAGGCGGCGCGTCCTCGGCGGCCGGTGCGCCGGCGCCGGCTTGCGCCATCAGCAAGTCGAGCGTGTTGCGCTGCATCTCGCCACGCAGGCGTTTCGCCTGGAAAAACGCCCACTGATCGCCCGCGCGCGACTGGAGTTGAGCGGCATAGGCGCGCTCGTATTGCGCCTTGGTCATCTCACTGGAGGCGAGACCCGCCAGCAATGTGGCGATGACCGTCATGATGACGGGCGTCGCCCCGAGCAACTTCCCCCACTTGTTGTCGGGGAGTCCGGCTTCGTCTTTGAGTTTCTCGAGCGGTGTGGATTTTGCCATGACGTAAATTAAGGAGCCTGTCGTTCGACGCGCTTGAATTCCTGGGCCTTTGCCAGCAGGACACCTCGCAGTCGCGTCACCCGCTCGGAATCGCCATCGGTGCGAGCATGCTCGATCTCAAGCCGGAGCGAGCTCAGTTCCTTGCCAAGCGAACGCAAGCGCGCCGCACGTTCTTCAGAACGTTGTTGCGCCACTTGCGCCAGCTCGGCCTGCAAGGCGGCGCGCTGGGATTCAAGGGCCGCTTCGAGCGCGGCGATTTTCTCCGCCTGCGCCCGGCGTTCCCGCTCGGGACGCTCACGCTCCTCCTGTGCCACACGCTCGGCTTCACGTTCGTCCGCAACCCGCATGGCGTCGTCGCGGATCTTCTGCGCCGCCTCAAGGGAGCGCCGCCTGCGTTCGCCGGTGGCGGCCTCGCCCACCCGATCGCGATAAACAATGCGGCTCACCCGCCCTTCGTCCAAGGTGACCTCCACATCCGGCCACCGGTAAATGCTCCGCTGCGCGCTCACCAGTTTACCGGCAGGTTCACCCAGCTCGGCCTCAACGTCAGCCAGCGTCTGACCCAGTTCCAGCGCTGAAGCACAGGAGGCAAAACCGAGCATCAACGCCACCCGAAGGGATAAGGTGCGGTTCATGATGTTCGCGATCATGTATAAATCACGATGGCTCGCAAGCAGCCGTGCGCCTCCTAACCCTCAAAGCCCGGCACGGTGAGGCTCTTCCCGTTGTCCTTGGCACCGAGTTGCAGGATGAAGGGCGCCGCGACCCTGGCCCATGCCTCGGCCTTCGGGTAGCTGCCCGCCTCATCCGCCCAGCACTGGCGAAGCATGTCGGTATCGATCACCCCGGGGTTGAGCGGGATCGCCGCCATGCCCGCGGGCAATTCCCCGGCCAGCGCCTTCGTGAGCCCCTCAATCGCCCATTTGCTCGCGCAATACGGGGCGACCTCCGGCGACACGCTGCGTCCCCAGCCTGAGCTCAGATTGACGATCACGCCTTTTTTCGCCGCAACCATCGCGGGCACGAACTCACGAATGACATTGGCCACGCCGGTGATGTTGACGTTGACGAGCGAGGCGAATTCCTCGGCCGGCACCTCCCAGAGCGGCGCGGGGGTGTTCATGATCCCGGCATTGTTGATGAGCAGATCCGGCACCTCGCCAAACCCCAGAACCCGCGCCCCCCACATGCCGACTTTCGTGGAGTTGGACACGTCCGCCACATCGAAGCTGTGCGGTGCGCCGTGTTTCATGCGCAGGTCAAAAACACCCTCGGAGCCGCGTCCACAACCGATGACGGTGTGGCCGAGCCGGATGAACTCCTCGGCAAGCGCACGGCCCAGGCCACGCGTGACACCGGTGATGATGATTTTCATGGGTGCGTCCTCAACCGGTGAAAATCAACCGATCTTCAGCAGTTCCACATCAAACACCAGCGTGGCATTGGGAGGGATCGCCCCCGGGTATCCGCCCGCTCCATACGCGAGCTCCGGCGGAAGGGTCAGCTTCACCTTGTCGCCGGTTTTCATCGTGGCGACACCGAGATCCCAGCCGGCGATCACCTGGCCCGCGCCCAGCACAAAGGTGAACGGGTCGTTCCGGTCCACCGAGCTGTCGAACTTGCTGCCGTCGGTGAGCCAGCCCGTGTAGTGAACGGTCACGGCCTCGCCCTTTTTCGGGGTGCGTCCGGCGCCGGCTTTGAGTTGCTCAATCTTGATTTCGGGTTTGGGCATAAAGAAAAACAGGCGCGATCAACCCACTTTCACGACGATCGTCTCGTCACCGAGCGTGACGCGATCGCCGCCCATGACCTTCTTGCGCTTTTGCGTTTCAACGACCCCGTTGAGCAGCACCTGCCCCTCGCTGATGATCGCCTTGGCGGCGCCGCCGTTATCGGCGAGACCGGCGAATTTCAGAAGCTGGCAAAGCTCGATGGGCTCGGCTCTCACGGTGATGGTGCGGGACATGTTTTCGGAAGCGGACATGAGTTGAAAGTGGATCAGGATTTGGCCGATACGTCCGCCTGGCGGATGCCATGCTTGGCGATCACGATGCGGCGGTCCTTGAACAGCGAGCCGATCGCCTGCTTGAATGCCTTTTTGCTCATGCCAAAGGCCGCCCGGATCTCCTCCGGCGAACTGTCGTCATTGAACGGCAGCCGTCCGCCCGCCGCCGTGAGCACCTCGAGGACTTTGTCGGTGTTCGACGCGATGCGCTGGTAGCCGGCACGGTCAAGCCGCAGGTCGATCTTCCCGTCCTCGCGCACCGTGTTCACAAACCCGTCAAGTTTTTGACCGACACCAAGCTGCCCGGAGAGGTCGCTGTGATAAAGCAGGCCGCGATGCGCGTTGTTGACGATCGCGTTGTAACCGAGCGGCGTCTCGCCCGTGATGAGCAGGCTCACCTCCTGGCCTTCGCCATACACGGGAGGAGTGGTGCTCATGTGGCGGTTGATCCGCGCGCTCGCCACGATGCGATCGGTCTTCGTGTCGAGCATCACGTAAACAATGATCCAGTCTCCGCGCTCGACGCCACCCTGCTTGAGTTCACGGATGGGCAGCAGCAGGTCCTTGCTCAGGCCCCAGTCGAGAAACACGCCGATGCGGGGCGCCACGCTCACGACGCGCAGGTAGGCAAATTCACCCACCTCCGCGTGCGGTGTTTCGGTCGTGGTGACGAGCCGGTCCTCCGAGTCACGGTATAGAAAGACGTCGAGCACATCGCCCACCTTCGCACCGGGCGGGATAAGCGCGCCGGGCAGCAGCAATTCGCCGTGCGATCCTCCATCGAGGTAGAACCCGGGAGGGGCGGACTTGAGAACGGTGAGCTGGTTGCGTTTGCCGATGATGGCCATGTGTCGCTCCCAAGGTGACCCGGTCGCCGCGCCATGCAACTGAGGATTGCAGCGCGGCTCGTTTCCGTCGTGGCTGGTGACTTCATGAAGTCCGCCGTCCCTTCAATCATCCTGCTGCTGGTGTGCGCGCTGTTCGCCGGCTGTGCCTCAACACGGACGCATGTCTCCGAAAAAGACCGCGACCTGCGGGATGTCCGGCGGTTTTTCGTGGTGCGCAACCTCAAGGAAAACCACGGCATCGACGTGCGGATCGTTCGCGCGTTGCAGGCACGCGGTTTCGAGGCGGAGAGCGGCCCGATCACCCTGCTGCCCGACTCGGCGCAGGCCGTGATCCTCTATGAAGACCGCTGGGCGTGGGATTTTTCCGATCACATGGTCTATCTGAAAATCGGCGTCCGCGATCCGCAGGCGGTGTTCCCCTACCTGTCGGTGTCGTATCAAAAACAGGTCGCTTTCACCACCCAGGTCGACGAGGTGGTCAACCAGGTCGTCGACCGGTTGCTCACCGTGCGGAGCAAGTGACGCAGGCGCTCTTGCACCCCGCGATGCTTACCGGCTAGCCTCTGACCCCATGTCTTTTCTCTGGCTCGCCAACGCCGACCCCGCGACCGCCTGGGCCCACCACACCTGGAGCGACTTGTTCACCCGGCCGGACAAATCACGGATGCTGGTAGTGCTGCCCGTCCATGGTTTCGCCGATCACGGACTCGGCCTTCCGCTCGAAGCCGAGGAAGTGGTCGGTTCAGCCGTCTTGCGTGCCGCCGTCGCCGCATCCGTCGGGCAAACACAACTCCTCGTGCTCCCGCCGTTGCGCTTCGGAGCCGCCCCTTACTCGCATACCCATTTCGGCGTCGATGCAGAGACCGCGCTCGACACTCTCAACGAGATCGTCACCAGCGTGAAGGCCTCCGGGTTTTCCCGCGTGTTGTTTTTCAACACCAGCCCCTGGAACGCCGAGCTCGTGTCCACCGCCGCGCTCGACGCCCGCACCGCCCTCGACCTGCGCGCCTACGTGATCGGCTCGGCGGGAATCGGCCTGGGGTTCCACCCCGCCGATCCCAACCGTGTCCGCACCCAGGCGGTCGCCGCCCGCCTGCTCGGCCGGGCACCCGTGAAGTCCTCCGCGCAGGCCGACGTGCGCGACACGGATTTCAGACCCGGCTATTTTGGTCAGCCGGCCCCGGCCTCACCTGATCCGTCGCTGGATCCCGAACGTCTCTTTTCCGAAGCATCCGCCATGCTCTCCGGACTGCTCGACGAAATCCTCGCCCACGGCACGCCTCACGAACCTCCCGCCGCCGTGCCCCCGCCGGCGATGCCACCGTCCGTGACCGTTGAACAGGGACGCGAACTCGCCTCGATGACTGCGGAGCAACTCACGGCCATTGCCGGCAAATCGAAGGCGCTCGTGATCATCCCGGCCTGCGCCATCGAGCAGCACGGGCACCACCTCCCGCTCGGAACCGATGCGATGCTCAACAAGCTCTGGCTTGCCCGCGCATTGCCACGACTCGCCCCGGACGCTCCCGTATTCGTCGCCCCGCCGATCACCTACGGGAAAAGCAACGAACACCTCGGCTTCACCGGCACGATCACGATCTCGGCCCGGACGTTGCGCCGGCAGCTGCTCGCGATCGCCACGGAATTGAAAGCCCTCGGTTTCCGGCAGATCGCGGTGCTCAACACCCACGGCGGCAACAGCGCCACCCTCGTCGCCACGCTGCGCGAGATCCAGACGACACTCGGCCTGCGCGCAGGCATGCTCAGCGGCCACTATCGTCCGGCGCAGGCGCCACAGGAACAGGCGTTTGGTTTTCACGCGGGCGAATGGGAAACGTCCCTCATGCTCGCCGGCGCACCCGAATTCGTGCGCATGGACCGCGCCGTTTGCGAATACCCCTCGCGCATCGATGCCCCGGGCACGTTGCGACCCGAGGGCGCGGCGGCGGTGTTCGCCTGGAAGACTTCCGACGTTTCCAAAAGCGGCGTGATGGGCGACGCCACGCTCGCAACACCTGACAAAGGCGAACGCTGGCTCGACGAATCCTCCGCCGCCCTCGCCCGAAAAATCGAAGGCCTGCTCGCCGGCTGATGCAGGCCCGCCCGCCGGTCGGGTCCGCACCCCCGTCCGCCGCTCAATTCACGCTCGGGTCATCCGGCTCGTTGGCCAGAAGCTTCCACTCGTCGTCGATCTGCCCGAGGAGGTCGCGCCAAAGCTGTTCGTCCGGCGAATCCTCCAGAAGATCCGCCACCAGCGGGCTGACCACCCAGGTGTCCCGCCTCAACTCGTCCTCAAGCTGCCCGCCCGTCCAGCCGGCGTAGCCGAGGAATGCCCGCATGTGCACGCCTTCCTCGTTCATCAACTCCTCCGCACGTTGCGGATCGATGCCAAACATGAGCTGAAACCCGTCGTGGTCGGGATGCGGGCGCCAGACGCAAAGAATCACCTGCGCCGGTTGCACGGGGCCGCCCGCGAACAGCGGAACGTTGGCCAGCGCGCTCAAGCCAAACTCCGTGTTGAGGTCGCCGAGGCGCTTGTCCAGCGGACGGTTCAGCACGACGCCCATCGCCCCGCCGTCATCATGCGAAGCGATCAGAATGACCGTGTGCTTGAACGTCTCCTCGCGCAGCGAGGGATGGGCCAACAGCAATGAGCCGCCAAGCACGGCGGAGGGGTCGGAATGTCGGGTGGACATCGGCGGGGAACGACAGCGAAGAGCGGCTTAAAGTTTCAATACTTTTACGTTGGCATCCTCCAGCAGGGGGCCGACCAGCAAATCGTTGTTGTAATCATAACGATAGCGGATCTCCGCGATGCCGGCGGCGGCGAGGATCTTCGCGCAGTTGATGCACGGATAATGGGTGACGTAGGCGACGCCCCCCTCGACCGGACTGCCGCGGCGGGCGGCGTCGGCGATGGCGTTTTGCTCCGCATGCACCGTCGCTTGCTCGCGTCCTTCGCGCAGGCGCGAGAGATGCGGCGTGCCCGGCAGAAAGCCATTGTAGCCCGCTGCGATGAGCCGGTTTTGCCGGTCGCCCCCGCTCACGATCACGCAACCGACATGAAGGCGTTCGCACGGCGAGCGCGTGGAGATCAGCACGGCGGTCGCCATGAAATAGTCGTCCCATGAGGGACGTTCGGTAAACTGCTGGGTGGCTTGGGCGATCAAATCGACCGCGGAGCTCGGTTCGCTCATGTGCGCCAATCGGTAGCCCGCGTTTTGAAAATTGCCACTCCGAATCCGCGTCTTCATCAACCCGCATGGCCACATTGCAAGACCTCGTCATCTACTGCGACGAACGCACCCGGCGCTCCGCCTACAAGGACGCGCCCGGAGCCTTCAACGGCCTCCAACTCGCCAATAGCGGTCGCATCACCAAAATCGGCGCCGCCGTCGACGCAGGCCTGCTCCCGTTTAAACAGGCGGTGGCGGCCGGCGTGGATTTTTTGATCGTCCACCATGGCATGTATTGGGACATGCCCCGCCCCCTCACCGGCCCTGTCTACGAACGCGTGTCGACTCTCATCCGCGGCGACTGCGCTCTCTACAGCAACCACCTTCCCCTCGACGGTCATCCCGAACTCGGCAACAACGCCCTCCTTGCCCGCCAGCTCGGCCTCACCCCCGACCGCCCGTTTCTCGTGAGGGATGGCGAGGCCATCGGCCGCATCGCCCCGCGCTCCGGCCCCCGTTCGGCCCTGCGTGCGCAACTGGAAAAACTCTACGGTCGCGTCATCGCCATCGAATACGGCTCCGACGCCCCCCTGGCGGTCGCGTTCTGCAGCGGCAGCGGCAACAGCGCCGTCTCCGAGCTTCTGCCCGCGGGCGTCGATACGCTCGTCACCGGCGAACTGCGCGAGGAATGGTTCAACACCGCCCAGGAACAGCGGCTCAATCTCTACCTTTGCGGACACTACGCGACCGAGGTCCATGGCGTGAAAGCCCTCGCCGCCGAACTCGCCGCGAAGTTCAACCTGCCCTGGGAATTCATCGCGACCGACAATCCGCTTTGATTTCCGTCGCAAGTTCGCAACAGTTCGCCACCTCAGCGCCCGCACCATGAAGAAAATCGCCATCCTCAACGGCCCCAATCTCGACCGCCTCGGCAAACGCGAACCCGAGATCTACGGGCATACCACCCTCGCCGATCTGGAAGCGTCGTTGCGCGCGGAGTTTGGTGCGACGACCTCGCTCGATTTTTTCCAGTCCAACCACGAGGGTGCGCTCATCGACAAAATCGCCGCTCTGGCCGACGCAAAATTCGACGGCATCGTCATCAACGGCGCCGCCCTCACCCACACCAGCGTCGCCCTCCGCGACGCCCTCGCGGGCGCCCACCTGCCGGCGGTCGAGGTCCATATTTCCAACATCTACAAGCGCGAGGAATTCCGCCACACGTCGCTCACCGCGCCCGTGGCGATCGCCGTCATCAGCGGGCTTGGGCTGGAGGGTTATTTCGCCGCCGTGCGGTTTCTTCTCAAACGGTGAACAACACCCCGGCCGCCGGCGATGCACGGTGGTTTGTGTGTCACACCAAACCGCGCTGCGAAAAAAAATTCGCCTCCCTTCTCACCGCGGAGGGAATCGAGCATTATCTCCCGCTCGTCGAAAGCGTGAAACGCTACGGCAAGCAGACCAAGCGCTTCACCAAACCGCTGTTTCCCGGCTACGTCTTCGCGCGGGTTCTCCTCGGCGACAAGCCCCGCATCTACCAGCAGGACCTGCTCGCCCGCGCCATTCCGGTGGGCAACGAAACACTCTTCCTGCAGCAGATGACCGACGTGCGCGCCATCATCGCCTCCGGCTTCGAGCTCACCCTCCTTCCGCTCATCCAGCGCGGCACGCGTGTGCGCGTGACCAGCGGTCCCTTGTGGGGACTCGAAGGCGTGGTCGACGACCCCGCCAATCCCAAAGGCATCATTGTCGCGGTGGATGTCCTGCAGCAGGGACTGCATGTCTGCATGTCCATCGAAAACATCGAGCCGCTGCCATAGGACCGCCGGGTCGCGGCGCGCCTGACGTTTTTTCCTCACGCCCCCCAGTGCATCCACGCCAGATGCGCCGCGTGCAGGGTCGCACATGCCGCCAGCGCCGCCGCCGTGTCGTCGATCGCCACGCCCCAGCCACCGGGCAGGTCTTGCAGCTTTTTTATCCCGAAAGGCTTGGTGATATCAAACAGCCGGAACAACGCGAACCCGGTCAGGAAAATCGCCCAGGTGGGCATGGCATCGCCGGCCTTCAAGCGCTCCCAGCCGATGAAACACAACGGCATGGCCACAAACTCGTCCAACACCACCTTGCCCGGATCGCGTTCGCCGAGCCGGAACTCCGCCTCCCCGCAAATCGCGGCCGCGAAATAAAGCCCCGCCAGGCTGAACAGCACCAGTCCCACGTTGCCGATCCGGTCTGCAAATACTGTGATAAAATACAACAGGCCCGCCACCGAACCCCAGGTCCCGGGAGCCCTGCGGATACGCCCCACCGGTCCGAGCGTGGCGCACGAAACCACCCACGCCGTCGGCAGAAACCGAGGCCACACCGGTTGCTTCATCGCACTCATCCCACGTCTTCAAAAACCACCCCGCGATACTTCGACAAATAGTCCCAGCCCGAGCGCACCGTGAAATAAACCCCAAGGATGAACAGCCACAAACCCACGTGATGGATCACTTGGCTGTAAGGCGAAAAATCAAACGCGACCCACTGCGCGATGTCGCCTTGCAGCATCGGCACGAACAACAAAAACCCGACTGCGATCAGCTGCGTAAGCGTCTTGGTCTTCCCGCCGCGCTCCGCCGCCACCACCACGCCCTTGGCCGCCGCCATCATGCGCATGCCCGAGATCAAAAACTCACGACACAGCACGATCAGCACGAAATAGATCGGCACGATGTCCTTGTCCACAAACGCAATCATGATGCCCACGACGAAGATCTTGTCCGTCAGCGCATCCATGAACTTGCCGAAAATCGAAATGAGGTTGCGCTTGCGTGCGATGTAGCCGTCCAGCCAGTCGCCGATCGCCGCGGCGATGAACAACCAGAACGCCAGCGTCGCCGCCCCCGTCCACTGCTGATACATCAACCAGACCACCACGAACATCAGCGGAATGCGCGACAGGGTGATGATATTGGGCAGGTTCATGGTTCCAAACGAGGTTGCGCCGAAGACAGTGACGCCCCTCATCAAAGGCAACCCCGTAAACGCCACGATTTGGTTCTCGCCCCGGTCCGGCGCCCATCGATGATGGTCAAGCGCATGCGTCACTGCATTTATCCCGGCACGTTCGATCCCCTTACCAACGGTCACCTCGATGTCCTCGACCGCGCGGCCAAGCTTTTTGACCGCATCACCGTCGCCATCGCCCACAATCCCGGCAAAGGTCCCGTCTTTTCGCCCGAACAGCGCCTCGCCCTCGTCCAGGCCAACCTCGGCAAATACCCGCACGTCACCGCCACCATTTTTGACGGCCTGCTGGTCGAGTTTGCCGTCGCCCAGAAAGCCGACGCCATCATCCGCGGACTGCGCGCCCTCTCCGACTTCGAGTTCGAGTTCAACATGGCGCTGATGAACCGCCACCTGCAGCCACGGATCGAAACGCTCTTTGTGATGCCGCACGAGCAATTCAGTTACACCAGTTCCTCCCTGGTGAAACAAGTCGCCCGCTACGGCGGCGACATCTCGCATTTCGTGCCGGCCAACGTTGCCGCCGCCCTCTCCGCCGCGTTCCCTCGCCCGGCGGCACAGGCGTGATCCGTCCTTGCCGGCGATATTAACGCGCGGCTCGTAACATCGCGCGCTTTCCCGCGTCTCCGCGGATTCAGGCGTTGCGTCGAGCGCCGTCAGGGGAATTAATTTTTCTTTCCCTGCGCGCTCCGCTGCGTCCGGTCTCCGACTTACCTCGATCACTTCCCATCATGGCGAAACCCGGCTCCTTCAAACTCTGGCTTGTCCTTGTCATCCTCGCGATGCTGGGCGGTGGCTACTACTACTTTTCCAAACGCAGCGCCGTCCCGCCCGCGGAGTTCGTCACCGCCACGATTTCGCGCAGCGACATCGTCCAGTCCGTCACCGCCACCGGCGACCTCCAGCCTGTCACCACCGTCGAGATCAGCTCGCAGATTTCCGGCCTCATTCAGGAGGTCCTCGTGGATTTCAACTCCCAGGTGAAACAGGGCGATCTCCTCGCCCGCATCGACCCCGCCACCTATGCGGTCCGACTGAACTCGGCCAAGGCCCAGCTCGCCAACACCCGCGCCAACTACAACCTCGTCAAGCTCAACACCGAGCGCACCCGCACCCTCCGCGCCCAGCAACTCGTCTCCCAGCAGGAGCTCGATCAGGCCGAGGCCCAGCTCACCCAGGCCGAGGCCCAGTTGCAAATCCAGCAAGCCTCCGTGCAAACCGCCGAGGTCGATCTCGCCCGTTGCAATCTCTACGCCCCTATCGACGGCATCGTCATGGACCGCCTTGCCGAAGTCGGCAAAACCGTCGCCGCCAGCCTCAACGCCCCCAAGCTGTTCTCCCTCGCGGCCGACCTCACCAAAATGCAGATCGAAGCCGACGTCGCCGAGGGCGACATCGGCTCCGTCGAGATCGGCCAGTCGGTCAATTTCACTGTCGACGCCTACCCCAACCGCCAGTTCCGCGGCAAGGTTTCACAGATTCGCAACTCCCCGGTCATCGTCCAGAATGTCGTCACCTACGTCACCATCATTGATGTCAACAACGACGACTTGAAGCTCAAGCCCGGCATGACCGCCAACGTCTCCATCATCATCGCCCGCAAGGAGGATGTCCTCCGTGTCGCCAACAGCGCTCTGCGCGTCCGCATCCCCGAAAACCTCCTCCCCTCGGCCAGTCTCGCCGCCGATGCCGCCAAACCCGCCACCCGCGAACAAATCCAGCAACTCATGACCGAGGCCGGGGCCAATCCCGGCTCCCGCCGCATCGCCCCCGAGGTCCGCGCCCGCCTCATCCAGCTCGCCAAGGAACGCCACCTCGAACTTCCCGCCCGCCTCACCCGCAGCGGCGACGACGAACCCGGCGGCGTCCTCACCCGCACCGTCTACAAACTCGGCGGCACGCCCGCCTCCCCCGTGGTCATCCCGATCACCATCAAGACCGGCATCACAGATGGCAGCGCCACCGAAATCATCGAGGGCCTTGAAGAGGGCGACTCGGTCATCACCAGCGCCTTTCAACCCAGCGCCAAAGGCAGCACCGGTTCCTCCACGCCCAATCCCTTCGGCGGTGGCGGCCGTCGCTGATCTTCGCCCGCCCCGCCCATGGAGCCCATCGTCAAGCTGACGGACATCCACAAAACCTACGCCAGCGGCGAGGTGAAGGTCCACGCCGTCCGTGGCATCTCCCTCGACATCCACAAGGGCGAATTCATCGCCATCATGGGCGCCTCCGGCTCGGGCAAATCCACGCTCATGAACACGCTCGGCTGCCTCGACCGGCCGACCAGCGGCACCTACTCCCTCGACGGCATCAACGTCTCCAGCCTCGGCCGCAACGAACGCGCCGACATCCGCAACCAAAAGATCGGTTTCGTCTTCCAGGGCTTTAATCTTCTCTCCCGCACCACCGCGCTGGAAAACGTCGAGCTCCCCATGCTCTACGCCCCCCGCCGCGTCTCCGCGAAGGAGATGCGCGACCGCGCGATGCACGCCCTTGAGATCGTCGGCCTCGCCAAACGCTACGATCACCTGCCCAACCAGCTCTCGGGCGGACAGCAGCAGCGCGTCGCCATCGCCCGCGCCCTGGTCAACAACCCCCAGGTCATCCTCGCCGACGAACCCACCGGCAATCTCGACACCAAGACGTCCGTCGAGGTCATGGGCGTGTTCCAAAAACTCAACGACGAGGGCATCACGATCGTGATGGTGACCCACGAGCTCGACATCGCCCGCTACTGCAAGCGCAACCTCATCGTGCGCGACGGCATCGTCGTGCGCGACGCCGCCGTCAACGACCGCTCCTTCGCGGCCGAAGAACTGCTCAAGGTCGCGGAAGCCGAGGCCGCCGCCAAACTCACCCACGCCCTCTTCCCTCACGCCAACGCGGAGGACTGATCTCCCATGCCCCTCTCCAAATCTCCGCCCCCTGCAGGACCGGCCCTCGCGCCACGCCTCGCCCACCTGGCGGCAATCGCCACCGCGGCGCCCCCGTCCGCCCCATTGGTCATTTGAGTCATGCGCGTCGTCGCCACCACCATCATCGCCCTCCGCGCGCTTCGTCGTAACAAGATGCGCTCGGTCCTCACCGCCCTCGGCATGATCATCGGGGTCGGTGCTGTCATCGCCATGGTCAGCATCGGCAACGGAGCCAAATCCCAAGTCGAAGCCTCCATCGCCAGCCTCGGCCAGAACGTCGTCACCGTCTTTCCCGGCAACTTCACCTCCGGCGGCGCCCGCGGCGGCTGGGGTTCCGCCAGTTCCCTCACCCCCGAGGACGCCCTCGCCATTCAAAACGAGATCAGCGGAGTCGTCGCCGTCAGCGCCGAGGTGCGCGACCGCCAGCAGGTGCTCGCCAACGGACTCAACTGGAACACCACCATCTACGGCGAATCCCCGGAGTTCCTCGGCATCCGCGTCTGGGCCCTTGCCGATGGCCTCATGTTCAACGAAGCCGAGGTCCGCAGCGCCGCCAAGGTCGCCGTCATCGGACAGACCATTGCCGACCAGATTTTCTCCGGCACCGACCCGATCGGCAAGACGCTCCGCATCCGCAACATTCCCTTCAAGGTCATCGGCGTCCTCTCCGCAAAGGGCTTCAACTATTTCGGCACCGACCAGGACGATGCCGTCATCATTCCCTACACGAGCGCCATGCGCCGCGTCTCCCGCCGCACCAACCTGAATTCCATCCAGATCCAGGCCGTCACCCCCGAACAAATGCCGCGTATCCAGCAGGAAATTACCGACCTGCTCCAGCAGCGCCGCCAGGGGCGCGACCCCGACTTCACCGTGCGCAACCAGCTCGAACTCGCCGAGGCCGCCACCGCCACCTCGCGCACCATGACCGCCCTCCTCGGCGCCATCGCCGGCGTCTCCCTCATCGTCGGCGGCATCGGCATCATGAACATCATGCTCGTGTCCGTCACCGAGCGCACCCGCGAGATCGGCATCCGCCTCGCCATCGGCGCCCACGACCGCGACATCCGTCTCCAGTTTCTCATCGAGGCGATGGTCCTCAGCCTCATGGGCGGCACCCTTGGCATCCTCGTCGGCATCGGCTCGTCGCAACTCGTTTCCCACCTCAACGGCTGGCCCGTGCTCGTCTCCACCACCGCCGTGATCGTCGCCTTCCTCTTCTCCGGCGCGGTCGGCATCGCCTTCGGTTTCTATCCCGCCCACAAGGCCGCCCAGCTCGACCCCATCGACGCCCTCCGCTTCGAATGATCTCCGCCCGCCCCCGGATCGCTCTCTTCCTCGTTCTCTTTCTCCCTCCGACTCCGTTCCTCCACGCCGCCGACACGCCTTCCCTCGAGACCGCCCTCGCCCTTTTCGAGGCCAAACGCGTCCCCGAAGCCCGTGAACAACTCGTCGCCATCGTTGCCCGCGAGCCCAAAAACGTCCGGGCCCTTCGGACCCTCGGTCTCTGCGAGCTCAAGATGCGCCATCGCGAAGCCGCCGCCGACACCTTCGCGAAGGCCGTCGAACTCGATCCCAGGAACCACGCACTGCTCGCCGACTACGCCAGCGCCAGCTTTCAACGCGCCACCGAACTGGGCGTCTCCTTCCGCGCGATCGGCTTCGCCCGCCGCGGACGCAACGCCCTCGAGCAAGCCGTGACGCTCGCCCCCGATATCATCGGCTACCGCGAGGGCCTGGTCCAATTCTACACGCGCGCCCCCGGTTTCGCCGGCGGCAGTTTCGACCGCGCCTACGCCCACATCGACGAGATCACCAAACGCGATCCCGCCCGCGGCGCGATCATTCGCGCGAACACCCTTTGCGCCGACCAGCGTTACGAAGAGGCCCTCGCCGGCTGCGAAGCCTTCCTTCGCGACCATCCCGACCACTACCTCGCCCTCTACACACTCGGCCGCATCGTCTCCGAAACCGACCGCGATCCCGTCCGCGGCGAAACCGCCCTCCGCCGCTGCCTCGAACTCACTCCGCGCGTCGAGGAACCCGACCACGCGGCCGTTCACTATCGCCTGGGCCTCATCGCCGAAAAAGACAAACGCCCCGCCGACGCCCGTCGCTCCTATCAAGCGGCCCTCGCCCTCGAGCCCGCCTTCTCCGAGGCCACCGAGGCCCTCACCCGCCTGAAATGATTCCGGACGTGGGCCGCCAGTCCGGCGACCTTCGTTTCAAGTCAGGTTCACCGGATCCACATCAAGGACCTGCGTGATGTCATCGGGCCACGCAAAGGCCGTCCGCAACGCATTCAAATCGGCAATCACCCGCGTCACCCCATTGGTAAAATACCACACCTGGTAACGATACTCGTCCTTGATTTTCTCGATCGGCGACGGTGACGGCCCGCGCAACTCGACCCGCCCCTCCAGGGCTTTCTCCACGTGCCGCGTCCATTGCTCGGTGAAAAACTTGAGCTTCTCCTCGCTCGGCCCGCGAAAGAGATGGTGAATCAAATGGCGATACGGCGGGTAACGAAAATCCTTCCGCATCTTGAGCTCGCTCGCCGCAAACCCCTCGAAATCCGCCTGTCTCGAAAACTGAATCGCCTCGGCCTGCGGCGTGAAGGTCTGCACCACGACTTCGCCCGCCCGGTCGCCGCGCCCCGCCCGTCCCGCCACCTGCACGAGCAGTTGAAACGTGCGCTCGTTGGCCCGGAAATCCGGGATGTGCATCGAAATGTCCGCGTCAATCAGGCCGACCAGCGTGACATTCGGAAAATCCAGTCCCTTCGCGATCATCTGCGTGCCGATGAGCACATCGATCTTGCCCGCGCGAAAATCGGAAAGGATCTCACGAAACCGGTTCTTCTTCGACATCGTGTCCGTATCCATCCGCTCGAGACGCGCCTTGGGCAGCACGCGACGCACGGACTCCTCCACGCGTTGCGTGCCCATCCCCTTCCAGCGGATCTCCGGCGCCCCGCAGGCCGGGCAGCGCGCCGGGGCCGCCGCCTCGTGGCCGCATAAATGGCAGCGCAGCCGCTCGTCGCTGCGGTGATAGGTCATCGTGATGCTGCAATGCGGACATTCCTCAACATGGCCGCACTTGGTGCATTGCATCGACGGCGAATACCCGCGCCGGTTGATAAACAGAATCGTCTGCTCGCGCTTCTCGAACCGGGCATGCATTGCGTCGACGAGCTTGCGCGAGAGCGAGGTGAACCCGCGCTGGCGCACGATCTCGATGCGCATGTCAACGATGTCGATATAGGGAAGCTTGCGGGCGTCCACGCGCTCGGGCAGCCGCAGCAGGCGGTATTTTCCCGCCTGGGCGTTGGCGAAACTTTCGAGGGACGGGGTCGCCGAGCCGAGCAGGCAGAGCGCACTGTTCAACTTCGCCCGCATCACCGCGACATCACGGCCATGGTAGCGGGGCGTCTCGTCCTGCTTGTAGGCGGGCTCATGCTCCTCATCGACCACGATGAGTTTCAGGTTCTGCACCGGGGCAAAAATCGCCGAGCGCGCCCCGACCACGACCCGGGCCTCGCCGGTCGCAAGCGACATCCAGCCGTCGAGCCGTTCGCCTTCGCTCAGGTGGCTGTGCCAGACGACGCACTTGTGGTCGGGCGCAATCGCTTCGAGCCGGCCACGCAAACGCGCCACCGTCTGTGGTGTCAGCGCCACCTCGGGCACCAGAAAAATCACCCCGCCGCCCGCCGCCAGGGCGTCATGAATCGCACGCAGGTAGACCTCGGTTTTCCCCGAGCCCGTGACGCCATGGAGCAATGTGACCACAAACTTGTCCTCCGCCAGCGTCGCGGCAATCTCCTCCACCGCGGCCTGCTGCCCGGAATTAAGCGCATGCGGCTGCGACGCGACGATCTCGCCCGTGGACCAATCATCCGCGTAGGCGATGCGTTCCACCCGGCGGGTTTCCTCGTGAACGAGCCCGCGTTTCACCAGCGCGGCGACCACGGCGGCGGTGACACCCAGCCGGCCGAGCACCAATGACTTTTTCTGCGGTTTGAACTGCTGGGCGAGAAACTGGTAAAGCTTCGCCTGGGCCGGCGCCCGTTTGGCAAGCGCAGCCAGTTCGTCCTCCGGGAGGATGCGGGCGGCGGAAAGGAGCTTTTCCTGCTTGAGGCTGGCGGCGGTGCGCACCGCCGCGGGCATCATCGCCTCGATGATCGCATCGTGCTTGGCCGCATAATAGGTCGACATCCATCGGGCCAGCGCGAGCAGGTCCGGAGGCAGTGCCGGAAACGGATAAACGACATCGGCGAGCGCCTTCATCCGGTTGAGCGGAAAATCCACCGGAGCGTCGATTTCCGCCACGATGCCGAGATGCAGACGATTGACGATGGGGATGCGCACCAGCGATCCCACCGAGATCTGCGCGCACAGCGTTTCCGGCACCTTGTAATGCAGAAGCTTGTCGAAGCCCGCGAGGGGATGCACACCGACCGTCATGGGGCTGGTTGATGGACTCACCGCCGCGGGCGTGCAAGCATCCGGACCGCTAATTTGCCGGCCTGACGAACCAGTTGACAGTCTCCGGCACCCCACTGAGATTTTTGGCGTGAGTAACGACGCGGCCCGCGAAAAGTTTAAAGTTTACCTCGCCAGCAAAGGCCTGCGCATGACCAACCAGCGCCTCGCGATCTTTGAGGCGGCGTTTGCGCGCAAAGAACACTTCACCGCCGAGGAACTCCTCGATCACGCCCGCGCCATCGACGATTCCGTCTCGCGCGCCACCGTTTATCGCACCCTCCCGCTCATGACGGAAAGCGCCCTCCTGCGTGAGGTGGATATCGGCACCAATCTCAAATACTACCTGCCCAACACCAGTAATAACGCGCAGGTCGCCCAGGTGATTTGCGTCGATTGCGACAAGATCTTCGAGATCAGCGCCCCCTTCATGGAATGGTATGGCAGCACCGTTTCCACCAAGCTCGGCCTCACCCCGATTTCCCAGCGCCTGCAAGTCAGCGCCCACTGCGACGTGCTCAAGCAAACGGGCATCTGCAAGAATCACGCTTAATCGCCCATGTCCCGCAAAGAAGACCCCGCATTCGACATCGCCTTCTACGAATCCGTCCTCAAGCGCGAACCGGGCTACGAGGATGTGATCGAGCTGCTCGGCGGCCTCTACACCAAGACCGGACGCATCGCCGACGGCCTTAAGATGGACCGCAAGCTCGTCAAGCTGCAGCCCTCCAACGCCACCGCCCGTTACAATCTTGCCTGCAGCCTCGCCCTCTCCAAACGCAAGGCCGACGCCCTCCGCGCGCTGCTCGAGGCCGTCAAGCTCGGCTACACCGATTATGACTGGATGTCCCAGGACCCCGATCTCGAAAGCCTGAAAAATTCCCCCGCCTTCAAGGCCCTCCTCTCCAAGCTCAAGCCCCACAGCTGAGGCGACGTCACTCGCTGGCACACATCGCCGCGAACGCCGGCGAGTGGCGTCTAAAAGGTTCACCTTCGCATTCGACATTCGTCATTTGTCATTCGTCATTTCAGAAATGCCCGCCCTCGACTACGAACCGCTCGTCCTCGCCCCCCGCTCCGCTCCGCCGAAGCTCACGCCGATCCAGGAGGAAATCCTCGCGCTGAAACGCGAGCGCAACGCGGTCATTCTCGCGCACAACTACCAGATCGAGGCGATCCAGCAGGTGGCCGACTACGTGGGCGACTCCCTCGGGCTTTCCTATCAGGCGCAGGCCGCGCAAGCCGACGTGATCCTGTTTTGCGGCGTCCATTTCATGGCCGAGACCGCGAAAATCGTGAACCCCGCGCGCACCGTTCTCCTGCCGGATATCGACGCGGGCTGCTCTCTCTCCGACTCGTGCCCCGCCGAACGTCTCGCCGCCTACAAAGCCGCCAATCCCGGGGTCTATGTCGTCGCCTACATCAACTGCTCCGCCGGCGTGAAGGCATTGAGCGATGTCATCTGCACGAGCGGCAACGCGGTGAAGATCGTCAACCAGATCCCCGCCGACAAAGACATCCTCTTCGTTCCCGACCAGAACCTCGGCCAGTGGGTGTCGCAACAAACCGGCCGCAAAATGCGCCTCTGGCCCGGCAGCTGTTACGCCCACGTGATGTTCACGACGCAGGCGATTGAAAAAGTCCGCGCCAGGTTTCCCAACGCCCCCGTGGTCGCCCACCCCGAGTGCGTGCAGGCCGTGCGTGACCTCGCCGACGAGGTGTGCTCGACGGAGTTGATGGTGAAATTCGCCAAAGAGACCCCTGCCAGCGAAATCATCGTCGTGACTGAAAGCGGCATGCTCCACCGCCTGCGCAAAGAGGTTCCCCACAAAACCTTCATCGCCGGCCCGACCGACAGCTGCGCCTGCAACGACTGCCGCTTTATGAAAATGAACACGATCGAGAAGGTGCGCGACGCCCTGAAAAACCTCTCGCCCGTCATCGACGTGCCCGAACCCACCCGATCCGCCGCGCTCGTCCCCATCCAGCGCATGCTGGACTGGAGCAAGCGGTAGCCGATGAAAATCAACATCGAAGACTTCGATTGGATCTTCTTCGATTGTTTTAACACGCTCATCGACGATTTCGATGAGCACGGCGATGAATCCGGACTAGGTTCACTTCCTTCGCTAGCCGTGGAACTTGGTTTTTTCGTATCGTCGGCCGCGTTCGTCGCCGCCTACGCACATGCTCGTGCGTTTCGCCAGGACGGTCGGGAGACCCTGTTACCCGAGCGACTCACGCATGCACTGAGCTTAACCTCGCATCATCACAAAGTCGGTGAAATCGCCCACGCCGTTTCTCGCATGCAAGAGCGGTGGGAGGAAGAATACCATCGCATGATCCGCCCAACTCCGGGAGCGAGTGAGATGCTGACCTATTGGTCAGCCCGTAAGCCCACCGGCGTTGTCTCAAATTTTTTCCTGCCACGACGCCCAGAGAGCTATCTTGAGCGCTTCGGCATGCGATCCCATTTCCGCTTCGTCGTGGACAGCGCTGAGTTCGGCTACAGAAAGCCAAACCACCGGATTTTTCATCACGCCTTCGCACAGGCGAGGTTATCAGTCACGGACGCCCGTCGGGTTCTGTATATTGGCGATCGTAATGATCTCGACGTGCGACCCGCCCGTCAGCTGGGCATGCGCGTCCTGCACTTTAACCGCAGCCGTCATCGCAGCGGAGTAGAAGCCACGATCGACGGTGTTGCCGCGATCTATGACTGGACGGATTTTCGATAAGCGCTTACCGCAGCCCGAACACCAGCTGCAGCATCGTTTCCAAGTCGCGGCCCGCCGTGTATTCGCCGCGTCGTGACACCGCGATGGACTTGCAGCGAAACCGTTTCAGCGCGTCCGCATCCACCTCGGACAACCGGACCTCGTTCGCGCGGAACCCGATCACTTCCGCCGCCGTCAACGGGGTCCACGAGAACGGCAGGCCCGTCGCGTTGATCTTGATCGCCCAGCCGGACACCCCGGCCGCCGGCACTTCCGCCGTAAGCAGCTCCGGGTAACGTTGCACAAAATCAGGCACCTGGCTGGTGGCGATATGCACCCGGGCGACCGCGGGCAGCTGCGCAAAATACTCCTCGAAATTATTCACCTGCCGCGCACGGAACCGGTTGAAAAAATCCAGCGCGTCCACGCCCATCAGGTTCATGCCGTTGTAGAGCCCTTGTTCGTTCGCGCTGCCGAATTTTTTCCAGTCATACCAGGACTGAAACCGGCGCGTCGCCACCAGCCCGATCTCGTAATGCAGATGCGCGCGGTCCTTGGGAATCGCATATCCTCCGGCCGACCGTCCCATCGTGGCAATGACCTGCCCGCGCGCGACCGGATCACCCGCCTTCAAGCCGGCGGCGACCGCACTCAAATGCGCATAAAGCGTGTAGACCGCCGGCTTCAGGTCGGGGTGCTCGATGACCACATAACGCCCGTAGCTGCTCTCGCCCGCGCGCAGGTTCACATGCCTCACCACGCCTGTCATCGTCGCAAACACCTCATCGGTGGGCTCGCCTTTCCGGTCCCGTGAAACCGGTTTCAAGTCCAGCCCTTCGTGGAATTGCGCACCACTGCTTCGCACACAGCCAAACAGCCCCGATTCGACCTCGCCGGACACCGTCGGCTGCAGGTAGGCATCACGCGGCTTGCCTTCGATATACGCGGTGTTCGGCGTCGGCCACACCAGCTCAATGCGGGGACCCGCCGCAAGCACCGCCGGGAATAGCAGCAGTCCGATCCAACTGAAACTGCGACCGTTCACTTACTTCTTTGCCTTTTCGAGTTGCTCCTGAATGTCCGCTGACGTGGCGTTCAGATTCTTCGTGAGTTCGGGCAGCAATTCCTCGGGAATGGCCGCAAACACGGAGATGGCCCCCGTGTTGAACACCTTGTCGATGATCCGCGCTCCCACCGGCTTGTCGTTGATAAACAGCACGAGGCGCTTGCCTTGGTTGGTGCCGGTGACGCGGTAAACATCCCTCGCGGCATCTCCCGTCAGGCTGAAAACAAGGAACTTGCCGAGATCGGATTCAGCCAGCTGCACGCCTGTAAAATCATACTCGGTGATCACCGGCTTGTTGTTGATCGCAATTTTAACGCCGCTCACCGGCAACGTCACCGATGCAAATGCGTCACCCTCGCTGGCCTCGAGGAAGAAACGCGCCACCGTCGTGGCGTGGTCTTTTTTCTTCGTCGAGGTGTTGCATCCGACGACCGCGACAAAAGCGGCCACAACGGAGATAAAAAGGCAGGAAATCAGGGGGTGTTTCATAAAAAATAGAAAAATCGCGGACAGAAAATCGCAGGCGCCCATCAATGCGAAGGACACGCCTCGTTGGCAAGGACCGAGCCTCGCGGCTCAGGTGGCCGTGGCCTCGGAGAACGCCTGCATCAATTCCGCGCCCACGGTATCCGCGATGATTCGGCCACGCGGGGTCAGGCGCAAATGCCCGTTCCGCACCTCTGCCACGCCCGCATCGGCCAATCGGGCAATCTCCACCTTCACCGCCTCCCAGGGTGCCGAGGGAAACCGTCCGCGCAGTTCCGCCAGGTCGGCGCCCGCATTCATGCGCACGCCAAAAATCAAGGCATCCTCCGCCAGCAACGCCGGCGTCAGCGCCACGCGGTCCTCGGTCACGCGGTCGCCGCGGGCGATGTTCGCCTGCCATTGCCCGAGGTCCGCCACATTCCCCCCCCGCCATCCCGCGTGCTGCGAGGCGGCCGACGGGCCGAGTCCCGCCCATTCGTGCATCCGCCACGTATTCAGGTTATGGAGACATTCGTGGCCGGGGAGGGCAAAGTTGGACACCTCGTATTGGGCGTAACCCGCGGCCCCCAGCCGCTCCCAGGTGGTTTCGTAAAGCCGCGCCTCGTGCTCGACGTCCAGCTTCACCTGCCCCTTGGACAACTTCACCCACAGCTTGGTATCCTCCTCAAACGTGAGGCAGTAGGTCGAAAGATGATCAGGCGCCAGTGCGAGCGCCTCGCCCAGATCCGTCAGCCATGCCGCCTCATCCTGCCCCGGCAGGGCAAACATCATATCGATGTTCACACTTTCAAAATTCGCCGCGCGGATGCGCTCGTAAGCGCGAAAAATCTGCTCCCGGGTGTGCTGCCTCCCCAACCCGTCAAGCAATGCCGGCTGGAACGATTGCGCGCCCATGGAAATGCGGGTCACACCGATCTCCTTGAGCGCCTCCAGGCGTGCCTCGGTCACCGAGGCCGGCGCCATCTCCACGGTCCATTCCCGCGGACCACCGCCCAGCCGCTCACGCACGATTTCCCCCAGCCGCCGGATGTCCTTCGGCGAGAGCAAACCCGGCGTCCCGCCACCCCAAAACACCGTTTCAACCCGGCGTCCTGCCCAAGGGATCAACGCCGCCTCGTCAGCCATCGCCTGCATATACCGGGATATCCCGTCCGCCGTCGGAGTGGTCTGGTAAAACGCGCAAAAATCACACGTCGACGCGCAAAAAGGCACATGCACATAAAGGCCCAGCGGACCGTGCCGGTCCCCCTCGCCGACCGTGGAATTCATTTCGCTCATTGCCAAGATGGGGTGTTTCTGTTGCGTATCCACCGACTTTTAAATCAGAAAATCCCAATGAAAAACACCCGCTTTACCCGCGCCAAAAGCCTCGCTCTCGCACTTGGGGCCGCCGTCGGTCTATTTTTCCTGACCGGCTGCGATGTCGGTATCACCAATCTCACTCCGGGCGTGCTGCCCGAAAACCCCTCGCAGATCTACACGATCTCCACCCGCGTTAAGCCCAAAGCGGTCAACGTCGTGCCCGGCAGCCTGGTGGTTCGCATCATCATCGACGGGCAGAGCTTCGAGATGCGCAAGAGCCCCCTCGGCACCGATATCTACGAATTCGATTACCAGCTCCCCGCCGGCCGCGCCGAAATCGCCTACTACTTCCTCGTGAATTACAAATACGAGAACCAAGGCATCATCATCGACCGTGAAGAGTTCACCGATGTCATCCGCTCCAAAATCCTCGGTCGTTACGTCCTCTCGCTCGAGACCAACCGCGGCCCGGTCGGCGCCCGCGTCAGCGTGCTGGGCCGCGGCTTCACTGCCGCGGATACCGTGACGTTCGATGG
Source organism: Rariglobus sp. (assembly GCA_029266495.1). GTDB lineage: Bacteria > Verrucomicrobiota > Verrucomicrobiia > Opitutales > Opitutaceae > Rariglobus. The sequence goes on along the minus strand of JAQSWS010000004.1, from coordinate 21,809 downwards.
CACGCCCGCCCGCACCGTTTACGACTCTCCCAACTCCATCAGTTTCTTCGTCCCTGCCGTCGAAACGGGCCGGAACTATAAAGTCGAGATCGCCGGAGCCAATGGCACCTCCCCCGTCGGCACGTTCCGCGTCGATACGACTGCGCTCACGGTCACACCTTCTGAACTGAGCCTCTCGCAAGGCCAGTCCCAGACGCTCACCTTCACCCTCTCCAACCCCGCCCCGACCGGTGGCCTCCTTCTCGACGTCACCACCGATGCTCCCGACAGCGTGATCATGCCTGAGGTGGTCGTGCCCGCCGGCAGCACCACCGCGACCGTGGACGTCAAGGGCGGCAAACCCGGCACCGGCAGCCTCTTCCTTAAGGGCTTCGGCTCCAGCGAAATCGCCGTCCCTGTCTCGGTCAAGTAACCCATAACGACACCGTTCGTTCGCCAAGAGGCCGGCCCCTTTTAAGGGCCGGCCTTTTTCGTGCCCCGAACAAAGACCTTTCCGATGTTGATCAGCCTCAAGATGAGACAAGGGTGCGCCACCCGCCCCATAAAACCACGAGAAGACGGGCCATCTTGTCACGCCTCCACGAGGACAAATTGGGCTTCCCCCTCTTATAGTTGACCGTTTATCTAGTTGGAACGTTTCCAGCTGGCCCTAGTCTCATTCAATAATCGTCGCTGGCTCGGATGGCCGAGGGAGACGGTTCAACGCTCAAACCCTTTCTTTACCATCATGGCCACCAAATCGAAATCCGTTCGCAAGTTCAACGATGCCGACGAAGCCGAACCTGTCCCTCGCGAGGCCCCCGCTGTTGCTGTCGTCGAACTCGACGCTCCTCCCTCTTTCCTCGAGAAATCCGAGCCTGCCACCGCCGGTGACTACGCTCCCGCCGATCGCAGCAACCTGCAGCTCTATTTGCAGGAAATCGGCAAGACTCCCCTCCTGACCATCGACGAAGAGGTTAAACTCGCCCGTCGCATTCGCAAGGGCGACAAGGCCGCCCGCGATCACATGATCTCGGCCAACCTGCGCCTAGTCGTCAAAATTGCGATGGATTACAAGGACTTCGGCCTTCCGTTGCTCGACCTCATCAGCGAGGGAAACATCGGCCTTATCAAGGCCGTCGAACGCTTTGATCCGCGCAAGGGTGGCAAGCTCTCCACCTATGCCGCCTGGTGGATCAAGCAGTCGATTAAACGCGCCCTTGCCAACCAGTCGAAGACCATCCGCCTGCCCGTTCACTTGGTCGACAAGATCTCCAAGATGCGGAAAACGGCCATGAAGCTCACCGAGGAATTCGGCCGCGAACCCACTGACGAGGAGATCGCCATCGAGCTTCAGGTCCCGACCAGCCGCGTCGCCCACCTCAAGTCCGTGAGCGTCCGTCCGGCTTCGCTGGATGCGCCCATCGGCGAAGATGGCGACTCCGGCACGTTCGGTGAAATCGTCGGCGACGACAATGCCACCAGCCCCTTCGATTCCCTGCGCGAAAAAACCCGCAATTCCGACCTGTATGACATGATCGGCTCCCTCGAACCACGTGAGGCCGAGATCATCAAATACCGTTTCGGTCTCGATGGGCGCGACGAGCTCACCCTCGAAGAGGTGGGCGCGAAGTTCAAGGTCACGCGCGAACGTGTGCGCCAGCTCCAGAACATCGCGCTCTCCAAGATGCGGAAGGCGATGGCCAGCCACGAGCACCAGCGCACCGTCGAGGAGATTGAACTCGAGGAGCAAGTCCGTGCCCGCCACGAGGTCATTCGTGAATTCATCACCGCCAAGTCCGCTGGAACCGAAGACCAGCGAAACTGAGCGTCTAGTAATTTGTGGTGTGTGCCAAAGCCGCCCCGTGAAAACGGAGCGGCTTTTTTGCGGACCGATGAGCCGTCCAGGATCGCCCGGCCAGGCAAACGACAGGATCCCTGCCTGCGGGCGAAGTCCGTGTCGCACAAAAAAAGCGCCCGGTCTTTCGACCGGGCGCTTTGCGTTAAGCGTGAGCTTACTCTGACGAACGAAGGAGATTAGTCCTTCTTGTCCGAGGCGGCATCGAGGATGTCGCCGAGGTTCATCATGTCGCCGGAGCTGTCGCGGTTGAGGGCCTCGAACGAGGCAGTCTCGGCGGCGAGCTGCTGCTCGGAGTAGTTGGCGGCCTTGACCGAGAGACCCAGACGACGCTCTTCGCGATCGATCTTGATCACGCGGGCGGTGACTTCCTGGCCGGGCTTGAGGACATCTTTGACCTTCTCGATGCGCTCCTCGCTGATCTGCGAGATGTGCACGAGGCCGTCGATGCCGTCCTTGAGCTCCACGAAGGCGCCGAAGGAGGTGATCTTCGAAACAACACCGGTGACGACGTCGCCGATCTTGAAGAAGGCGTCGATGTCGGTCCAAGGATCGACGGCGAGCTGCTTGACGCCGAGGCTGATGCGCTGCTGGGAAGCATCGACATCGAGAACGATCGCGTCCACTTCGTCGCCCTTCTTGAGGATCTCGGACGGGTGGTTGACCTTGCGGGTCCAGCTGAGGTCGGAGACGTGCACCATACCGTCGATGCCTTCTTCGAGTTCGATGAAGGCGCCGTAGGTGGTCATGTTGCGAACCTTGCCGCGCACGCGAGCGCCGATCGGGTAGTTGTGGCGGGCCATGTCCCACGGATTGGGCTCGAGCTGGCGGAGGCCGAGGGAGATCTTCTGGTCTTCCTTCTGGATGCCGAGGACAACCGCGTCCAATTCCTGACCGACCTTGAGGAGCTCGGAGGGCTTGGTGATACGCTTGGTCCAGGACATCTCGGTGATGTGCACGAGGCCTTCGACGCCGGGCTCGATCTCGATGAACGCACCGTAGGGAACCAGGTTGACGACTTTGCCGTGAACCTTGGCGCCGACGGGGAACTTGTGCTCGATCTCGTCCCAAGGGTTCTTGGTGGTCTGCTTGAGACCGAGGGAAACGCGCTCTTTCTCGCGGTTCACTTCGATGATCATGACGTTGATCTCTTCACCCTGCTTGAGGATCTCGCTCGGGTGAGCGATGCGACCCCAGGACATGTCGGTGATGTGGAGGAGACCGTCCATGCCGTCGAGGTCGATGAACGCACCGAAGTCGGTGATGTTCTTGACCACGCCCTTGCGGACCTGGCCGGGCTGGATGGAGTCGAGGAGGTTCTTGCGCTTGTTGGCGCGCTGTTCCTCGATGAGCTCGCGGCGGGAAAGAACGATGTTCTTCCGGTCGAGATTGATTTTGAGAACCTTGAAATCGTAGGTCTGGCCGACGTATTGATCGAGGTTCTTGGGAGGCTGAATGTCGATGTGCGAGGCAGGGAGGAAGGAGTCGACGCCGATCGAAACGATCAGGCCGCCCTTGACCTTGGCCTTGACGCGACCCGCGGCGATGGAGCCCTCGGGGAACTTGGTGAGAATGTTATCCCAGTTCTTCTTTTGTTCGGCCTTGTCGTAAGAGAGGACCGGCGCGCCGGACTTGTCTTCGAGCTTCTCGACGTAGACGTCGATTTGGGAACCGATCTGGAGGTCACCGATGTCGATGAACTCGTTGGCGGGGATGACGCCTTCGGATTTGCCACCGATGTCGACGACAACGTCGTTCTGACGGATTTCGGTGATCGTGGCGGAAACGATGGCGCCCTCTTTGAGCTTATCGAAACCGGATTGAGCGAGCAGCTCTTGCATTACAGAACTCATGTGAACAGAACGAAAAACCGCCGCGTGCTCCAAAGCGCCGATCTTCCGCGATGACGCCGGTAAAGGCGCCGTGGGTTGATGGTTACACTGACGTTGAGGGCCGATGAGAGCGTCGCGGCGACACCGGCCTGAGCCAAACAAATGCCGCGAACGGTCAAGATCGCCCATTTCAGAGGGCGACAGCAAGGGTAAAGTTGGTCGCGCTGGCCGGTAACGTTAGCGAATCAAGAGGTGGTTCACACTGCTGAAAAAGGCCTCGTAGAGCGAGCTGTTGCGCAAGGTGGCCTCAGTCCCCTGCCCCGCGCCTTTGCTGAAATCATCCTCAACGATTTCCGTAAACAGAACCCCCAGCTCCGTGCCACCGTCGACGACCGGTTCCACGCGGATCTTGATCGTGCGCTGCCGGCTGCCTTCGAGGCGATCGTCGCTGGCCAGCCCGCTCACGCCCTCGATCACGCCTTGAGCAGGTCCGGCGCGGGTGATTCGAAAGCCGAGCTGCTCGGCCGAGGTGCGGGCCGCATCAAAAATCACCCGGGCTTCGCCGCCGAACCTGCGCGTCTGGTAGGCGGGCCCCGTAAATTTCTCCCGAATACCCGTGCCGAAATCGCGGCGGACCGATTCGCAGCCGGTGATCGCGAAGGCAAAAAGAACACCCAGAAAGGCCCGGAAAATCATGGCATCGCAACTCACGCCGGCTGTTGCTGCGAAATACAATGCAACGTGCCAAGGCCCCAAATGAGATCGTAGCAGTCGATCGGAATGATTTCACGACCAAGGAAGCATGCACGGATGATCGCGTTGGCCTCCGCATCGCGTTTTTTCTGACGGAAGTTCGGCACGAGCACCGCACCGTTGATGATCAGAAAATTCGCGTAGCTCGCCGGCACCGTCTGTCCCTGAAATGCAAACGGCTTCGGCATGGGAAGCTCCACGATATCGAACTTCTTGCCCTTCGGGGTGCGGAAGGCCTTCAGTCGCTCCAGATTTTCGGAGAGGATCTTGTGATTGGGATCTCGCTTGTTGGACTCGACCACGGTGATGAATCCGTCGGGTTTGTAGAACCGGGTGATGTCGTCGATATGACCGTCTGTATCGTCGCCGATGATACCGTCGCCGACCCACAGGACCTGTGTGATGCCGAGGTAGTCCTTCAGGTTTTGCTCAATCTGATCGCGCGTCAGATGCGGGTTGCGGTTTTTATTGAGCAGGCATTGCTCGCTGGTAAGGAGCAGTCCCTCGCCATTGACTTCGATGGAGCCCCCTTCGAGCACCATATCGTTCTCGAAGCGGCGGAGTTTAAGCTTCTTCGCGACGAGCGGCGGGATCGTGTTGTCGAGGTCGTAGGGCGGATATTTGCCACCCCATGCAGTGTGCACCCAATCGGTGACGGCGAGTTCGCCGGTCTTATGGTTTTTGACGAAAATCGGACCGTGGTCGCGACACCATGCGTCGTTGGTCGGATGGTCGTGGAAGGTGACCTTCGACAGGTCGGCGCCCGCCTTGGTGATCAGTGACCACGCGCGTTTCTGGAGTGGCGCGGCGATATTGATGCGCACCTCCTCAAAACGGCTTATCTGCGCGACGATCCCGGCGAACACATAGGGGATCGGACGAAACTGACCGGGCCACGAGGCACGTTTATGCGGCCACGACAACCACACGGCGGTTTGCGGCGCCCACTCGGCCGGCATGCGAAAGCCGAGCGCGGCGGGCGTCTCCTTTGATTTTTTGGCGGCCATGCTCAGTCGATGAAACGCTTCGTGAGGTTGTCGTAAGCGTCAATCCGGCGATCGCGGAGGAACGGCCAGTGCGTGCGCGTCACGTCGACCTTGCCCAACTCAACGGGAACGAGCAGGATTTCCTCTTTGTCGACGCTGGCCTTGGAAAGAATCTGGCCGCTGGTGCCGGCGACGAAGCTCTGGCCCCAAAACTCAAGGCCGTCGCCGCCGATGGGTTGTTCCAGGCCCACGCGGTTGATGGCGGCGACGTAGCACCCGTTGGCCACGGCATGCGAACGTTGAATGGTTTCCCACGCACCGTGCTGATTGACGCCGTATTCTTTTTTCTCGGACGGATGCCAGCCGATCGCGGTCGGATAAAAAAGGATCTCCGCGCCCTGCATGGCCGTGAGGCGGGCGCCTTCGGGATACCATTGGTCCCAGCAGATGAGCACGCCGATCTTGCCGAACTTCGTATCCCACGCCTTGAAACCGGTATCGCCGGGCGTGAAATAGAACTTCTCGTAGAAAAGCGGGTCGTCCGGAATGTGCATTTTCCGGTAGATGCCGAGCAGCTTGCCGTCGGCGTCAATGATCACGGCGGTGTTGTGATACAGGCCGCTGGCGCGCTTTTCGAAGAGCGAGGCAATGATCACGACGCCGTGTTTTTTGGCGATTTTCTGGAACGCTTCCGTGCTCGGGCCGGGAATCGGCTCGGCGAGGTCAAAATACTTATGATCCTCGGCCTGGCAGAAATACTGCGAGCGGAAGAGTTCCTGCGTGCAGATGATTTGAGCGCCCTGCTTCGCCGCTTTCTCGGCAAGAGAAAGCGTCTTTTTGAGGTTCGTCTTTGGGTCGGCCGAGCAGGCGTGCTGAAGGAGACCGAGCGTGACTGTCTTGGGCTTGGGCATGATGTGAGGACGCTTAGTAAACCACCTTGTTGAGCGGATACTCGACGATGCCTTCGGCACCGAGTTCCTTCAATTGCGGGATAATTTCGCGAACGACACTTTCGTCGATGATCGTCTCGACCGCAATCCACTCGGGCGAACTTAACGGGGAAATCGTCGGGTTGCGCAGCGAGGGGAGCGCCTTGATGAGGGCGTCGAGCGAGGTCTTCGGCAGATTGAGCTTAAGCCCGACCTTGCTGCCGGCTTCGAGCGCGCCGCGCAGGAGAAGCGCAATGGTCTCGATCTTCTTGCGCTTGGCCGGATTGGCCCAGCTGGCCTTGTTCGCGATGAATTTGGTGTTGGTGTAAAGCAGCGTATCGACGATGCGCAGCTTGTTCGCGCGCAATGACGAGCCCGTTTCAGTGATGTCGACGATGGCGTCCACCAAGTCGGGGACCTTCACCTCGGTGGCGCCCCAGGAGAACTCAACTTCGGCGGCGATGCCCTTGTCGGCAAAATACCGCTTCGTCGTATTCATCAACTCAGTGGCCACGCGCTTGCCGGCAAGATCCTCGGGTTTCTGGACCGAAGAGGATTCGGGAACGCAAAGCACCCAACGGGATTTCAGCGTGGAGGCGCGGCTGTAAACCAAGTCGCACACCTCGATCACATCGGAATTGTTTTCCTGCACCCAATCGTAGCCCGTCAGGCCGCAGTCGAAAAACCCATGTTCAACGTAACGACTCACTTCCTGCGCGCGCACGAAGCGGCCGTCGAGCTCCGGGTCGTCAATCGACGGCTTGTAGGAGCGCGAACTCGTGGTGATCTTCCAGCCCGCCTTGGCGAACAGGTTCTTGGTGGATTCCTCAAGGCTGCCCTTGGGCAACCCGAGCATGAGCAGGGGAGCGTTTGCAGACACAGCGGCCAAGGGACACGCCGCACCGGAGCCCTTCAAGTCTATTCTCCAACCCTAAATTACCCACCGGTTGCATGGACGTTTCTTTTGACAAGTGCGCTCTATTTGTAAAAAACCTCCCCGTCCCCGTCATTACTCATACCTAGTTTACCTTTCTAATCTCCCCATGCGCGCCGAACCCAAACCTCTGATTCTTGTTATCGAGGATGAAGAGGAACTGGCTAAACTGATCTGCCTCCATCTGGAGGAAGCCGGCATGCAGACGCAGGTTTACAATCGCTGTGCCCTGGCCCTGCGTTTCCTTAAACGCAATTTCGCCAATCTGCTGCTTCTTGACGTCAACCTTCCTGATCAATCGGGCTTCGCATTGCTTGAAGAGCTCAAGGCGAACGACATCCACGTCCCGACGATTTTCCTCACTGGCAACGCCCTTGAGGTGAACAAGGTCCGTGGGCTTGAACTGGGTGGCGACGACTACATCACAAAGCCCTTCGGCTTCCCTGAACTGGTTGCCCGCATCCGGGCAGTTTTACGCCGCGCGGAGTCCAACACTGATTTAAATCTCACCAAGAACGTGCGGGTGATCGACGCACCGTTCGAGTTCTGCGGCGCCCAAGTGGTTCCCATCCGCTTGGAAATCGAATTCCCTGGATCCAAATCCGTAAAAATCGGCCGCAAGGAACTCGGCATCCTTGCCTACATTCACGAGAACCGCGGAAGCGTCATTACCCGCAAGGCATTGATTCATTCGGTTTGGGGCATCCATGCGGATGTGAAAAGCCGCTCCCTCGATCAATATATCGTCAAGGTGCGCGAGCTGTTCAAACGTAACGGCCTCAGCCTGGATTCCTTCCGCACGGTTCACGGCGTCGGCTACATTTTGGGTCCCGAGGAGGAGGCGAAGTAAGGCGCGCAGGTGCCCGGCACCTGTCGGTTACTTCGCCGGTTCCGCCCGCCGATCTACGTTCAGCATATCAAGTAGCGCTTGCACGTGAACCCGGCCCTCGGCCCCGTGCCGGGAAAATACCGCCGCAGCCGCCTTGATCAGTGCGTCGCGCTGGCTTGCCGGTGATCGAACGATTCCAGCGTGGATGAAATTGTAGGCCTCATTCACCCGTCCTGCCGACAGCATCAACTGCCCCTCCAGAAGCCATGGTTCCGCTCGCGAGGCGTCCGCTGTCAACGCGGCCATGAAGCTCGCCTCCGCCAGATCCCGCTCGCCCTTCGTCAGCTGATATCGCCCGATGCGTTCGTGCGCGACGGACACGGGGGTTTCAAAATCAACGGCAAACAGGGCCACCCTGAAACCCAGCCCGGTCAGAGGAGCCGGCACCGAATAACCGAGCGGTCCCAACCACACCGGCACGCGGTGCTGGTAAAGCAGTCGATGCCCAAACTCCACCCGGTATTCCTCCGGGCTGTTCGATCCGCCACGCAACGCAAAGCGGTATTCCGACAGAAAGTCGTAACTTGAAATCATCACCACATGAGTGACGCCACGCGCATGAATACGCGCCGCCGCCTCGGCGTCATCCCGCGCTCCCAGAATCTCCGCCGCCACCAGCAGCCCGTCACGGTTTTCCCAATACAACGTGCCGACCGTTCTCAATTGTCCGTAATAGCCCACCCCAACGGATGCATTGGGACTGGCCAGCACCACTGAATGCGAATCCGCGCCGGTTTTGAGCAGCGCCCCGGCAATGTCGCGATAAAGCAACTGCATGGTTTCACCCAATTGCACGTCCCGCACCCGTTCCACCAGCCGGCGTTCACTGGCGAGAATCCAGGGGCCCGGCACATACAGCAACGCCCCCACCGCCACGATCACCAGGCCGCGCCAGCCGGCCCTGAACCGCGCCGTCACCGCCAGCAGCAAAACCATCACCAGCACAAGTTGCGGTCCCGCCGCGGTCAGCAGCCAGCGGTTCTGATACCAGCCCAGCAGGGTGGCGGCCAGTGCCACGCCTCCGATGAATCCCACCCCGAGCCTCTCCGACACGGACGGCTTGCACGCCCGCCACACCACCCAAAGGACCAGGATCACCAGTGAAATGAAAAGTTGATCGCCATACGGCTTCCAACCCGCGCGTGAAATCGCCACCCACAACGGCTCGAACTCGTGTATTGAGTCATGAATACGAGCAAGGAAGGGATCCAGCGGGGCAAAGACCTTCGCACCTTTCGTCAAGATGACCGCCGGCGCCGCCAGCACAGCGATCCCCCATCCGCTTAGGCGCGAGGCGAGCCACCTTGCGGAACGTGATTCCGTCCGCCACACGAGCACGGCTGCGATCGCCTCGCCCGCCCCCCACCATGCCAGACTGTAAAGCGGATGGTTCGCCTCCAGGCGCAGCCCCAGACGATCTGGAAAATTCTCCATCAAATAAAAGACCAGGCTGAGCCCTCCGCCCACCCGTCCCCAAAGCCGCCACGTCCCCGACACGCAGGCAATACCGGCCTCATCTGCACGCCCCCTGAATAGCGCCACCAACAGCGCGGCAATTCCAACAATCGCAATGGTGACCACCAACGAAGCCGCGCTCACCCACAGGCCCAATGCACCGCATACCGCCGAAATCACCAGCGCCCGGCGGACTTGGCGTTCCGATTCCGGCAGCAGCGAGAACCCCGGTCCCGCCTCCTTTTTCCACCAGCCCGCCCCCGCCAAAACCGCGCCCAGCACCACCCCCAATACCGCCGCGCTAATCAACCCATGGTGATCGCAGTAACCGGGATAGAATCCCTCGTAAAACTTGCGATGCCCGGCCAGCGCCACCGCCGCAAGCGCCCCCGCCGCCCCGCCCCAACGCCTCCAGACCCACCCGGAAAACAGGATCAACACGAAAAAGAACACCGGCAGGTTTGCCCACAGCGAAGCCGATTCAATCGCCCTCGCCAGCGGTTCGCCCGTGAACGCCATTCGCAGGCGACCGCAGGCGGACAGCCAAAGCGCCCAAGCCGAATTCCAGTAGATCGGACGCCCTTCCGGAGCGTTATCAATATCCGTCGAGCGCACGCGCCACTTCCCGCCTTCCGCCATGTCCATGGCATATCGCACCCACACCTGCCCGTCCGGTGCTATCGCCTGCGGAACACGTTGCAGGGGTGTCTCAATCGGATCGCCCGAAAACCGCGTGGCCGTGACTCGATCCAGATAACGTGCCACCGCCTTGGCATGCCACGTGACAAAACTGGCGGCCAGCAACACACCGCAGATCCACACCAGTAAACCGGCATATGGGCGCCTGGGCGAAGCAGGACGCGAACTGGCAGGTTCGAGATTCATCCAATTGAGCAAAAGCCGGCGGACCGCATTCCAGACCGGCCTAGAACAAAAACTCCGGCTGCCGGCCGTAGCGTCCCCTCGCCTCATTGAGGCTCGATTTCATTTCCCAGCCCTCCAGCAGAGCAAACAGCTCCTCCGCCATGATACGGGGCGCCTCCGCGGCCACGGTCGGCAAGGACAGATTCAACGTGGTCAGTTTCAAGTTGCGCCGCAGATCCTCCGCGCGATCGCGCACGGCCTCCCGGAAACGCTCGGGCGTGAGCTCCGCCGCATGGGCGATCACACCCTCGATGTTGTGATATTGCTGCAGCCATTTTACCGCGGTCTTCGGCCCCACACCGGAAATGCCGGGGATGTTGTCCGAAGTGTCACCCACCAGAGCCAGGTAGTCCGCGATCTGCGCTGGCGGCACACCAAACTTTTCCAACACGCCCGCCTCGTCACGAAAACGCCAGCCGAGCTTCGGGTTGGCCGAGGGCGGCGGCAGAAGAATCTTGATCCGGTTGTTTACGATCTGGGCGAAGTCTTTGTCGGAACTGACGATCAACACCTCGTGGCCCTGCGCCGCCAAAGCAACGGCCTGTGAAGCCAGCAGGTCATCACTTTCGACGCCATCTGTTTCGATGCCTACAAATCCCATCGCGCGCGTGAGCGCCTTGATCGGCTCGATCTGTTTGCACAATGCCTCCGGCATCTCCTCACGCTGGGCCTTGTATTCGGGCAGCAAAAGCAGCCGGTCCTGCGAACCGCCCAAATCAAAAAACACAAGCGTGCCGTCCGGCTTTTCCTGATCGGCCAGTTTCCACAACGACTTCACCCAGCCATGCAACGCATTGGTCGGAAACCCGTCTGCACGCGTCAGCTCGGGCACCGCGTGAAAGCAGCGGTAGGCGAGATTAAAGCCGTCGATCAGAAGCCATTTAGCCATGATGAAAACCAAGGAACGCGCCTTCGCTCATTGCAAAGATAAAGCCCAAAAAAACGCCGCCACCCGAAGGTGACGGCGTCGATAGTAGAAGCCCGGAGGAATGGCTTATTTGCCGGCGCGAACACGCGACTCGGCACTGCCCGGGGTCACGATGGTCGGGTTCTGGAACATCGAGGCAGGAGCCACGCTCTTCAGCTGCTGCTTCTTCGGAGAACCACCGGGGCTGACGAGGTTGGCCGTGACGAAGATCAGCAAGTTGCGCTTGCTGGACGTCTCGCCCTTGGAGCGGAAGGCCCGGCCAAGGAACGGAATATCACCCAAAACCGGGATGCTGTCGTTGGTCTTCTTGACCTCTTCACGAGTCAATCCGCCGAGAACCAACGTCGCGCCATCCCACACGGTGACCTTGGTCGTCACTTCACGCGTGGAGAAGATCGGCTGGTAGAAGCCGGAGGGCAAAGCGACAGTGGTGCTGGTCAGACCCGAGCTGGTCAACGCGACGCTCTGACCGCCGTATTCGACGAATCCGTCGAACTCGGTGACCTTGGGATTCAGATCCAGGCTGATGCTGTAATCATCCTCCTCAACCGTGGGCGTGACCTTGAGTTCGACACCCACATTGCGGACGGTGAACTCTTGGGGCGTGCCCGCGGTGATACTGATGGCCGAACCGCCGGAATTACCCGAGCTCACGGTGCTCTGCGTCTCACCGTAGCTTTGCGGATAGCGGAGTTCCTGCGCGACGACGATGTTCGCCGGATTACCGGAAAGCACGGTCACCTTGGGGGAGCTCAGCAGGTCAGTCCCCGTTTTCTGCGACAACGCACGGATCGTGGCGGTGACATCGAATTCGCCAATGACACCGGTGATCACAGCCAGTTCGTTATCTTGATTAGTGAAGCTGCCGCTGGTGGTGGTGAGTCCGATGTTCGGAGCGCCGGGAATCACCGCGGGGCTGTTGGGGATGCTACGATCGGTTGTTCCGCCCAAACCATCCGTGGTCAAGATCGAGCCAGCTGCGCCGGTGGCCGAGCCACCGAAAACAGATGCCAGCGAACGATTCGCGGAAAGGTAGGTGCCATGATCGCTGCTTGCACTCCAGTTTACCCCGAGTTCTTCCAACACGCCTTCCTGCACATCCATGAACTTGGCCTCGATCTCGACCTGGCGGACGTCGTTGTAGCTCGAGGAACGACTGCAGCGCCGCGGATTCGCCACCCGCACTGCCACCGCTACCACTAGGCGCGGCGCTCGGAGCGGCAAACGGATCTGCTGCAGTAGTGGTCGTAGCCGCGGCTGCGCCGATGCCGGTCATACGGATGACGGTGGCGCGAGTGACCGGGAAAAACGCATTTTCCAAGATAATACCGCCGCCTTCTCCACCCGGACGCACCACGATGGTGTCAGGCTGGATCTCATATTGGTAGCCCGTTGCATCCGTGATCAAGTCGAGGATACGGCGGAGGGACAGATCACGCAGGGTGATGTTTACAGTGGGATTCTTGTTGCTCGAGTCGATCAACACGATGTTCACGCCCTTGGCGCCTTCGCTCTTGTCATAATCGGCGGAGATGGCCGAAAGCGTGTTGATGACGCGGCTGAGTTCCACGCCACTGAAATTCACGTTGGGAATTTTAATGTCGTTTAACTTCTTTGCGAGCGGCGTGACTACAACTCCACCACCACCAGTTTCAACGGGCCGATCTAGATAAACGCCCGGACGCTGCCATGAATTACCAACCTCTTCGAGCATTTGAGCCCGGGTCTTGTAACGGTTGAGCTCACCCACCGCAGATTTCTCGGTGGCAATGCGGGCAAGAATGGATTTGGCCAAGGGATTGCCCGTATCGATCGACTCGATCAAACGGAACGTTTCCTGGGCACCCTCAATGTCGCCGGCCAGATATTGGCTGCGACCCTTGGCCTCGAGCTTGGCGATCTCCTTTTGATCGCTGATAAACTTGGGGTTTACTTTTTCGATCGGCTGCAAAGGCGGATCGAGTTCGGTTTTATCGATGGCGTGGGAGACTTTCGCCACCCGCTTGGTGTCGTTGGAGGCCAAGGCATAGGCCTCGAGCGCCGCACGGGCTGCGACAGTGTCACCCTTCTTGTGCGCATACTGGGCTTTCTCGAGCAGCAAACCGTTTTTCTCCGCCTGGAGATCGGCGATCATGTCGGCAGTGGCCGGATTGGCGGGAAGCGAGTTGATCGCACCCTCGAGCACAACGGTGGCTTCGTCGAAACGGCCGTCCTTGGCGAGATCACGAGCTTCGCCGCGCTTGGCACGGGCGTCGGCAATCAGCCCTTTGATACGCAGGTTCTCCTGCTTGGCGAGATCGTCCGCCAGTGAAAGCGCAGCCTCTTCGGGCGATTGCACCGGAGCGGGCTTCGGGGCGGGCTTGGAAGCGGAAGGCATGCTCACTTCGACCGGCTCCGAAGACGCGGGAGCGGGTGCCGCCTCGACTACGGCGACGCCCGAAGCACGGGCGGCGATGGATGCATTCACACCGGAAAGCAGCCGCTGAACGGTCGCGTCATTCGGGGCGAGTGCGAGAAGCTCCTCCAGGTTTTTCTTGGCGGTTTCAAGGTCGCCACTATCACGCGCCCGAAGGGCATCAGCCATGAGACGGATTTTCGTCTCGGTCTGGCCCTGTGCGAGGGCGTGCCCGGCGGGCACGACCAGCGCCAGAAGCGCGGGAGTGGCCAACGTGACAAGGAGCGATTTGGGGAGCTTTAGCTTTTTCATTTAGGAGATGCTCTGCTGGACTGGGTATAAGACTAAGGGATACAGGAAATGATTAGGTGCCGAATGGGAAAGGAGTCGCCGGAGCCGGCTGCGCGGGAGGAGCCGAATCGGTCGGCGCAGGCGAAGCGGGCACTGGGGCGACAGGAACGAATGGCGTCAAGGTCTTCGTTTCGGGTTCTTTCAAATCAGGGGCTTCCTTGCGGATTTCCACTGAGGGCGGCTCGGCGGTGATCGTCAGCAGGGTATAAGTGGCGTCCCCGATCGTAAACTTGGCACCCGCCTTGTGTTCGATCGTGGCAGAGGCCCCCTCAGCCCGTAGAATTGCGAACGGCTCGCCCTTGATGCGCCGATGTTTGTTGGTGAGCGAAATTTCCTCTCCAGTCTTGTCGTCAACCACAATGGCGGTCGCCTCGGTATCATAGGTCACCATGCTGTCGGGGCTCTCAATCTTGTTACGCTTCACGTCAAAGCTCTTGATCGTGAGGCCCAGGTCGGGAATGGTTTTTCCAGCGCGGCCGATGATGGTGTCGCCAGACAGGGCGTTTTCAAACATACCCCGATAATCGCCAGGTCCGCCGGTGTAGCCGACGAGCTGCAGACGGAAGGAGTCCTGCTTGATGCCAACTAAATTAATGCCGAAGCGGGATTCAGGAGGTGGCGGCGGGGGCGGCGGAGGGGGCGGCAGCGTAACGCTAAATTGCTTGGTCGATTCGAGGTAATAAATCTCCGGTGGCGTAAACACGTCATACACCCACATCGGGCCGCTTGATTGGGCAACGGGCGACGGCCATGTCTTCGTGCTGACGCTCGGAGCGTCAATGCCGGCGGGCACATAAGCGGAGGGCGTGATGGTCACCTCGGAGGAGGTGCGCAACGAGGAGAGCTTCGAGTTTTGCAGCGCCATCCAGCCGGCGGAGGCCAGCAACAGGAAAAACGCGACGCCGAAGAAAACTTTATCTTGGGATTTGGCGGCCATGTCAGGTAGTCGGGGTGGCTTCTGTCGCGGGGGCTTCGACCAAGTCGATCAATTCGACCGTGACCGTGAATTTGGAAAGGGTCTTCTCAACCATCGGAGTAGGCTTGGCAGGCTCCACGGGAGCCGCTGGCGCCGCCGTGCCGAAGATTGCGCTGAGTGTATTGGCTGGAGGAGCCGCCGCAGCGGTCGTGGACTTGGTCACAGGCTCGACCTCCACACTGCGCACCACGAGGGGGAGTTCGAATTCCGCCAGCTTGTTCAGCAGCGCACGCAGCGAACCGGTCTCGCTGACGAACGTCAGCCGGAAAGCCGTGGCGCTTACGAAACCCGGCACACGGGCGGAGATTCGTGGATCGATTTCAAAAAAATCGGTGACTCCTTGGGCGGCGGGTCTCGAGGAAGCGGGCAATGGCTGGCCCGCGGCGATGGCGTCGAGCTCAGTTTTAGTCAGAGGACGTTCTCGATGGAGAGACAGCAGTTCACTGGGCCGCGCATCGATAACCGCGTTGATCAGGTATTCGGAAATCTGACGCTGACGGAAGACCTGCGGAATAAGGTCACGCTCAGGGCCCGAGGTTGCGTAGGTGTAAAAACCAAAGCGCTCGTCCGCCTTGACCTTGACGTTCGACGCCTGCGCCCTCTGGCGCATTTTTTCCACAAAGGTCTCCAAGTTAAAGAAAACGTCGGTCGGCTCGGTGGGCACGGGGGTTTTGCGGAGATTTTCCGCAACGGCACCGCGTCCGCGAAGCTCCTCGTGCATGGTGGCCAGCGCGGCTTCCGTTCGACGCAGGTCAGCCTCTACAGTGGCCTTGCTCTCCTGGGTGGGCGCGGGGCTCACCGCCTGGAGGGCGTTCAACTCGCTGCGCTTCTGCGCAAGCTGCCGCGCGCTGGTTTCAGCGGCGGCATGGCGGTTGTAAATGCCCCATCCGGCGGCGGCGACCACCAGACCAAGGATACCGAGCAATGAGTAATAGACAGGATTGGACTTGAAACTGGCCATGGGGCTGGGGTCAGAGCGGTTTCTTGGGATCGACGACAAGGATGAAGTCGAAGCTCAGGATACCCGGCTGGTTGGTATTAAAGGTTTCCTTCTCCTTCGCGGAGATGAACTGGGAATCGGTAAAGCTCGCGAGTAGCGACCGCACGCGATCCAACGATTCCTGGCTGACTTTCGACGTGGGATTGGCCCTGTCCAACAGCCGACCGCTGAGATTAAGACGAAGCACGGTAGGCGCCGGCGCCTGTGCGGTGTCGCCCGTAGCCGCAGGCTGGCCGAAGATCGGTCCGCCGGATGCAGGCGAAACTTCTCCTGCCGCCGGACGCAATACCTGGAGTTTTTCCAGCCAGACGTCTTCGACTTTGATCAGGCGCTCCTGCAAATCCGTGAAGAAATTAATCCAGTTGGATTTGGATTCGACCAGACCCTGGATCGCGCCGATTTCCTTTTTAAGCGTCTCGATTTTCTGAAGGTTGTTTGTGTTGGCGTCCTTCAGAGCACGCAGCGGTTGGATACGGGTTTCAAGCAACCGGACCTGTTCGTTCGCGACGGACGCACGCTGGTGGAAATGAACGGCGGGAAGCGCAAGAGCCACGGCGAGCACGGCGACCGCACCGACATAAAAAGGCTGCTGCTTGCGGAAGGCGATGGCCTCGCCAATGGTCGGAGGCAGAAGCGTGAAGCGTTTTTCGCCGACACCGGTTCCGACCGCGAGACCGACCAGATCGGCGAGGACCGCGGAATAGTCGCGCGCCGCAGCGGCCGAGGGAGCCACCTCGACGTTGCGCAGGGGATCGAAGGACTCAACCCGGGTCTTGAGCTTGTCCGTGAGTGTGGCGATGAGCTCCGGCACCAAGGAGCCGCCGCCAGTGATGTAAATGACCGCCGGCTGTTCCGCGCCGCTTTGGCGGCGGTAGTTCACCGTTGAACGGGTGATCTCCATGTGCAGGCGCCCGATGAATGAATGCGCCGCATTCAAGACCGTGGTGCGGGCCGGTGAAGACTCGGGCAGATCGCTCGTTCCGCCCAGAACCTGAAGCTTGAGGCTCTCCGCGTGCGAAAACTCCTGCTTGAGTTCGTCGGCGATTGACTGGGTCACGCTGTTGCCGGCCAGTGCGATCGTGCGGATGAAAAAACGCCCGCCATCGATGAACAGGAGATTGGTCGAACGGGCGCCGATATTCACGACCAGCGAGGTGCCGGCCGCGTCGGGATAGTTGTATTTAAAGGAGCGATACAGGGCGATCGTCGCCGGCAGAACCTCGGAGGGGGACACGCCGGCGTCGCGCACCGAGTGGCAAAGGGCCTCGACCACGTCCAGCTTCACGGCCGCCAGCATGACCTCGAGGTCGAGGCTGTCGTCACTGACCGTCTGATAATCCCACACCACTTCGGGCAGCGGATAGGGGATGTTTTGCTGGGCCTCAAACTGAATGACCTTGTCGCGCTTCGCCTTGTCGACCGCGGGCGTCTTTACGAACTTGGTAAGCGTGAGGTGTCCGGGGACCGACAGGACAGCCGAGCCGGAGGCGGCCGCACGTTTGTCGGCCGCGGCCAATGACTGGGCCACCAACTCAGTCCATTGCGCCTCGAGGGAGGCGTCAGGATTGAAGGATTCCAAGGCAAACTGTTCCAGCACGAGCCGGCCGTTCTTGGCGGAAGCAAATACACCGCAAGCAACGTGGCCAGCACCGCTGTCTACAGCAAGGACGCGGGGGGATGACATAGGGGAAGAGGGAGTCGATTTCAGAAGTGCCGAAACTCAGCAAGCTGAATTTGAGCAATCACGCTTAACGCGTGCTTTCGATGCGAATAAATGAAGGTGGCGGAGGGGAGCCTGCGAACGCAAAAGGAGTGAGATATTGCGGGAGCATGATGCCGTCATTGACGCCCGCCTCGCTTGATACCTTTGAGCGGAAGCTTTCAACGAACTCCGGTTTGCTCAGCGCAGTGGCAGTGAAATGGTTTTTGGTCAGGGGCAGCGCCTTGCCGTCCACAAACAGCTCGATCAAATAGAACTTCTGATCGCCGGTGATTTGGTCACGTTTGACAATCTCCGGGGGCAAATAAAAGCGGAAGACCGCCTTGCCGCCAGCGCTGTCCACAGCCACCGCTTCGGCAGAAGCGCGATAGTAGGTGTCGGGAATCTTGGCACCCTGCGGGGCCTTCACGCTGAAGATGCCCAGGTTAAGGGAGACCTTGACGCGATTGATGAAGTTGCGGTTGTCCGTCGCAGCGCCCGGACGACCCTGGACCTCAATTTCGGTGACATACCAGGTCCCCGAATCAACACGGGCTGCATTGAACTTAACATTGGTCACCTCCACGGGCGGAGGCGGCACAGGCTGGGCGGTTAGAGGCGAAATGGCCGCGAGCGCCATCACACCCATGCAAAGAAAGGCACATGTAAGGGGTTTCATGCTTGGGGAAGAGAGGCAAAACATTGAGCATCGCGGCGCCTCCGTCACGCTCAAATTCGGCAACACGCATAATATTTTTTCAATACACATATCTCCGCGGCCATGACCTCCCCTCCCGCCTACAAAATTGCCGTCCTTGTATTCATTAAAAATGACAAAGGTGAGCATCTATTGCTCCTCCGGGCCAAGCCGCCCAACCTGGGCGCATGGAGCCCGATCGGAGGCAAACTCGAAACCTCCACCGGCGAATCACCCTTCGAATGCGCCGCCCGTGAGACCGCCGAGGAGACCGGCCATCTCATCACCCCGGCGGACCTGCACCTCTTCGCAATGATCGCGGAAAAATCATACGAGGGCGAAGCCCACTGGCTGCTCTTTCTTTTTGAATGTAAACTCCCCATCGCGACATTGCCGCCGGCGATGGCCGAGGGACGATTCGGCTTTTTCCAACGCGCGGACATCGACGAACTCCCGCTCCCCGAGACCGACCGCACCGCCCTCTGGCCGATCTATGACCGGCACCGCGCGCATTTCGTTGCACTCCGCGCCGATTGCCACCCCTCGACCCCATTGCAAGTCATCGTCGAACAAATCACGCCTGCCCCGCAACTCGCCCCCGTATCCGCTTAAACAACACTTGATTTCTTAACGGTCTCACAAAGACTTCTTCTTTTAACACTCAACTCGACTCTACCTGTGAGCAAAAAAGCAGTCCCTACCGCCGACCAGAAAGACGCAGCCAACGTCGCCTGCCCCGGCCCGTCCGCCACGGCCCCGATCAACGCAAAGCTCTCCAAGGAAGAGAAAATCGAACTCCATCGAAAGATGGTGCGTATCCGCCGCTTTGAGGAGCGCAGTTTGCGTTCTTATCAGTCCAAGAAGATCGGCGGCTTTCTTCATCTCTACATCGGCCAGGAGGCCGTTGCCGTCGGCTGCTGCTCACTGATGGGCAAGGACGATCATGTGATCACCGCCTACCGCGATCACGGCCACGCCATGGCCGTCGGCATGGATACAAAGGCCCTCATGGCTGAGCTCTACGGCAAAATCACCGGCTGCTCGAAGGGCAAGGGCGGTTCGATGCATTACTTCGCGCCCTCGCTTAACTACTGGGGCGGCCATGGCATCGTCGGCGGCCAGATCCCCCTTGGCACCGGACTCGCCTACGCCCTCAAGTATAAGAAACTCAAGGGCGCCGCGATGGCCTTCATGGGCGATGGTGCCGTCAATCAAGGCGCCGTTCACGAGGCCTACAATCTCGCCGCCCTCTGGAATCTGCCAGTCATCTTCGTCATTGAGAACAACGGCTATTCGATGGGCACCAGCCAGGAACGCTCCTCCGCCGGTCCCGGTCTCGCGCAACGCGCCGAGGCTTACGGCATGAACTGGGGCACCTGCTTCGGCCATGACGTTTACGAGGTCCGCGCCACGATGGACAAGTTCCTCACCCTCGCCCGCGAAAAGCACCAGCCTGCGGTCGTCGAAATCGACACCTATCGCTACCGCGGCCACTCCGTCGCCGACCCAGACAAGACCTACCGCACCCGCGAGGAGATCGAGGAATACCGGCGCACGAAGGATCCGATCCAGCTCTTCCAAAATACCCTCCTCGCCGAAGGCGTCCTCACCGAGGCCCTCGCCGAGCAGATCAACGCCGAGGCCCTTGCCGAGGCCGACCCCGCCGCCGACTTCGCCGAAGCCAGCCCCTTCCCCACCCCCGACGACATTCAGAAAGACGTCTACTGGGAGACTGATAATCCCGAGAAGCGCACCTCCAAGGGCCGCCTCTTCTTCGATTAATCCCGGTCCGGTCGCTCAACACTCAACTTTCAGCTCTCAACTTTTCATTCTTCCATGGCCGTCCTTACTTACCGCGAAGCCATCCGCGCCGCCCTTGCCGAGGAACTCACCCGCGACGAAAACGTCGTCCTCATGGGTGAAGAAGTCGCCCAGTTCCACGGTGCCTACAAAGTCTCCGAGGGTCTCCTCGAAAAATTCGGTCCCGACCGCATCGTCGACACCCCCATCTCCGAGGCCGGCTTCATCGGCATGGGCGTCGGCGCCTCGATGCTCGGGATCCGTCCCGTGATGGAGCTCATGTTCTGGTCCTTTTATTCCGTCGCCTTCGACCAGATCCTCAACAACGCCGCCAACGTCCGCTATATGTCCGGCGGTCTCATCAACTGTCCGATCGTCATCCGCGGTCCGGCCAATGGCGGCACCAACGTCGGCGCCACCCACTCCCATACGCCTGAGAACGTCCTCGCCAACCATCCCGGGGTGAAGGTCATCGTTCCTTCCACCGCCCGCGACGCCAAGGGCCTCCTCAAGGCCGCCATCCGCGACAACGACCCGTGCTTCTTCCTCGAGAACACGCTCCTTTACGGCGAAAAAGGCGAGGTTCCGGACACCGAGGAAGTCATTCCCCTCGGCGTTGCCGACATCAAACGCGAAGGCACCGATCTCACCATCGTCACCTACGGCCGTTCCGTTCTCCACTCCCTTGCCGCCGCGAGCATTCTCGAAAAAGAACACGATATTTCCGTGGAGGTCGTCGATCTGCGAACCATTCGCCCCCTCGACATCGACACCGTGCTCGCCTCGGTGAAGAAAACCCATCGCGTGCTCATCGTCGAAGAGCAGAAGCCCTTCGCCAGCGTCGGATCCCAGCTCGCCTACATGATCCAGCGCGAAGCGTTCGATGAGCTCGACGGTCCCATCCACCGCCTCGCCACCATCGACGCACCTGCGATCTACAGCCCGCCCGTCGAGGTCGAACAGCTCCCCAACCCCCAGCGCGTCCTCAAAGCCGCCCTCGCCGCCGTCGCGTGACTTATTTAACGCAAAGACGCCAAGTCGCAAAGGCCGCGAAGCCCATTGCACTCCGAGCTTAGCGTCTTTGCGCCTTTGCGTTAAAACTCCGATTCCGAAATTTTCCTCCCCATGGCCAATATCATCGAAATGCCGAAACTCAGCGACACCATGACGGTGGGCACGCTGGTCAAGTGGCTCAAAAAAGAAGGCGACGCCGTCAAATCCGGCGACACTCTCGCCGAGGTCGAAACCGACAAGGCGACCATGGAGCTCGAGTGCTTCTTCGATGGAATCATTTTGAAAATTTTTGCCGAAGCCGGCTCGCAAGTCGCCCTTGGTGAACCGCTCTGCGCGGTGGGCAAGCCTGGCGAAACCGTCGAGGCCCCCGCCGGCAAACCCGCCGCAGCCAAGGAAGCCCCCAAGGCGGA